>SHNG01000033.1 GCA_004295005.1 Gammaproteobacteria bacterium
GGGTTCTGCACGAGGACGAGTTCACCAATGCCGCTGCGCCCATCCGGGGCCACCTGATTCACCAGCAGGTGCGTGGTGACCTCCATGCTGTGACCATTCTGGACCACGTCGGAGAACAGGTCCGGCCACAGTGTCACCAGGCCGAGCTTGGCCAGTTTGACCACAGGCCAGACCAGGGGCGAGGCGAAATAAAACCAGAGAAAGAAGCTCAGCGGCAGCCACAGCACTGCGCGCAGGCCGAGACCCCGGATTGGTGATTCCTTCATCAGTTCACCCACTTGCGCGCATTGCGGAACATGCGCAACCACGGCGAGGCTTCGCCCCATTCGCGCGGATACCAACTCATCTGCGCACTGCGGAAAACCCGCTCCGGATGCGGCATCAGGATCAGCACGCGCCCGTTGGCGGCGCTGAAACCCGCGGCACCATCGGCAGAACCATTCGGATTCAAGGGAAAGCGTTCGGTGGCGCGACCCGCACCATCCACATAGCGCAGGCACGGCTTGGCGCGCTGCCGCAAAGCAGCGCTGAAATCGGTACGGCCTTCGCCATGCGCGACGACAACCGGAATGCGTGAGCCTTGCATGCCGGCGAGGAAGATCGAGGAAGACTCCTCCACGCCCAGGGTCACCAGGCGCGCCTCGTACTGCTCGGATGCATTGCGCGCAAATGCCGGCCAGCCTTCAGCGCCGGGGATGATCTGCTTGAGCCCCGACATCATCTGGCAGCCGTTGCACACACCGAGGGCAAAACGCGATTCGTCGGCAAAGAAACGTGCGAACTGCTCGCGCAGCTTTTCGTTGTACAAAATCGAAGCCGCCCAGCCGCGTCCGGCACCCAGCACGTCGCCGTAGCTGAACCCGCCGCAAGCGGCAAAACCCTTGAAGTCCGCGAGCACATGGCGAGCGGATTGCAGATCGCTCATGTGCACGTCCACGGCCTCGAAGCCGGCGCGGGTGAATGCGGCAGCCATTTCAATCTGGCCGTTGACGCCCTGCTCGCGCAGGATCGCAACCCGCGGTCTTGCTGCAAGGTTCAGGTAGGGCGCGCTGATGTCTTCATCCGCATCAAAGCCAAGCCTCGGCGAAATACCGGGATCGGCCGAGTCCACGCGCCAGGCCAGCTCGGCATCCGCACTTTCCGGATTGTCACGTCGGCGCTGCATGGCATGGCTGGTTTCCGACCATGCCGACATGAGATCACTCCAGCTCCAGCTCGCCACCTTTTCGTTGTCGTGGCGGACCTTGATCTTCATCTGGCTGTTCGGCTCGCCAACCCGCGCGGAAATCTTGCGCAGCCCGTGCTTGAGAAGCAGCGCCTGGAATGCATCGCGATCGGCCTGGCGAATCTGCACGAGGCCGCCAAGTTCTTCATTGAACAGGGCGCGCAACATGTTGTCCGCCCAACCCGACAATTCAATGTCGATTCCACAATGCCCGGCCAGCGCCATCTCGATCAGGGCCACGATGGCACCCCCATCCGATCGATCGTGGTAGGCAAGCAGCAAGCCGGCGGCATTGGCTTCCTGCATGAAGTTGAAGAACGCGCGCAGACGCGCCGGATCATCCACGTCCGGCGGCAGATCACCCGCACGCAGGAAAACCTGGGTCAACACGGATCCACCCAGGCGACCACGTCCGCCACCGAGATCGATGATCCAGATTTCGCTGGCACCCTGGTCAAGCTGCAATTGCGGAGTCAACACACGGCGCGCATCGGTATTGCGTGCAAACGCGGTTGCCACCAATGAAACCGGGGCAACCGTACGCTGTGTTTCGGATCCTTGCTTCCAGGACACCTGCATCGACATGGAATCCTTGCCAACCGGAATCGAGATGCCCAGCGCCGGACACAATTGCATGCCAACTGCATGCACGGCGTCATACAGGGCGGCATCCTCGCCCGGGTGATCAACGGCCGCCATCCAGTTGGCCGACATGCGTACCTCGTCCAGGTCAACGCACGCCCCCGCCAGGTTGGTCAGCGATTCGCCAATGGCCATGCGCGCCGAGGCCGCCGCATCGAGCAGGGCCAAGGGCGAGCGTTCGCCCATGGCCATGGCTTCACCGGCGAAACCAGCGAAGTCATTCAAGGTGACCGCGCAATCGGCCACCGGAACCTGCCAGGGGCCGACCATGGGATCGCGCGAGCACAGCCCGCCGACGCTGCGGTCTCCAATGGTGATCAGGAAGGACTTGCTGCCGACCGCGGGAAAACGCAGCACGCGCTCGATGGCTTCCTTCAACTCCAGGCCTTCGGTGTCGGCAATCACCGAAAGGTGTCCCGACCTGCGCTCGGTGGTGCGTTGCATGCGTGGCGGCTTGCCAAACAGCACGTCCAACGGCAGATCGATGGGATAGTGGCGGGAATCGGAATCGGCGAACCGCGAATCGGTCAGCAGCAAGCGGCGTTCGGCCGTGGCCTCGCCGACCACCGCGAATGGGCAGCGCTCGCGGGCGCAGATCGAGGCAAACAGCTCCAACTCGGTCGGGCGTATGCCCAGCACATAGCGCTCCTGCGATTCGTTGCACCAGATCTGCATGGGCGACAGGTGCGGGTCGTCGCTGGGAATGGCATGCAGATCAAGCCGGCCGCCCACACTGGAATCGTTAAGCAGCTCGGGAATCGCGTTGGACAGGCCACCCGCACCCACATCATGGATGGACACCAGCGGATTGGTTTCGCCACGTGCCCAGCAGGCATCGATCACTTCCTGGCAACGCCGTTGCATCTCCGCGTTGTCGCGCTGAACGGATGCGAAATCGAGGGCTTCAGAACTGCTGCCAGCCACCACCGAAGACGCGGCGCCACCGCCGAGGCCGATCAGCATGGCCGGTCCGCCCAGCACGATGACCTTGTCGCCGGGAGCAAGCATGCGCTTCTCGACATGCGCCTGGCGCAGGTTGGCCAGTCCACCGGCAATCATGATCGGCTTGTCGTAACCACGGCGTAGGCCGGCTTCATCGGTGGCCTGCTCGAAGGTGCGGAAATAGCCGCCAAGGCACGGCCGTCCAAACTCGTTGTTGAAGGCTGCCGCACCCAGCGGCCCGTCACGCATGATTTCGTATGCACTGGCGAAGCGCGGCGGCAACGGGCGCTCCTGTTCCCAGGCCCGCGGCAGGCCAGGAATGCGCAAATGCGACACCGAAAACCCGCACAGGCCGGCTTTTGGCTTACCGCCGCGACCGGTTGCACCTTCATCGCGAATTTCACCGCCGGCGCCGGTTGCGGCTCCGGCGAACGGAGAGATCGCGGTGGGATGATTGTGCGTTTCCACCTTGATCGCGTAGGGAGTCGCTTCGCCATGCGCGGCGTACACGCCCGAATCGGGAACGGCGAAGAAACGCTGCGCATCGGCTCCGGCAATCACGGCGGCGTTGTCCTTGTACGCGGACAGGGTATGCGCGGGTGACTGCTTGTGGGTGTTGCGGATCATTGCAAACAAGGACAGGGGCTGATCCTCGCCGTCGATGTTGAATTCGGCGTTGAATACCTTGTGCCGGCAATGTTCCGAATTGGCCTGCGCGAACATCATGAGCTCGGCATCCGTCGGATCACGCCCGAGCGTTGCATAGCTGTCGGCGAGATAGGCAATCTCATCGCTGGCGAGCGCCAAGCCGAGTCGCTGGTTCGCCGAAGTGATCGCCGCAATGGCGTCGCGCTCCAGGCCGATGCGCTCCAACGGCAAGGCATCGCCCATCTTGAACAGTTGCTCGAGACCGCCGCGTTCCGCGAGCACCGTTTGGGTCATCGGATCATGCAGCGCGGAAGCAACCGCCAGCCACGCCGGACTGCCTGCTTCGGGCATGGGTTCGACGACAAACGCGCACGCCCGCTCGACCCGGCGCACCGGAAATCCGCAACCGCGCAGGATGTCGGTGGCCTTGCTCGACCAGGGAGAGATCGTGCCCGCGCGCGGAACCACCAGCAGGGTGTCCTTGCGCGGAGTTTCCGCCCGGGCTTCGAGGATCTCGCACAGCCTGGCGAGATCGGGGTCGCGCTGGGCTTCGGCTTCAACCAGATAGACGTGGTGAGCCGAACGCAGCACACAGCGCCCGCCATCGCGAGCCAGTGCGTGGTTCAGTCGCTCGATTCGAAACGCGGAAAGGGCCGGCTGGCCGTCGAGGACGATCATGGCAGTCGGTTCGCAAGGGGGGCGAATGATAGCCGAACGACCGGTCGGGCGAGAACCACCCGCCCGACTCCTGGCAACCGCGTCCGGAATCAGGATCCGGACTTGTTCATTGCCGCGACGCGCTCCAACTGGGCCTGCAATTGATCCGGGGTGAGGTAGCCACCGATCTTGCTGCCATCCGGCGCGAAAACGGCCGGCGTACCATCGACGCCAACCTGCATGCCAAGCTGGAATTCCTCGGCAATCGGGTTGTCGCATTGCAAGGGCTGCGGGTCGGAACCTGCCTTGGCCGCGGTGAACGCCTTTTTCTGGTCGGCGGCGCACCAGACCGAAACCGCCTTGTTGAACGACGGCGTGCCCGGGCCAGAGCGCGGGAAGAACAGGTAATCGACCTGGATGCCGCGTTCGTTGTACTCGGCAATGTGCGAATGCATCTTGCGGCAATAGCCGCAATCGATGTCGGTGAACACGGTCACCGTGTACTTCGGCTTGGACTTGGGCGCGAAGATGATGCGCTTGGCATCCGGATACGCATCCAGTTTGGCGACATTGACGCGCGCCATGCGCATGGCGGTGAGGTCGAGCTTGGCATCCGCGTCATACAGGGTGCCTTGCAGGATGTAACGGCCATCTTCACTGACGTAGAGCATCTGGCTGCCGATCACCGCCTGGTAGTAACCGGGGATGGGTGATTTCTCGAAAGCCTCGACCTTGCGCTCACGCGCGAGTTTCTGGATGGCGTCACGCGCAGCGGCATCACTTTGTGCGGCATGGGCAAGCGGCGCGATGAAGGCCAGGGCAAGCGCGGCGATCATGGAAAATTTCATCTGCAATTCCTCGGTGGAACAAATGCGCTCAGCGCGTTGAAATGGGGTTTTTGGCCAGGTGCTCGAGCTCGACAACGAGCTTGTCCGGTGCCAGGGAAATCTGCGGGGCAATGCGGCTGCCGTCCGCCGCAAGCATGGTCGGCGTGCCATTGATGCCCATGGCATGGGCCAGGGCCGTGGTTTCGGCGACGGGGTTCTTGCAGGTTGCGGTGCCGGGGTCGGCGCCGTTCATGGCCGCGCTGAATGCGGCGTTGCGGTCACTCGCACACCACACGGCCTCAGCCTTCTTGTCTGCGCCCGGATGGATGTCAAGCGGCATGAAGATGTACTCGACCGCAATGCCGAGCTTGTTGTACTCGGCGATGTTCTGGTGGAAGCGGCGGCAGAATGGACAATCGATGTCGGTGAACACGGTCACCGAGTACTTTGCATTGGCGGGCGCAAAGATGATGCGCTTGTCCGGGCCGATCTTGGCCAGGTGCACCATGCGGCTCTTGGCTCGCGCGGCCTCGGTGATGTCGCGCTGGCTCGCGCCGTCGATGGCATTGCCATCCAGGACGAATCGGCCATCCTTGCTGACGTACAGCAACTGGCTGCCGATCAGCACCTCGTAGAAACCGGGCACCACGGATTCCTGCACCGCGTCGACCTTGACCTGGGGAGCCAGTTTCGACAGCGCCAACTGCACGGTTTCCTGCGGGGTTGCAGCGAAAGCGCTGAGGCTGAACAGGGCACTTGCAAGCAAAAACAGATAACGCATGGACTACCTCGGAGTTGCCTCAGTAACCGGCCTCGGTTGTGGCCGGTGGAATGGAACCGGAATTGGCGGAAATTTCCTTCAGCTTCGACAGCAGGCGCATGGGTGACATGAGCACATTGCCGTCAATGACCGTACCGTCTTCGGCAATGGCGGTTGGGGTCTGCCCGACACCGATGTCGGATCCCGCCTGGCGCATCCGCGCCAGCGGGTTGTCACAACCGGCACCCGCGACCACCTGCCCCATCACGGCCGCAGAGTAGGCGTGCTGGCGATCCTTCGCGCACCAGACCGCAATCGACTTGCGATCCGCGCCAGGATGGATGGACAGCGGGAAGAACACGTAATCGATGGCAATGCCGAGCGCATTGTACTGGTCAATCTGCGTGTGCAGGCGGCGACAGAACGGACAATCGACGTCGGTGAACACGGTCAGGCGGTATTTGGGCGCGGCCGGGGCAAAGCTGACCCGCTGGGCTTGCCCGAGATCCGCAAGCACCTGCAGGCGTCGCTTCGCCATGCTGGCCTCGCTGAGATCCACACGCTCCGTGGTATCCCTGACGGTTCCGCGCAACAGATAGCGGCCGTCCTCGCTGGCATAGGCCATCTGCCCGTCAATCACGCCCTCGAAATAGCCCGGCAAGGCAGAACGGCGGAACGCGTGAACCTGCTGAAGCGGAGCAATCGACTGGATGGCGGCGCGCGCAGCCGCTCCTTCCGCGGCAATCGCAATGCCGGCAGACAGGATTCCAACAACGAGGAAAATTGCGCGCAACACCTTCATTGCAGTTAAAAAACCCCGGGTTCAACCCAGCTCGGACCCCGCGGCCCGTCATTGGTTCCAGCCAGCCCGACATTTTAACGTAGCCAGGAACCTGCGCGGCAGAAGCCATCGGGCTGCAACGCCGCTGCCATCGATTGAATTGGATCAATCGTCAGGATTGCATAGAGTCCGCTATGCGCACCCTCCGATTGATCCACTGAATCGCGTCAGCGCCGTTTCGCTTCGAATTCATTCTGCCGCGCAGGCTCCTGGGCCGAATTGTCCCCTGCCGGACTTGTAGAGCGGAGCTTGCTCCGCTTGAAGCGGGCACACGAAACCTTGGCAGGTCGGGTTTCAACCCGACGTATTTGGCTCTTCTGCGGCATCGTGTCGGGCTGAAGCCTGAAGACTCATGTCGCCGCCTCCCACGTTGGCGGTGCCGTCCACGGGGTGAAACCCTATTCTGGCTCGGCCCATTCCAACGACAGGAGACGACGACCATGTCAATGTACG
>SHNG01000137.1 GCA_004295005.1 Gammaproteobacteria bacterium
GCGAGTCGATCAGCCAATGGCTGGATCGCCAGGGCGCTTCCGGTTGGCTGCGCAAGTTGATCGAGGTGGCCTACACCACCGAGATGGGCCTGGAGTGCGATGAGCAGTCCGCACTCAACCTGCTCACCTTCATCGATCCCGGCACCGAGGCCTTTCGCATCTTTGGCGAAAGTGACGAACGCTTCCACGTGCGCGGCGGCAACGATCGGATCGTCACGGCGCTGGGAACCAAGCTCGGCGATGCCATTGAAACCGGCGCGGTGCTGGAATCCATCGCGCAGTCAGCCAATGGCAGCTATCGACTCGGTTTCAGGCGCGATGCGGCGGCTTTCGAGGTGAAGGCGAGCCGAGTGGTGCTGGCCCTGCCATTCACCACCCTGCGCCGGGTGCGCATGGATGTGGAAATGCCGGCGGTGAAGCGCCGCGCCATCAACGAATTGGGCTACGGCACCAATGCCAAACTGATGATTGGCTTCAACGAACGCATCTGGCGCACTCGCCACGCCAGTTCGGCCAGCAGCTTCAGCGACCTGCCGCTGCAAACGACTTGGGAAACCAGCCGCATGCAGGCAGGTTCAGCCGGCGTCCTGACCAATTTTGTCGGCGGCAAGCATGGCGTCGAGATCGGCGAAGGTAGCGCGAAGGTGCAGGCCGACAAGGCGGCGCGCGAACTCGATGTCATTTTCCCCGGGCTGTCTGCGGCACGGGAAGGTATGCAGCAGGCACGCATGCACTGGCCGACGCATCCGTGGACGTTGGGCAGCTATGCCTGCTATCGGCCCGGCCAATGGACCACATTGCGTGGCGCGCCGGGTGAGGCCGTGGGCAATCTGCACTTTGCCGGTGAGCACTGCGCCTTGGACAACCAGGGATTCATGGAAGGCGGCGTCGAATCCGGTGAATGGGTAGCCGAAGCCATTGTCGGCAAGCACGTGGCGGCCTCTGCCACACGCCAAGGGTAGGCGAATTGGGGCGTGCGTCTGACTTCATGCTGCGCTGCGGCGTGGCATATGTCAGAAAATCATTAGGATTGTGTAATTGCGAGATCGACTCGTGGGGAGGGAGAACCCGCCGTGGCAGAAATGCCCGGCGGGTTTTTTTATGTCCATGGATGGACTGTATGCCGACAACGCAGGAGCAGTTGTCGGCGATGTCATGGATGGACTGTATGCCGACAACGCAGGAGCAGTTGTCGGCGATGTCATGGATGGGTCGCACCACCCTCACCCCAACCCTCTCCCGCCAGCGGGAGAGGGAGACAAATGAGGAGCAGTTGTCGGCGATGCCATGGATGGGTCGCACCACCCTCACCCCAACCCTCTCCCTTATGCCCTCCGGGTACACCAGCGGGAGAGGGAGAACATAAGCGAGTTCGCAGAGTCTTGAATCACCTCTCCCGCCAGCGGGAGAGGTCGCGCCAAGGGCGCGGGTGAGGGTGGGGCTTGGGTTTGCTCAAAACCTTGTGCGTGCCTGATGCACCACCCTCACCCCAACCCTCTCCTTTATGCCCTCCGGGTACGCCAGCGGGAGAGGGAGACAATGCAGGAGCAGTTGCCGGTCTATGGCGCAATGGTCGAGGCCGGATCTGCGTCGCTGCCATCGAGGACCTTCTGCATGATCGGCTCCAGCTCATCGCGGTAGCGCAACTGGCCGAGCGCGCGCAGCTCGGCGGGCAGGGAGGTCGATGCACTCATCACATTCGACGGCAACGCATCGCGCAGGGTGCTGAGCGTGGCGAAGTACGGATCGCCCTGGATGCCTGCGGCTTCCAGCAGCAGACCGGGCAGCATCCATGAGGTGGTGTTCATGGGCGCGCCTTGCACCAGGTCGCGGCCGTTGTCGAGCAGCAGCCAGGGCACCGGTTGCGACTTGGCATCGCCACCATCGGCGAAACCGATGTCCTCATAGACCGGACCCAGTCCCGGCAGGTGATCGCCGTAAAAGAGCAGCAAGGTGCGGCGCTTGCGCTTTTCCAGCGCCGCAGCGAGGCGACCGAGTTCGTTGTCGGCATCCTCCAGCAGGTACAGGTAGTTGCGCAGCCAGTAGTCGCCACCTTCACTGAGATCGGGCGGCACCTTCAGGTTTTTCAGGCGCTGCGCATCGAGGCCGGGCCGCCAGTCGAACGGGCCATGGTTTTCCATGCTGATGGCAAACAGCAGTTGCGGCGGACCCTGCTCATCGAGGTTTTCCAGCACCTTGTCGGTCAGCGCGGCATCGCCGATGAACAGGCCGACAATGTCGTCCCTGGAAAACTCGCGATCGTCGATGAACGTATCAAAGCCAATCTGCTGGAAAGCCTGGCGACGATTCCAGAACACGCCGGTATTGGGATGGATGGCGGTTGTCCGGTAGCCCTGGCTGCCGAGGGTTCGCACGATGCCGGGAATGGGCCGGTCGGCAATCTCGTAGTACGGATATTGCACGCCGGGGAAAAAGGCGAGGGCAAGTCCGGTCAGCACTTCGAACTCGGTGCGTATGGTGCCGCCGGCATAGGTAGGTACCGACATTTCACCGGACAGGCCGCGCTTGGCCAGGCGATGGTAGTTCGGCAGGTAGGTATGCGCGGGTGCGTTGCGCAGGCGCGCCGGATCGAACAGGGATTCACTCTGCACGATGACGATGTCCGGGCGCGTGTCGCTTGGCATCGCCCAACCGGAATGATTGGGGTGCTGGCGCGCGCGCAGTTCCTCGGCATGCTCGCCCAGCAGGCGCGCGGCGGCGGAGCGGTCGGGCTTCAGATTCTGGCGACGTGCCAGCTCCCAGTTGTACAGCACCAAATTGCCGACGACGCCCGCCTGGCGCGCGCTGTCCACCACCGACCACGGAGCAAACTGCAGGCGTTCGGCACTGTAGACCGCGCGCCACGGCGTCCAACCCGCGAGCAGTCCCGTGCCCATGACGAGGCTGAAGGTGGCAAGCGCCAGCCGGCGCCAACCGCACATGGCCGGCCATGGGGTTTCGCGCACCAGGGCGAAGGTCACGAGCAGGATCAGTGCGACCACCAGCAGGAGCATTGCGCTGGAACCGAGGTAATGCGAGAACAGTGACCAGGATGAGCCGATCTCCTGGAGAAAATGAAAGTCGCCGGGCAACAGCGGCATTTCCAGTTGTTCGACCTTCACCGCATTGGCCGCAAAGGTGGCCACCAGCAGCAAGCCACCAATCCAGCTCGCCAGCAGCACGCGCCGGGTCAACGCGCACACCAGCAACACCACCAGCAGGAACGGTATCGCACCGAGCAGGGCGAGCTGCCATGCGTGCGCATCAGCCAAGCCGACGGCTCCGCCGAATGCGGGATCCAGGCGTTCCACGCCGAGCGCAAACAGCACCACCAGCAGCAGCAACCAGAGGGCACAATGCCCATTGCGCCCGGCTGTTGCGGGGCGGAGCTTTGAAGTCATCGTGGTGGCCGGTGGCAAGAGGGAAGGGCGGGGTGCGACATCATCCTGAAACCTGCTGAGTATAGGGTGAACTGGGCAGGTCTCTGTGCACCGACCCGGGCCGGCTGGTGACAATGCAAGGTGGATGCCAGAATCGCGGCATGTCCCTACGCGCCCGGCCGCAGGCCATTCACCAATTGCTGGATTCGCGCATGTCTCGGCTCGATGCGCTGTGCCGCGACGCGGGAGTGCCGTTTTATGACGATGCCGGCGTCGACAGCCACCTGGAACGGGTGCTGTTGGCCAGTGATTTTGCCTTCGAGAGCTTTCTCCAGGATCCGGGTCTGCTCGGCCCTGAACTGGTTCGCCTGATGAACGATCCGCGCCACGCCGATGCGCGTGTGGCGCCGTTCGCCATGGCCTTGGGTGACGAGGAGTTTCGCGCTGAGCTGCGCCGCTTCCGCCGACGCGAGGCAATTCGCCTGATCTGGCGTGATGTCAATCACGTGGATGGCATTGAAACCACCCTCACCGGAGCCAGCGTGCTCGCCGAGGTGTGTCTGGAAACCGCGCTGCGCCATGCCGAGCGCCAGTTGGCGGCACGTCATGGGGTGGTGCGCAATGCGCGTGGCGAGGTACAGCGCCTGGTTGTGCTGGCGCTGGGCAAACTTGGCGGCAGCGAGCTCAATTTTTCATCCGACATCGACCTGGTGCTGGCTTACGACGAGCCGGGCAGCAGTGATGGCCATCGCCCGCTGGATGCCGAAGTCTGGTACGCGCGCCTGTGCCAGCATCTGATCTCGCTGCTGGCCGACCGCGAGCGCGAGGGTTACGCGTACCGGGTCGATCTGCGCTTGCGGCCATTCGGCAATGCCGGTCGCATTGCCCTGTCGTTCACCGCCATGGAGCAGTACTACCAGCGCGAAGGCCGCGACTGGGAGCGCTACGCCTGGATCAAGGCGCGCCCGGTGGCCGGCGACAAGGCGGCCGGCAACCGCCTGCTGGCGACCTTGCGGCCCTTCGTGTTTCGTCGCTATTTCGATTACACGGCCTTTGCCGGCATGCGCGAAATGAAGGCGCTGATCGACGCCGAAGTCGCGCGCAAGGATCTTGCAGAAAATCTCAAGCTCGGTCCTGGCGGCATTCGCGAGATCGAGTTCATCGTGCAGTTGATCCAGTTGATCCGTGGTGGGCGCGAGCCGTCCCTGCGCGTGCGTGGATTGCAGGTTGCCCTCGCGGCTTGCGAACAACTCGGACTGATCAACGCAAAACGCGCCAGGGGCTTGCTGGATGCCTATCGACTGCTGCGCCGGGTCGAAAATCGCGTACAGATGTTTGCCGACGCGCAGACCCATGAATTGCCGGATGACGCGCTGGCCCGCGAGCGCATTGCGCTGGCGCTCGGTTTTGCCGGAGCGGCTGAACTTGCGGCCGAACTGGATCGCCATCGCACACTGGTCAGCGATGAATTCAAGACCGTGATGGCGGCGAGTGACAACCAGCGCAGCAGCGACACCGCAGCATCGTGCGACGGTCTGTGGCAGCGCGCGAGTGCCGAGCAGATCGACGGCGAGGCCTTTGCCGCCGCCGGCTTTGAACCGGTGCAGCTGGTACTGGAAGCCTTGCGCGGTTTTCTCGGCAGTCCCGTCTTGCGCGCCGCATCGGCACGTTCGCGTGAGCGCATCGATCGCATCATGCCGGCCTTGCTCAATGCGGCAGCACGAAGCCCGGCGCCGAGCGCCTGCCTGGTGCGCCTGATTGGTCTGGTGCAGGCGGTGGCGCGACGCTCCGCCTACCTCGCCTTGCTGGATGAACAACCCGCCGCCTTGCGTCGCCTGGCCTCGGTGTTTGCCGCCAGCGCCTTGCTCGCGGATCGGGTCATCGCCCATCCCTTGCTGCTTGATGAATTGCTGATTGATCGCGGCCAGGAGTTGCCACCCAGTCGCGAACAGATCGAAGCGGAAATGGCGCGTCGTCTGGGCGCAGTGCACGAGCCGGACCTGGAACGCGAGGTCGAGCTTCTGCAGGAGCAACGACTGGCCGTGCAGTTTCACGTGGGCCTGGCTTTCCTTGGCGGGCGCATCGACGCGGTCGCTGCCGCACGCTCGTTGACCGATGTCGCCGAAGCGGTGCTGGCGACTGCGCTGCGCATTGCCGAGCGCGACCTGATTGCGGTACACGGCCGCCTGGCTGATCGTCCGGGTGATGGAACCGCCATGGCCGTGATTGGCTACGGCAGCCTGGGCGGCATGGAGCTGGGCTTTGGTTCCGACCTTGACCTGGTCTTCATTTACGACAGCGCGCACGCCACGCTTGAATCCGATGGCGCCAAGCCGCTCGAAGGCAGTCGTTACTACGCGCGCCTGGCGCAACGGTTTGTCCACATGCTCAGCATGCCGACACGCTCCGGAAATTTGTATGACATTGACGTGCGACTGCGACCGGATGGCGGATCCGGTTTGCTGGTCAGCAGCTTCGACGCCTATGCCGCCTACCAGCAGGCGCGCGCCTGGACCTGGGAGCACCAGGCTCTTGTGCGCGCTCGTGCCGTGGCCGGTGATGTGGGCTTGGGCCGCCTCTTTGCAGAGGTTCGCGCGAACGCGCTTCAGGCGCGTGGGCAGGGCGCGCAACTGCATCGGCAGATTGTCGAGATGCGCACGCGCTGGCGTCAGGAGAGTGATCGTTCGGATGCGCTCCGCCTCGATCTGAAACAGGGCCTCGGCGCATTGGTGGATATCGAGTTCCTGATGCAGGCCATCGTGCTGGAGCATGCACCGCGACAGCCTGCATTGCTGGCAGCCACGCACACGCTGGACTTGATTCAAGCTGCCGCCCGGCTCAGCCTGCTCACGCCGGCGCAAGCCGAAACTATGACCTCTGCGCATGCACTGATGTTGTCGCGCTCACTCGCCAGCAAGTTGGATGCACAACCCCGCCTGGTCAATCGCGACGCACCGCTCGATGCGGCCTGCGCGCAAGTGCTGGCCGTCGCGCGCGAACTGGACCTGGCGTTTGATTGATCGGGGATCGGGGAGCGGGGATCGGGGATCGGGGATCGGGGATCGGGGATCGGGGATCGGGGATCGGGGAGCTATGCTTTTTCGCCTCTCCCGCCCGCGGGACAGGCCGACGCGCAGCGGCGGGTGAGGGTGGGGGCCTGCGCTTGCTTGAAACATTTCAATTGCGTGTTGCACCACCCTCACCCTGACCCTCTCCCGCCAGCGGGAGAGGGGGAGCAAGGCGCGCGGGCTTCCCGCAATTCACGCACGCGCTGCACCACCTCGGGCAGTTCGCGCAAGGGCTGTTGCGCAATGGGCGCATCCGCATCCGGCGCGCACAAGTAACCAGCCTCGCGAAGGGCATCATGAAAGCGGGCAAGCTTGCCGGCAACCGGTTTCGGGGCGAAGGCATGCACGGGTTTTCCGGTAGCGCAGGCTTCGGAAATCATGTTGACCGAATCGGCGCTGACCACGAAGCGGTCGGCCCAGGCGAGCATGCCTGGATAGGAATTCTCGCCATCGCTGCGATCCGCCCA
>SHNG01000089.1 GCA_004295005.1 Gammaproteobacteria bacterium
GCTCTGGCTGATGCGATGCCTGCGTCGGATCAGCCTTGTTCATGTGTCGAACCGGCTCGATGCTTCGTTGGTGCAACTTGAGGACAGCAGTGGACTTTTGCTGCGTGATCGCTTCGGGCTCGGCAGCTTGCAGCGGCTACAGCAGCAGCGCATTGAAGATCGCTTGCGGCAATTGGACTTGCCCGACCTGCGCAGGCCCTGGCCCGGGTGGCACCTGGCGGCTTCCATGGTCATCGCGGGCTTGATTGTGCTGGCTTCAGGATGGCGACCGGCCGCGAGCAATGCGCCTGCGCCAACCGTCGACAGCGTTGCAAGCAGCGACTCCGCTACGCACGTACCCGTGAAGGTGCTTGGCTCCAGGGTGGTGGTGATGGCGCCGGCATATGCCGGTATTGCAGATCGCGAGGAAGCCGGCCTGGACGTGAAGGCCTTGCAAGGCTCGCGATTGCGTTGGAGCTTGCGCTTTGATCCGCAACCGGATGCCGTCCAATTGCAGTACATCGATGGTGACGAGATCGCGATGACGCGCAATGGCGAAGCCTGGGATGCGGAGCTTCACCTGGAGCAATCTGTGCTCTATCGAATCGTCACGCAACCTGCGTTGGCGCCTGGGTTTGATCGCCTCAATCGACTGGATGCAGTACCGGATGAGGCACCGCAAATCCATGTTTCCAATCCCGAGCGCAGCCTCAGCCTGCGTGAGGCGGGGCAGGATCGCTGGCCGCTGGCCTTGGTCGTGGATGATGATTACGGCGTGGCCCATGTGGATTTGCAGATCACCCTCGTGCAAGGCAGTGGCGAGCAGGTTGCCGTCAGCGAACGCAAACTGCGCTTGCGCCCGGAATCGGGTGGCGAGCCGCGCCATCGCAGCTACCGTCATGTCCTCGGGCTTTCGCAACTGGGCCTTGCCGCGGGCGATGACCTGATCGTGCAGGTGGAGGCCAGCGACAATCGCGAACCACGGGCGAACCGTGCGCGCAGCGCGAGTTTCATCCTGCGCTGGCCCAAGGAGCTCGATGTCGAGACCACCGGCATCGATGGCCTGGTGCAGAAAGTGATGCCAGCCTATTTCCGCAGCCAGCGCCAGATCATCATTGACACCGAGGCGCTCATCGCACAGCGCGCGCAGTTGGCAGCGGATGACTTCCTCGGGCGTTCGGATGCCATCGGGGTAGATCAGAAGATCCTGCGCCTGCGTTATGGGCAGTTCCTCGGCGAGGAGTTCGAGTCCGGCGCAAGGCCGGAGTCTTCCGCGCATGGGGAAGACGAAGATTCCCACGCAAAAGAGGCCACCCGGCAGGATGCCCTGAGTGGGGACCACGATCACGACAAGGCTCCCACGCGGTTCGGCAATGAAGGCGATGTCGTGGCCCAATTCGGGCATACCCATGATCATTCCGAAGCGGCGACCTTGCTGGATCCGCAGACGAAGAGACTGCTCAAGTCCGCGTTGTCCGAGATGTGGCAGGCCGAGTTGCACCTGCGCATGGGCGAGGCGGAGAAGGCCTTGCCATTCGAGAATCGCGCACTCGATTTCATAAAGCAGGTGCAGCAGGCCTCGCGCATCTACCTTGCTCGCGTTGGCCTGGAATTGCCACCGGTGGATGAAAGCCGACGTCTCAGCGGAGAACGCAAGGATGTGCGTGATCGGCCGGGCGTTCTCGCAACGGCCGAATCCGAGCGCGCCCCCGTTGACCGGCTGTACCGCGAGTTGCTGGCTGGCCATGCGGCAGACCTGGATGCCTTCGAGGAGTGGCTGCGGGCAAACCCCAGGCTGGTCGGTGATGCCCTGGGTTTGCGTGCGGGTATCGATGCACTGCGCAGACAAGCGGATTGCGCCGACTGTCGCACGCGTTTGCTCGACGCCTTGTGGAAGGAGCTTCCGGTGTCGCCAGCGACCACGACGCTGCGCGAGCGACCTGATGAGCAGGGGCGCCACTACCTCGATTTGTTGAATCCGCAGGAGTCGCCATGAGCCTGCAACTGGCCTGCATGGTGTTGGTCGGCATTGCCTGCGCCTTCGGCGTGTACCAAAACCTTGCGCAGGCAACGCGCTGGCGTTGGCTGCTGGTTGCGGGCCAGCTTCTCGGCGCCGTGCTGCTGGCGCTGACCTTGTTTCCGCCATTGATCGTGCAGGCGCCGCAAAACCTGCTGGTACTCACTCCCGGCGTCGATACAAAGCAGTTGCGTGACCTGGATCCACGACAGATGGCCGTCGCCTTGCCGGGCGTCGAGGTGGCGGGGGATTGGATCATGCGCAGCCCCGATCTTGCCACCGCATTGCGCAAGCTGCCGCGGGTTGCCGCGTTGCGCGTGCTGGGTGATGGGCTGCCGGCTCGTGATCGAGATGCGGTGGGTGTGCGGGCGCTTTCCTTCGAGCCATCGGCAGCGCCGCCTGGATTTGTTGCGCTCGATTTTCCGGCAGCGGTGGATTCAGGCGTGCTCTGGAGCGTTGGCGGACGTGTCGAGGGCGTTCCCTCTGCGCATGTCGAACTGCTTGATCGCGCCGGGGCCAAGGCGGCGACGGCGACAATTGATGAACACGGACAATTCCAGTTGTCGGCGGTATCGCGCGTTCCGGGTACGGAGACCTGGCGGTTGCGACTGCTTGATGCCAAGGAGGCCGAAGTCGAGGTTGTTTCGCTTCCATTGCGCGTGCGCGTGCCGGGTGCAGTGCGTGGCGTGATTGTTGCGGGTGCGCCGGATGCGGAATCCAAGTACTTGCGTCGCTGGGCGCTCGATGCGGGCCACCAGATGGCCAGTGAGATCCGCTTGAGTCGCGGCATAGAACAACGTGGGCAATTGGTGGATCTCGGTCCTGCAAGTCTTGCCGAGATTGATCTCCTGATCGTGGATGAACGTGCATGGGCCGGACTTTCGGCCCGCCAGAAGCGCGATATCGATGAGGCAGTGCGCTCGGGCCTCGGCTTGCTGCTGCGGGTCAGCACGAATCCAGCGGCTGCGGTGCTTGCCGACTGGCGCGAGCTGGGTTTGAACCTGCAGGCCACCGCAGCCAAGGACGATGCGCAGCCGACAGACGCTTTGCAGATCACAGTTGGGCATGATCGACCTGCACTTGCCATTGCCGATGCGGGACTGGCGCCGTTGCTCAGGGCCGACGATGTCACTCTGTTGGCGGCCTGGCATGGCCTTGGGCAGGGAAGGATTGGCATCTGGTTGCCGCGTGACAGTTTCCGCTTGCAATTGGCCGGACAGGGCAGCCGATACGGAACGCTTTGGAGTCGCGTGTTCTCCACGCTCGCTCGGGCGCGCGGCACGCGGGAACCTGAACTTCCGCGGTGGGCACGGGTGGACGAGCGCAGCCAGGTTTGCGGTTTGCAGAGCATGGCGAAGGTGATTGATCCCGAGGGCAAGCAATCCGAATTGCTGGTGGAGTCTGGCGGCTCGGGTTGTGCGTCGTGGTGGCCGTCGTCCGCTGGCTGGAACAGCGTGCGCGACGAAAACGGAGCATGGCCGGTGTTCGTGCACACGGCAGATGAGGGACAGTCGCTGCGCAAGGCCGAGATTCGCGAGGCAACCCGTCAGTTGATCGAGCCTGAAATTCCCCCGTGGAAGGTTGCTACCCGCTTGCCCGGATGGCCGTGGTTCCTGGCCTGGCTCGCGATCAGTGCACCGCTGTGGTGGCTGCAAAAGAAGGTGGCCGCGCGAGTTTGATCGACATTGCCCGATTCAGAGGTTGGGCGTCTGCCTGGCGACGGTTTCATCCTTGTTGAGTTCGCGGGCCACGCGCGCTTCACGTCGGGCGATGTACAGGCTGGCGGCGATGACGATGGCGGCCCCGGTTGCTGTGTAGTTGTCGATCACCTCGCCAAACAGCAACCAGGCCAGTGTGCCGACCACCAGCAGTTGCAGGTAACTCAGGGGTGCAAGCGCCGAGGCTTCCGCCAACTTGAGCGCGCGCGTCCAGCAGTAGTGGCCTGCGGTACCCAAACCTCCGGACAGGACCAGCCACGGCCAGGTTGCGGCATCCGGCCATTTCCAGACGGTCAGTGCGAACGGCAAGCTGAGCGGAACCCAGAGCAAGGTGGTCAGGATGACGATGCGATCAGCCGGATCGGTCCGCGACAGGTACTTGATGCTGATGGTCACGCCGCCGCTGATGGCTGCGGCAAGCAGGGCGATCAGGGTGGCGCTGCTGAAGTCCACTGCCGTGGGCCTGACGATCACGAGTACGCCTATGAATCCCGCAATCACCGCGCTCCAGCGCCGCATGCGAACGACTTCGCCCAGCAGGAGTACGGCACCGATGGTGACGAACAAGGGTGTTGAATACGACAAGGCAACCGCCTGGGCCAGCGGCAGGTGCACCAGCGCCCAGAATCCGCACAACATGGAAACGATGCCAGCGGCACAGCGCACGATGTAAAAGCCGAGGCGACGCGTGCGCAACAGCTCGAGACCGTGCACGCGCAGCAGGGGCAGGGCGAACAGGGCACCGAACAGGCAGCGGAAGAAGGCAATCTCGAACGGATGCTGCTGGTGGGATGCATAGCGGATGGCGATGGCCATCATGCCGAACAGACTGGAGCTCGCAGCCATCAGCAAGGCGGCGCGCAGGGGCAGCGCGGATTTCACGCCGGTCGAACCGTTCATCACCAGTTGCTGCTGCTCGGGGAGCGCGCATTGTACAGGCCACCACTGTTTTCACCGATCACTGTCGAATACTCTTTTGTTCTGTGTTCAGGCGAGATGTGCTCATGTCGGACTTCCCGGAATTCGTGGTTGCCATCCCCGCGCGCTATGCATCCCAGCGCCTGCCCGGCAAGCCGCTGCGCAGGATTGCCGGCATTCCCATGATCGTGCGCGTATGCCAGCGTGCGCTGGCTGCCGGTGCGCGCGAGGTGGTGGTTGCCACGGATGATGCGCGCATCGCCGATGCGTTGGATGGCAACGGGGTTGATGTGCTGATGACCCGGGCCGATCACGCCTCCGGCACCGATCGGCTTGCCGAGTTGGCGCGCCTGAGGGCGTGGCAAGAGAACCTGATCGTCGTCAACCTGCAGGGCGATGAACCGCAGGCGCCGGTGAGTGGCATCCGGGCAGTGGCCCAGGCGCTGGCAGCCAGTTCGGCGCCGATGGCGACCCTGGCAACACCGATCCGGTCGATTGATGAGCTGTTCGATCCGAACTGCGTGAAGCTGGTGCGCGCTGACAACGGCAATGCACTGTATTTCAGCCGTGCGCCGATTCCCTGGGCGCGCGATGCCATGGCAGCGGACCGCCATGTGTTGCCTTCGCAGGTGCCCTTCCTGCGCCACATCGGCATCTATGCCTATCGCGCGGGATTCCTCGGCCGCTTTGCCTCCTTGCCGCGCACGCCCCTGGAAATCGCCGAGTCGCTGGAACAGTTGCGCGCGCTCGAACACGGGCATGCCATCCATGCTGCCATGGCACCGGAGATGTTCCCTGCGGGAGTCGATACCGAAGCGGACCTGGCGCGGGTCGAGCGGGAACTGTTGGCGTCAGCCGAACAATGAAGCTGCTGTTCGTGTGCATGGGCAATATTTGTCGCTCGCCGACGGTGGCCGCCGTGGCGCGTGTCGAGTTTGCCCGTGCGGGTTTTTCCGTTGAAGTCGACTCGGCGGGAACCGAGGACTACCACGTCGGCGCCGGCGCGGACAGACGTTCGATTGCCATCGCCGAAGCCAACGGCTATCCCCTTGCCAGTCACCGTGCACGCCAGGTTTGCGCGGCGGATTTCCGTCGTTTCGACCATTTGCTGGTGATGGACCGGATCAATCTTCGCGCCTTGCTGGATATCGCGCCGGAGGCGGCCCGCGAGCGGGTTGCTTTGTTCCTGCCTTTCGCGGGAATCGACGGGCCGGTCGAACTTCCCGACCCCTACTACGGAGGGCCGGCGGATTTCCAGCGTGCCCTGGATCTGGCCCGTGATGGAATCGGGGCGTTGATCGAACGTTTGTCTGGGTCATAATCGGACCCGGAGCGCCTGCATTTGCCAGGCGCCAGCAACCCCAGCCACAGGACACGCATGGTCTCCCGCCTGCCAGCGCCCGAGTTTCCAGCAGGACTCGAATGGGTCAACGTCAGTGATGCGCCCCTGATGTCGGGCCTGCGTGGTCGTGTCGTGCTGCTCTGGTTCTGGAGCTACGACAACGTCCACTGCTGGAACCTGCTGCCGGATCTTGCCCATCTGGAGAGCCGCTATCACGACGGCCTGACCGTCATCGGCGTGCACACGCCGAAGTATCCGCACCAGCGTGATGCAAGCGTGGTGCTCAAGGCGGTCAATCGCCTGCAGATCCGGCATCCGGTTGCCAACGATGCGCAGCATGCATTGTGGCGGCAGTTTTCCATTGATGCCTGGCCGAGCGTGGTTGTGATCGATGCCGAAGGCCAGGTCGCCTCAATCATTGCGGGTGAAGGACACCGGGTGGAGCTGGATGAAATCGTTGGTCGCCTGCTCGACGAGGCGGCAGAGCGCGATTTGCGCGAGTACGAGGCGGCACCCACGGCATCTCGTCCGGAGCCGCGCGAAGCCCTGTTGTTTCCCGGCAAGGTGCTGGCCACCGACGAGTACCTCTACATTGCCGACAGCGGCCACCATCGCGTCATCGAATGCAAGCACGATGGACGCATCCAGCGTCAGTTCGGCTCGTCGGATCCGGGATACTGGGATGGTCGTGACGAGCAATGCGGATTCCGCGATCCCCAGGGCCTCGCCCTGCGTGACGATTTTCTCTACGTGGCCGACCGCGGCAACCACTGCATCCGCCGCATTCGCCTGCGTGGTGGCGATGTCGAAACCGTGCTCGGCAC
>SHNG01000001.1 GCA_004295005.1 Gammaproteobacteria bacterium
GACTTCGACCTCGACACCTATCTGTTCGAGGCGCACTCCGACGATTTGTCATTCAAGGAACGCCAGCGCATCGAAACCCTGGTCAAGCGCGAGATCGAGGAGCTGTTCCACGGCCGCAATCTGGCCTAAGGAAACTCTGATTTTGCTCGTCATCCCGGAATCGCGAAGCGATATCCGGGATCCAGTGCCTTTGCATTTCAACGAGTTGTGAAAAAGTCGCTGGGTTCCCGCCTTCGCGGGAACGACGAAGGTTGGATTGAATCAGAGTTTCCCTAAGAGCAGGGATGACCAGCCGTCCGGCCGTTGAAAGCCGGGTTCGGTATATTTTTGCCTCTCCCGCGGGCGTACCCAGAGGGCATAAAGGAGAGGCCGACGCGCAGCGGTGGGTGAGGGTGCGGCCAGGGCTTTTTGGAAGTCTTGTGCTTGCGTGTTGCACCACCCTCACCCTGACCCTCTCCCGCCAGCGGGAGAGGCGCAACGCGCAGCGGCGGGTGAGGGTGCGGCCAGGGCTTTTTGGAAGTCTTGAGCTTGCGTGTTGCACCACCCTCACCCTGACCCTCTCCCGCCAGCGGGAGAGGGGAGTTCTTGGTTGCGGTTGACAGATGACCAGCTGTTCGGCTGTTGAAAGCCGGGATTCTGGAATCGCCCCCAGCGACCGCTGTTCACGTGTTCACGCCGCAAGGTGGTTGCTCTGACCAACAACCCCGGGAACGCAACGCGATGTCCTCACAAAGCCTCTGTAGGTTGGGCTTCAGCCCGACACGGCCTTGCGAAAGCGTCGGGTTGAAACCCGACCTACCCAGCCGCTGTCGTGTAAGCGCACGGTCAGCGCAAACGCCAAGCTCATTCCCGCGTCTCGAGCTCCGCGTCCCGAATCCCGGCTTCAGACCCGATACGCCACGGCCCGCATCAGATTTGCGGCTGCGCGCATCAGATCCGGCAGCGGACCAGGCAGTTCTGCGGCGCCCGCAGCCAGCGCGTTGGCGGCATGGCGGGCTTCGTCTTCCTTCATCTGGCTGACGATGGCGCGGCTGCGTTGGTCGGCTTCCGGCAGCTTCTTCAGATGACCCTCGAGATGCGCCTCGACCTGGCGCTCGGTTTCCAGCACGAAGCCAAGGCTCAGGGAATCACCGATCAGACCCGCCACTGCGCCGATGGCATAGGCACCGCCATACCACAGCGGGTTGAGCAGGCTGGGACGGTCACCCAACTCTTCCAGGCGCTCCCCGCACCAGGCCAAGTGATCGGTTTCCTCCGCGGCCGCTTCGAGCAACTGGCTGCGCAGGCCATCGCTGCGTGTAGCTGCCGCCTGTCCCGAGTACAGGGCCTGCGCGCAGACTTCGCCAACATGGTTGATGCGCATCAGGCCACCGGCATGACGGCGTTCCGTTTCCGACAACACGGTGTCCTCGATGCCCTCGGCTGGCGATGAGCGGCGGGCGACGGGACGGGAGTCCAGGGCGCTGCCGAGGGCGCGTTCGATTTCCACCAGCACGCGGTCGAGGGGGGTGAGTGTTCGTGCCTTCATCGCTTTCAGGGTTCCAACTGGCGTGCCAGCAAGGTTAGCGGATGCAGGACCGGGATGTTCCTGCCCTGGTGACGCAGACCGTTGTCGAGGAAAATGCGGCAACCGATATTGCTGGTCAGCACCAGGTCTGCCTTGAGTGCGTCCAGTTGATCGAGTTTTTCCCCACGCAGGCGATCGGCCTGGTTCGGGTTTTCGATGAAGTAGTTGCCGGCAGCACCGCAGCAGCGCGGCTGCTCGGGCATCAGTTGTACCTCAAGCTGGGGAATGCGGCTGAGCAGGCTCTTGATCGGGGCGCTGCCCGCGCCATTGGCGATCTGGCTGCACGGAACCATCACGGCAACGCGTCGTGGCAGCGGGCGAAACCCGAGACTGGCGAACTGATCATCGGCAGCCAGGAAGGCCAGCACATCCTCCACCCGCAGCGTGGAGCCCTGCATGGTGTGGTCGCGCAGGCTGCGCAGGCAGCCACTGGCAATGACCAGAACCGCATCCGCAGGGCTCGTTTCGAGAACGCCTCGCGTGTGATGGGTCTGGCGGGCCGCGTCTTCGGCATCTCCGGCATGCAGGGCCAATGCCCCGCAGCAGGGTGAGCCGGCCGGCTCGATCACGCGATAACCCAGTGCTGCCAACAGGCTGCGGGCAGCATCCAGGGTATCGCGGTCCAGCACATGGCCAAGGCAACCTGCGAAAAGGGTGAGCGATCCGCGCGGGGGCATGGAGGCTTGGCGTGGCTTGGGCGCGGGCAGATTTTCCGGCGGTCGAGGCATTTCGCGCAGGATCCGGCCCAATCTGGAAGTGCCGGGCAGCAGCCGACCCAGCCAGGGTGCCCAGCGGAAGGCCTGTAAAGGCCTGCCGATGCGGGCGAGGAAGCGCAGGCGGGCAGGATCATGCAGCCAGCGCCAGCGCCGAAGGGAGGCAGGACGGGACGGCTCAAGCAGGGCGCGGCTGTGCACCAGGATCTGCTCATAGCGCACGCCGGATGGACAAACCACTTCGCAGGCGAGGCAGCCCAGGCAATGATCCAGATGCGCAATGGTGCTTGCCGAGGGGGCCAATTGTCCGCTTGCCACCAGCCGGGCCATGGCAATGCGCCCGCGCGGCGACTCCGCCTCGTGCTTTTCCAAACGATAGGTCGGGCAGTGCGGCAGGCACAGGCCGCACATTACGCATTGGTCGGTAAGCGCCAGAAACTCGGTATTTGCTGGCATTTGGCTCGTGTCGGGCATCGTTTGATGCTATCATTCGCGGCTCACTGCGCGGGCCGGAAACCGGGTCGCCGTCTTGCGTGTCGCGTGGGGTTCCTATATTCTCCCGCGCCTTTCGCCGCATCCAGGCCCATTTTCGGGCCCCCAAGGTTCAGTTATGAAAACGATCAGCGCCAAGCCAGACAGCGTCAAGCGCGACTGGTACATCGTCGACGCAACCAACAAGACGCTGGGTCGCCTGTCGACCGAGCTTGCGCGTCGTTTGAAGGGCAAGCACAAGCCGGTCTACACCACGCACGTCGATACCGGCGATTTTCTGGTCGTGGTCAACGCGGAAAAGATCGCGGTCACCGGCAACAAGCTGGACGACAAGAATTACCACCGCTTCACCGGGCACATCGGCAATCTGAAGACGACCTCGCTCAAGGACATGCTGGCCACCCATCCGGAGCGCGTGATCGAGATCGCGGTCAAGGGCATGCTGCCGAAGAACCCGCTGGGTCGGGCCATGTACCGCAAGCTGAAGGTTTACGCGGGTCCGAATCACCCGCACGCCGCGCAGCAACCGCAGGTTCTCGACATTTAATCCAGTGCGCGGTCCCCGCGCATGAACGCGACCAACCCTGGCCGCACTTTTCAGCAAGAGCAATCTCATGGCAATTCAACAGAACTATGGCACCGGCCGCCGCAAGTCCTCCGCCGCGCGCGTGTTCCTGCGCAAGGGCAGCGGGGCGATCACGGTGAACGGCAAGGCGCTGGACGAATTCTTCGGCCGCGAGACCGCGCGCATGATCGTGCGCCAGCCGCTGCAACTGGTTGACGCAACCGAGAAGTTCGACGTTCTGGTCAGCGTTGCCGGCGGCGGTACCACCGGTCAGGCCGGCGCCATCCGCCTCGGTATCGCCCGTGCGCTCGTCGAATACGACGAATCGCTCAAGGCTCCGCTGCGCAAGGCCGGGTTCGTGACCCGCGACGCGCGCGAGGTCGAGCGCAAGAAGGTCGGCCTGCACAAGGCTCGTCGCGCTACCCAGTACTCGAAGCGCTAATCGGTCAATAGCCCCGTCGCCAAGCGGTAAGGCACCTGACTCTGACTCAGGCATTCGGTGGTTCGAATCCATCCGGGGCTGCCAAATCCAGATCCGGGCCAAGCCATCGGCTGTTGGAAACCGGCAAGCAGCATCGAAAACCCCGCCAAGTGCGGGGTTTTTTGTTTCCTCCGCTTCATTCCCGCTCGCAGACCAGGCGTCTGCGTCAATCCGGCACCGCGGATTTAACCATCATTGAACAAACCGGCGCGCCAGCTCTGATAGTTTCGCCGCGCTCGCGGATTTTCCAGCCGGGCAGCTTCCCTGGTTGCCTTGGACCCGCCGGAAAATCCCCATGCACAGATGCCGTCGTCGCTTGCTCCTGTTGGGATTGCCGTGCCTGTTGCTGGCCGGAAACGCCTTGGCCGAGACCACAGCGCCCTGGCTCGGCTCGATCAGCGCCCTGACCTCGCAGGATTCAAGGATGCACCTGGAAGTGCCGCGTGCCGCCGTTGTGGCGGGGCCCGCGACAAACCCGGTGCGCGCAGCGGCATCCCCCGTGCAACGCGTGCTGGATCTTGCCAACCAGCTCAGGGATATCCGCTACCGCAAAGGTGGCCGAACGCCATCCAGCGGATTTGATTGCAGTGGCTTCGTAAGCTATGTCTTCAATCAGGGCATCGGTCTGAGCTTGCCGAGTACTTCGGCAGCGCAGTTTGAGGCCGGGCTTGGCATCAACCGGGACGAGTTGCAGAGCGGGGATCTGGTTTTCTTCAAGACGCGTGGCAAGCGGGTCTCGCATGTCGGCATTTATCTGGGTGACGGCGAATTCATCCATGCGCCCTCGCGCGGCAAGCGGGTCAGCATCAGCCGCCTGTCCACGCCGTACTGGGCGCACCGTTATGCAGGCGCCAGGCGTACCGAGACATTGGCATTTGCCCAGGATCGCGAAGCCTTGAAGCCGGTTGCATTGAAGGATCAACGCCTGGTCAGCAAGGCTTCGATTTCACCCGCTGCCTTGGGTCGCGTGCTGGACATCACGGCGGGCTCACCCGACGTATTCTCCG
This sequence comes from Gammaproteobacteria bacterium, assembly GCA_004295005.1. Classification (GTDB taxonomy): domain Bacteria; phylum Pseudomonadota; class Gammaproteobacteria; order Xanthomonadales; family Rhodanobacteraceae; genus Dokdonella. Next base: position 4,826 of record SHNG01000001.1, read on the forward strand.
CGTCGTCCTCGATGCGGATGCCGCGGTAGCGAGAAGATTTTCGCAAGGTTAGCCCTGGCGGGGTTGGCGTGACAGGCAAGATTGCCCACGCCAGCCGATATTCGGTCTGGCGCCTGCACAGATGCGAAGTCCAGCTCTGCGCATTCCGCCACATCGTCTCTTGACCGACGGCGCACGCGATCGGTGATTCCAGGGCGACTGCGGTGCATCAGAAGGGCTTTGCCCATGGCGCGTGGTCAAACCGGTCCAGCGCTTTCCCTGGCCGGACGCAAAGCCATCAGCGCTTCGATCTCGTCCGCGTCCTTGGGTACGCCGGCGGAAATCACTTCCGGTTCGCCGGAGGTGACGATCACGTCATCCTCGATGCGGATGCCGATGCCGCGATAGCGTGCCGGTACGCCTTTCAGGTCCGGGCTGATGTAGAGGCCGGGTTCCACGGTGACGACCATGCCGGGTTCCAGTTCCCGGAACTCGCCATCCACCCGATAGTCGCCGACATCGTGCACGTCGAGGCCCAGCCAGTGCCCGGTCTTGTGCATGTAGAACTTGCGGTAGCTGTGCGATTCGAGGTTTGACCTCAGGCTGCCCTTGAGCAGGCCGAGCCGGATCAGCCCCTGGGTCAGAACGCGCACGGCGGCAAGGTGATAGGCCTCGAACGATTTGCCCGGCCGCACTTCCTCGATGGCCGCCAACTGCGCGGCCAGCACAATGTCGTACAGCTCGCGCTGCTCGGGCGTGAAGCGACCGTTGACCGGAAAGGTGCGGGTGATGTCCGAGGCATAACAGGCGTATTCGGCACCGGCATCGATCAGCAGCAGGTCGCCATCCTGCAAGGTCGCGTTGTTGGCCCGGTAATGCAGCACGCAGGCATTGGTCCCGCCGCCGACGATCGGCTCATAACTTGGCACCGCGTTGTGCTTGCGGAAAGTGTGCAGCAGTTCGGCTTCCACCTCGTTCTCGTTCATGCCTGGCCGGGTTGTACGCATGGCCCGCACATGTGCTTCGGCGGCAATCTGCGCGGACTTGCGCATCAGGCGCAGTTCGCTGCGCGATTTGTACAGGCGCAGGTCATGCAGGAGATGGGAAAGCGCGACAAACTCGTGTGGCGGCTTGGCGCCCTGCTTGATGTTGGAACGCACCCGGTTGACCCAGCCCATCAGGATCAAGTCAAACCGGGTCTCGCGGCCAAAGTGGTAGTACACCCGCGAGCGACCTTCGATGAGACCGGGCAGGATGTCGTCGATATCGTCAATCGGAAACGCATCATCCATGCCGAAGTCGGCCACGGCGCCTTCCTGGCCCGCGCGATGGCCGTCCCATTGCTCGCGTGCACGATCACGCTCACGGCAAAACAGGATGACCTCGCCCTGGCTGCGGCCCGGCACCAGTGCGAGTACCGCATCCGGTTCGGCAAATCCGGTCAGATAGTGGAAATCGCTGTCCTGGCGGAACGGGTAGTGCGCATCGTTGTTGCGCACGCGCTCGGCAGCGGAGGGCACGATGATGATGGCGTCGCGTCCGGCCATGCGCATGAGCTGGCGCCGGCGCCGGGCAAATTCCCTGGCATCAAGAACCCGGTTCATGGTCAGTGCACGCGTCGGCTGGTGCCAGCCGTTGCATGCGCAGGCGTCGCTGGGCCGCCATGCTCTGCGTAGAGCAACAGCACGCTCACGCGCACGAATTCGATGATCTCG
>SHNG01000160.1 GCA_004295005.1 Gammaproteobacteria bacterium
GGTTTTCAAACTGTCCGTCCGCATCAATCAGGGGTCGTCTCAGAAAACGGAAAATAAAGCACGCTAAGCGTGCGTGGAGGCTGGCACCCAGCGGTACAGCGTCGGAATGGACACGCCGAGGTTCTTGGCCACGTCCTTGGGCGGCACCCCGCTGGCCAGCAGCTTCTTGGCCGACTCGATCTTGCTGTCGGTCATCTTCGGCTTGCGGCCGCCTTTGCGGCCGAGCTGCTTGGCGACTTCCAGCCCGGCGCGGGTGCGCTCGACGGTCAGCTCGCGCTCCATTTCGGCAAGGCTCGCCATGACGTGGAAGAAGAACCGCCCGGATGGTGTGCCGGTGTCGATGGAGTCGGTGAGGCTCCTGAACTGGACACCGTGCTTGTGCAGATCGCCGACCAGATCGACCAGTTGCTTGACCGACCGGCCCAGCCGGTCGAGCTTCCAGACGACCAAAGTATCGCCTTCGCGCAGCATTTCGAGCGTCTTGGCCAAGCCAGGCCGGTCTGCCCGCGTGCCACTCACCTTGTCCTCGAAGACCTTTTTACATCCGGCCTTGCTCAAGGCTTCGCGTTGCAGCTCCAGGTTCTGATCCTGCGTCGAGACGCGCGCATAGCCAATCAACATGGCTTGTCTCGCGCCCGGTCGATGCGTTCCTGCATCGCCTGCATCACTTCTTCGTGGGTGTACGATCTGGCGTTGGCGTCGGTGGCTTGCCGCAGGGCTTCCTCAACCTCGCGCGTCATCCGCTCGTAATCCTCCGGCCACAGCGCTTGCTCCATGCGCAGCGACGCCTGACCCAGCAGGTGCAGCAGGCTGAACAGCCGCATGTCGTTGGTGGCGACGATGCGCTCCCGAATCTGCTCCTGAATAGCTTCGCTAGCCCGATGCGCTTGTGGTGTGGCAGTCCCCTCGTAGTCAGCGGGGAATTCCGCTTCCTCGGCAATCCTTGCCCAGGCGCTGGCCAGCGCCTCGATGGTTGACGTGCTCATTTCCGCCGCTCCTGTGCTCTTTGGCGAATCAACCGGCCAAGGGGCCTCGACGCGAAAACCAGCAGCATCACGCCTATCGGATACCAGGTCGAGAAGACCACCAAGGCATCGAAGGCTGGCCGTCCGGTGTTGGTAGGCAGTACGGCGGTCACAGCCATCAACCCGCCGACCGTCCAGATGATGCGCCACACGTAGGGCATCACGCGGGGCACGTAGCCGTCATCGAAAGCGGTCTGGTAGTAGCGGCGCAGGCCGCGCTCGGCAAGCGCCTGGCGCTGCCGCTCCGACAGCGCATCCGTCCGGCCATACCAGCGCCGGAATGGTGGACAGCGCAGCAGCAAAGGGGTGAAGAGGATCATCACCGCCACGATCGCGACACCCCACGCCATGACGGCGCCGGCATCGGGCCGCTTGGCGTTCTCGATCACGGGCGCGAAGACGCCCGGAGCACCGATCATCCAGAACAGCGCAATGTGCTGATGGAAGGAGAGCTTCATTTGCTCATCCACTTGCGCAGCAGGCGCTTTTTCAGGGAGGCGCGTTCTTGCGGGTTGCGTCCCTTGTGATTGGCGATGCGATCCGCCGTGGCGGCCTGGCGCTTGACGGGCCAGTAGGAGCGGCCATCCTTGCCCATCGACCAGACGCTGCTGGCCTGGTTTTCCAGCAGGGGCAGATGGGCGCTCAGGGCTTCGGGCGACGCGCTGGTCAGCGCCGTGCGCTCACGGGTGCGCCAGCGCTGATGCCAGAGCTTCTTGTCCTCGCGCTCGCTGCCGCAGGTCGTGTGCCCGACGATGGGTGTTTTGCGGCGGCTGCGGCTCATAACGTAGTGGTCTCCAAGAACATTCAGGACTGATCCCAGGCGTCGATGGTCAAGACCTGATCGGCAGGACAGGCGGCTACGCGGTCGGGAACTGGATGGTGTTCAGTCTCATGCCGACCCCATTCGATTGATCGCGTCGCTTGCGGCACGCTGCGACGCAAGGAGGTTTGCGACCTGGTTTAGCAGCCGTGTCCGCTGCATGTCTGTTACCTATCTCCCCGACCGCTCATTGGACCAACTCCAGAGATTGGGCTCTATCGCTCAGCCAATACGAAACCGGCATTGGCTGATGCCACAACCGAGACGAACACAAATGGCTCGGTACCTGTATTTCGCGCCCCGTGCACTTGGCCCGGTCTTGCCACGGCTATCTCACCTTCCCTGAGGGCACGAACAATCCCATTGCCCTGAAAGTAATCAGCCATTCCCGACAAAACAGTCCACGTGTCTTGGCCGTGAGGATGAATGTGAGCCGCAATTTCCTGCCCGGGATGGACATGCCAAACCACGATAATTGAGTCTCGGGTTTCAAGCACAACGGAACGAATAGGCTCGCCTTCGGACGGCTGAACATACTCGGCTACAGAAAATATTCTCGATTCAACAGTCATCGGAGATCCCTCTTTCACAGTGCCCCCAGACAGGCTGGATATGAGTTCTAACTCGAATTTGAACGGGAGGCTGGTCGTGCGGTCGTGCAGTTGCCGATGAGCGTGTCGGCTGCTGCCTCCTTGCCCACCAGCGAACTCACGTCCGTTGCGGCCATCCAGAAGGTCTTGCCCGAGCGCGGCTCATAGGTCGCGGGATCGAACACGCCAGAGGGGCCGAACATCGGCGGCTTGATTGGTCATGGCTCCATGCCTTTGTCGTTACGGTCTTCATCGTCGGCATCCTGACGCACGGCGGGCAATTGCTGGAGCAACGCCGGCAGCCATTCCTGTACCGTCTCCCACACCACATCGAGGTTGATGTCGAAATAGCCGTGAGCCATGCGATTACGCATATTGCGCATGCTGCGCCACGGCACGTCGGCATGCGCCTGGGTGAACTCGACGTAGCCATCCATCACCTTTGTGGCCGCCTCGCCGATGACGATCAGGCTCATGATGACGGCCTGCTGGGTGCGCTTGTCGGCCAAGAAGTCGTCCTTGGCCATCCCTTCCACGAAGCTGCGCGCATCGGTTGCGGCCTGCTGAATGTGGTCGAGGTAATCGGGCAGGCGGTTCTCGCTCATATCGGTTGCGCCTCCGCGAGCACCTTGGCCCGGAACTTCGGCGGCAGGTCGCCGGGAGTCAGCAGATCGACGTCAACGCCGAGCAGCGATTTCAGTTCTTCTTCCAAATCGCCCAAGTCCAACAACGTGGCACCGGGCAGCGCATCGACCAACAGGTCGAGGTCGCTGCCATCCCGGTCGGTGCCATGCAGCACCGAGCCGAAGACGCGCGGGTTCGCGGCGCGAAAGCGGCCTACCGCTTCACGCACTGCGCTTCGCTTCATGTCAAGCACAACAGACGGTCGCATGGGCATCCTTTCTTATCGAAACTCGTTGAGATGATATGCAATCAAGAATAGAATTTCAAGAACTATTTTCGAGAATCGCAATGCCTTGATTCCCGTGCCGCGCCGGTTGCCTTGGCGGGCTTGTCACAAACCTACGTTTTCAAGAAGAAGGAAACCGCATGCCCCGCCGTTCGATCCTCTCCGCCGCCGAGCGCGAAAGCCTGCTGGCGTTGCCGGACACCAAGGATGAGTTGATCCGTCACTACACGTTCAGCGAAAGCGACCTCTCCATCATCCGGCAGCGGCGCGGCCCGGCCAATCGGCTGGGCTTCGCGGTGCAGCTCTGCTACCTGCGCTTTCCCGGCGTCATCCTTGGCGCTGATGAGCCACCGTTCCCGCCATTGCTGAGACTGGTCGCCAACCAGCTCAAGGTCGGCATCGAAAGCTGGGACGAGTACGGGCAGCGTGAGCAGACCCGACGCGAGCACCTGGTCGAGCTGCAAACGGTGTTCGGCTTCCAGCCGTTCACGATTGGCCACTACCGGCAGGCTGTCCAGTTGCTGACCGAGCTGGCCATGCAAACCGACAAGGGCATCGTGCTGGCCAGAGCCTTGATCGAGCACCTGCGGCGGCAGTCGGTCATTGTGCCCGCCCTCAACGCCGTCGAGCGGGCGAGCGCCGAAGCGATTACCCGCGCCAACCGGCGTCTCTACGACGCCTTGGCTGAGCCGCTGACGGACGTGCATCGCCGTCGCCTCGACGATCTGCTCAAGCGCCGCGACAACGGCAAGACGACGTGGCTGGCCTGGCTGCGGCAATCCCCGGTCAAACCGAACTCGCGGCACATGCTGGAACACATCGAACGCCTCAAGGCGTGGCAGGCGCTCGACCTGCCCTCCGGCATCGAGCGGCTGGTTCACCAGAACCGGCTGCTCAAGATCGCCCGCGAGGGCGGCCAGATGACGCCCGCCGACCTGGCGAAGTTCGAGCCGCAGCGGCGTTACGCGACCCTGGTGGCGCTCGCCATCGAGGGCATGGCCACCGTCACCGACGAAATCATCGACCTGCATGACCGCATCCTGGGCAAGCTGTTCAATGCCGCCAAGAACAAGCATCAGCAGCAGTTCCAGGCATCCGGCAAGGCGATCAATGCCAAGGTGCGGCTGTTCGGGCGCATCGGCCAGGCGCTGATCGAGGCCAAGCAAGCGGGCCGCGATCCGTTCGCCGCCATCGAGGCCGTCATGTCCTGGGATGCTTTCGCCGAGAGCGTCACCGAAGCGCAGCGGCTCGCGCAACCCGAGGACTTCGATTTCCTGCACCGCATCGGCGAGAGCTACGCCACGCTGCGCCGCTACGCGCCGGAATTTCTCGACGTGCTCAAGTTGCGGGCCGCGCCCGCCGCCAAGGACGTACTCGACGCCATCGAGGTGCTGCGCAGCATGAACAGCGACAACGCCCGCAAGGTGCCCACCGACGCGCCGACCGAGTTCATCAAGCCGCGCTGGCAGAAGCTGGTGATGACCGACACCGGCATCGACCGGCGCTACTACGAACTGTGCGCGCTGTCGGAGCTGAAGAACGCGCTGCGCTCCGGCGACATCTGGGTGCAAGGCTCGCGCCAGTTCAAGGACTTCGAGGACTACCTGGTGCCGCCCGCGAAATTCGCCAGCCTCAAGCAGGCCAGCGAATTGCCGCTGGCCGTGGCCACCGATTGCGACCAGTACCTGCATGACCGGCTGACGCTGCTGGAAACGCAGCTCGCCACCGTCAACCGCATGGCGCTGGCCAACGAGCTGCCGGACGCCATCATCACGGAGTCGGGCCTGAAGATCACGCCGCTCGATGCGGCGGTGCCCGATACCGCACAGGCCCTGATCGACCAGACGGCGATGATCCTACCGCACGTCAAGATCACGGAATCGCCGCTGGAGGTAGACGAATGGACGGGCTTCACCCGGCACTTCGCCCACCTGAAGTCAGGCGACCTGGCCAAGGACAAAAACCTGTTGCTGACCACGATCCTCGCCGACGCGATCAACCTGGGCCTGACCAAGATGGCGGAATCGTGCCCCGGCACGACCTACGCCAAGCTGGCCTGGCTGCAAGCCTGGCACATCCGCGACGAAACCTACGGGGCGGCACTGGCCGAGCTGGTCAACGCGCAGTTCCGACATCCCTTCGCCGAGCATTGGGGCGACGGCACCACGTCATCGTCGGACGGCCAGAACTTCCGCACCGGCAGCAAGGCCGAGAGCACCGGCCACATCAATCCGAAATACGGCAGCAGCCCAGGGCGGACGTTCTACACCCATATCTCCGACCAGTACGCGCCGTTCCACACCAAGGTCGTGAACGTCGGCGTGCGCGACTCGACCTACGTGCTCGACGGCCTGCTGTATCACGAATCCGACCTGCGGATCGAGGAGCACTACACCGACACGGCAGGGTTCACGGACCACGTCTTCGCGTTGATGCACCTGCTGGGCTTCCGCTTCGCCCCGCGCATTCGTGACCTGGGCGACACCAAGCTCTACATCCCGAAGGGCGATGCCACCTACGAGGCGTTGAAACCGATGATCGGCGGCACGCTCAACATCAAGCACGTCCGCGCCCATTGGGATGAAATCCTGCGGATGGCCACCTCGATCAAGCAGGGCACGGCGACGGCCTCGCTGATGCTCAGGAAGCTTGGCAGCTACCCGCGCCAGAACGGCCTGGCCGTCGCCCTGCGTGAGCTGGGACGCATCGAGCGCACACTGTTCATCCTGGACTGGCTGCAAAGCGTCGAGCTGCGCCGCCGCGTGCATGCCGGGCTGAACAAAGGCGAGGCGCGCAACGCGCTGGCCCGCGCCGTGTTCTTCAACCGCCTGGGGGAAATCCGCGACCGCAGCTTCGAGCAGCAGCGCTACCGGGCCAGCGGCCTCAACCTGGTGACGGCGGCCATCGTGCTATGGAACACGGTCTATCTGGAGCGGGCCGCGAACGCCTTGCGTGGCCACGGTCAAGCCGTCGATGACGGCCTGTTGCAGTACCTGTCGCCGCTCGGCTGGGAGCACATCAACCTGACCGGCGATTACCTCTGGCGCAGCAGCGCCAAGATCGGCGCGGGCAAGTTCAGGCCGCTACGGCCGCTGCAACCGGCTTAGCGTGCTTTATTTTCCGTTTTCTGAGACGACCCCGAGACAGTCCCTGCGGACTGT
>SHNG01000010.1 GCA_004295005.1 Gammaproteobacteria bacterium
TGCGTTTTGCGGATGGACTCGGTCAGCCCCGCCTGGTCAGCATGTTCTATTCCTCCTGCAAGTTCGTGTGTCCGATGATCATCGACACGCTGCGTCGCACCGAGCGCAGCCTGCCCGACGCGGATCGCAAGCGCTTGGACGTTCTGATGGTGAGTTTTGATCCCGATCGCGATACGCCCGAGGCGCTCAAAAGTGTGGCCGCCAGGCACAAGGTCGATGTCATGCGCTGGACCCTTGCGCGTGCCGAAGAGGCGGATGTGCGCAGGCTGGCTGCCGTCCTCGGCATCCAGTACAAGCTGCGTGACGATGGTGACTACAACCACTCCAGCGTGATGATCCTGCTCGATGCCGAAGGGCGCATCGTCGCCCGCACCGAACGCATGGGTGAGCTGGATGCGGATTTCGTCAACGCGGTCAAGCGGGTCGTCGCCAAATAGAGGCATCGACGCGGCGCGCTTGCGCTGGTAAAGCACAGTATCCTTGGCGATTCTTTTTCGTTGATCGTGAAGCCGCCGTGCCTCCTGCGTTGGTGTTGTCCGCATGTCCCTGATTGACGTCCGCAAGCTGGACTACGGCGTGGGTGGCCCGCTTCTTCTGGAAAAAGTCGAGTTTTCGCTGGATCCGGGCGAGCGGGTGTGCGTGGTCGGACGCAATGGGGCCGGCAAGTCGACCCTGCTGAAATTGCTCGCCGGCGAGATTCGCCCTGACGATGGCGAGCTGCGCGTCTCGCCGGGCGTGGTCGTGGCGCGGCTTGCCCAGGAAGTTCCGCAGGACGCCACGGGCACGGTGTTCGATGTGGTTGCCTCGGCACTCGGTGAAATCGGCGCGCTGCTCGGCGAGTATCACCATTGCACGCATCGCCTGGATGATGAGGCCGACATGCGTGCAATGGCCGCGGTGCAAGCGCGCATCGATGCGCTGCAGGGCTGGGACTTGGACCGTCGCGTGACGCGCGTTCTGAGTCAGCTCGAATTGCCGGAAGATTCCGAGTTCGATGTCCTCTCCGGGGGCATGAAGCGACGCGTGCTGTTGGCGCGTGCACTGGTGCTGGAACCGCAGGTGTTGTTGCTGGACGAGCCCACCAATCACCTCGACATCGACGCCATCGCCTGGCTTGAGGAGTTCATTCGCAGTTTCGAAGGTTGCGTGGTTCTCATCACCCACGACCGTCGCTTTTTGCGCGCCCTGGCCACGCGCATCATCGAGATTGATCGGGGTGCGCTCAGCAGTTGGCCGGGCGACTACGACAACTACCTGCGCCGACGCGAGGAAAGGCTGCATGCGGAGGCGCAGGCCACGGCGTTGTTCGACAAGAAGCTCGCCCAGGAAGAAGTCTGGATCCGCCAGGGCATCAAGGCGCGGCGTACACGTGACGAAGGTCGCGTGCGCCGGCTCGAATCCATGCGCAAGGAACGCAGCGAACGTCGCGTACAGGCCGGCAATGTGCGCATGCAACTGGGTGCCGCATCCGCGTCCGGGCGCAAGGTCATCGAGGCCCGCAACCTCGAGTACGCCGTGGCAGGGCGCACGCTGATCCACGGGTTTTCGACCACCATCCTGCGTGGCGATCGGGTCGGCCTGATCGGGCCGAATGGTTCCGGCAAGACCACCTTGCTGCGCTTGTTGCTCGGCCAGTTGCAAGCGGATTCCGGGACGGTCGAAATCGGCACCCGCCTGGAGATTGCCTACTTTGACCAGCACCGCGTGCAATTGCGCGAAGACCTGAGCGCACTGGACAACGTTGCCGACGGGCGTGAGTTCATCGAGATCAATGGCGCACGCAAGCATGCCATCGGGTACCTGCAGGATTTCCTGTTCACGCCGGATCGTGCACGCGCGCCCATTTCCGCGCTGTCTGGTGGCGAACGCAACCGCCTGTTGCTGGCCCGTTTGTTTGCCAAGCCTTCGAACCTGTTGGTGATGGACGAGCCCACCAACGATCTCGATGTGGAAACCCTGGAACTGCTTGAGGAACTGCTGGGCGAGTACGAAGGCACCTTGATCCTCGTCTCGCATGATCGCGAGTTTCTCGACAATGTGGTGACCAGCACCCTGGTTCTGGAAGGCGAAGGCAGGATTGGCGAGTACGTTGGCGGCTATACCGACTGGCTGCGTCAGCGGACTGTGCCTGTGGCGGCGCGTGCCCGGGAGGAATCGCCAACGGCGAAGCCGCCAGCCACGGAGACGACGCCGGCAAAACGTCGCTTGAGCTACAAGGATGCCCGTGAACTCGAGCAATTGCCGGCACGCATCGAGTTGCTGGAAGCCCGCATGGCCGAACTGACCAGCGCCATGAATGATGCGGCTTTCTTCCGCCAGAGCGCTGATGAAATCGTTGCCGCAAACCGGGCCATGGCAAGCGCCCAGACTGACCTGGATGCTGCTTACGCACGCTGGCAGGAGCTTGAGGGCGACGGCTGATTGCGCATGGCCACACGAACTGCGGTAGGCTGGTGTTTGGTTTTTCTGCCGAGGGTGCCATGACCACTGCCTATGATTTTTCCGCCCGCGATATCGACGGCAAGGATGTTTCGCTGTCCTCCTGGAAGGGCAAGGCGATGTTGATCGTCAACGTTGCTTCCAAGTGCGGGTTCACGCCGCAATACGCGGGCCTGGAGGCCCTGCATCGCAAGTATCAGGACAAGGGATTTGCGGTCCTCGGGTTTCCTTGCGACCAGTTCGGTCACCAGGAACCGGGAGACGAGGCGGAAATCAAGAATTTCTGCAGCCTGACCTACGATGTCAGTTTTCCGATGTTTGCCAAGATCGATGTCAACGGCAGCAAGACGCATCCGCTGTACAAGTGGTTGAAGCAGGAAAAATCCGGCCTGCTCGGCATCGATGCCATCAAATGGAATTTCACCAAGTTCCTGGTCGGCCGCGATGGGCAGGTCGTCAAGCGCTATGCGCCGACGGATACGCCGGAAGCCATCGGCAAGGAACTCGGCAAGATGTTGGGTTAGTGAAGAGCTGGGAATAGGGAGTTGGGAATCGCGAAAGGATGAGGCGCTGCCTTCGCTTCTGCGTTCAACTATTCTCCATTCCCTATTCTCCACTCCCGGTTGTTGGCCCATTCCCGGCTCCGTCCGCCGGTGCGAAGGGAATCGGTGCCCGCGCGGGCAGGCTGCGTGACCAGGATTCGAGCTTGGCCTCGATGCTGCTGGAGCTCGCCAGCTGTGGTTCGGAGTGCGTTTCGATACCGGCATCCGTTTCCCATTGCGTGATGCTGGCGCTGGCCTGGGTGAATGCGGCGGGAATCGACGTCGTCTGGTTCAGCGCTTCGCTGAGGAAGGCGCGGCCGAAATAGGTGATCTCCGATTGTGTTCCGCAGCCGAACGAGGTGCGATCGGTGCGCGCGGACGTGATCACCATGCTGGAATCATCGTGCAGGGTGTCGATGAAGCCTCCGGAATAGCAGGCATTGATCACCAGCACCTTCCAGCGGATCGAAGGCGAGGTCTCCAGCGCGTCGGCAATGTCTTCAGGCGTGAGTTGGTTGAGGGGCAGCGGATCGAGCCCAACCAGAACCTGATGCTCCTTCGATCCGTGCGAGGTCACATACAGCAGCAGGATGTCCTCGGTCGGGTCCATGCGCGCGGCTACTGCATCGAGCGCGATGTGCAGGTTGGTCAGCGTCGCCAGCGGACGCGTTTCCAGGCTTGCGGGGTTGTTTTCCAGCACCAGCAGGTGGCCTTGCGCATCGAAGCGCGAGGAAAACAGGAGGCTGGCATACTCGACTTCATTGCGGAACACGTTCTCGCTGCCATCACCGGCAAACGCAACCACAAACAGGTTTGGTTTTCCAGGCGTGCGTGGCTTGAGTGTCGCAATTGCGTTTTGCATCAACAATGGCTGCGCGTACATGAGATCTTCGGGATTGAAGGCCAGGGTATTGGAGTCTTCCTCGAATCCCGTTCCCGTGATGTCATCGCCCGTTGGGTTCTCCAGCGCGGCGAGGGCTTCGTAGTCCTGTTCAACCAAAGGAACGACAGGTATCCACTGCCAAGGCAGGGCAGATACGGCAAAAGCCACCGCGGCCGCGGCCAGGTTCGCCAGCTGTCGACGCGGCTGCAGCCAGCGTGCAATGGCGAACAGGGCAAACAACCACCAGCATCGCCCCAGCAGGTACAGCCAACCCGCCGCGTCAAAATTGCCATCTTCCGTCAATCGCAATACGAGGATGTCCAAGGGCCATTGGATCAGCACGGAGACGGCAGTCGTTGCCGCAAGCGCGGTTGAGGCAACACCCCAGGTGATGGCCCGACGTTCGCACATCACGGCCAGCAGCCAGGCGGCAAGCAGGGTCAGCAGGGTATCGGCAAGCAAGGTGCTGATGCCCCAAGGCGACAACATGCGTGGCTCATCCGAGGTGCTGAAGCCAATGATGAGTTGGATCACGGCATAGAGCGCCAGCATGGCAAAGAACATGCCCGGCCCGGATTGAACCGCATGGCCGCGCGGGCGGAGCAGCAGTGCCGCGCGAATGCCATCGATGACCACTGCGCCCGCAGTGCGCAAGTGCTCAGTCATGTGCAAACCCGATGGAATCAAAGGTGGTGACACAGGGATGACGGGCATCCGCTGGGCAACCCGCATCGCCACGTGCCAGCAGGGTCGTCTGCATGCCGGCGACAAGCGCGGCATCCAGTTCCTCGGCAATGTCCGACAGAAACAGGATGTCCCGCGCATTCATGCCGATTGCCTCGGCAATGCGCCGGTAGGATTCCGCTTCTCGCTTGGGACCGGTTTCGGTATCGAAATATCCACGGAAAACCGGAGTCAGGTCGCCGGCCTCGGTATTGCCGAACAGCAACTTCTGCGCAGGAATGGATCCTGACGAATAGACGTACAGGGGAAGTCCCTGTGCCGACCACTTGTTGAGGCAGCGTGCAGCGTCTTCGTAGATGTGCGCGCGGAAGTCACCATCGCCATAACCATCAGCCCAAATCATGCCTTGCAGGGCCTTGAGCGCAGTGGACTTGCGATCACTGTCGATCCAGTGGATCAGAAGATCGATGATCTCCTGCTCGCTGGCCGAGGTGAGACCGGCTTCGCGCGCGGCTTCATGCAACCAGTGTTGCACCTCGGGGGTGTCGTGGTGGGTGATGACAAAGGCCGGCAGGCGCTCGCGTGCGTAGGGAAACAGCACGTCCTTTACGAAACTGATCGAGCTGGTGGTGCCTTCGATGTCGGTGACGATGGCGCGGACGCTGGGCATGGCGGTGCTTCCTTGAGTGCGGGCTTCATCCTAGCAGGCTGAAGAAGCACCGACTGTGTTGTCATTGCAGGTTCAACGCAACAGAAAACAGGAAACGGCCGTTCGTGGTGAGCACGTCGAACCATGAACGGTACCAAGGCGCTGCACGATCATCGTAGCAGCGGCCGCAAGCCGATCGCAGGGCAATTCGCTGATGCTTTGGGACAATCAGCCAGCGCTCGCGGCTGGCTGCATGCGCGGAAAGCGTTCGGCAATCGGATCGCCGGTGAAATTGGCCACCCAACCTGCCGGGTTGTTGAAAAGACGGATGGCGACAAAATGGGGCTGTTCGCTCATGTCGAACCAATGCCGGGTGCCATCCGGTACGCCGATCAGGTCGCCCTGCTCGCAGAGGATGTCGTAGACCCTGTCTCCCAGGTGCAGGGTGAACTGGCCGGATCCGGCCACGAAGAAACGCACCTCATCCTCGCTGTGGGTGTGTTCGCTCAGGAACTTCTGGCGTAGCGCCGCCTTGTCCGGGTGATCAGGGTTCAAGCTCACCACATCGACGGTCTTGTAACCTTCCTCGCGCATCAGGCGATCTATGTCCTCGCGATAGGCGGCAATCACTTCATCCTGGCTGGCCCCGGGGACAATGGGTGCACTGGCTTGCCACCGTTCGAAGCGCACGCCGACGGCACCCAGTGCCGATGCAATGGCGGCGTGATCGGCGTGGGATTCGAGGACGGTTTCTCCATCCTGCTCGGCGAAGATTCGCAAGTGACTCATGACGACAGTTTCCTCAATTCCAACTCACAGCCCAACAGGAACTCGAATGCTTCCAGATGGCGACGCGCCTCGGCCATGTCAATGCCCCAGGCGTAGATGCCATGGCCATCGATGAGATAGCCGTGCAGGGGCTTGCCTGAGTCGAGCCAGGCATCGATCTGATCGACCAGGACGGACATGTCCTGGGTGTTCGGGAATACGGGCAAGTCGAGCACGCTTTCGTGGGTGCTGAAGCCGGTGATCGCCTTTTGCAGCTCCCATCCCTCGAACCGCACCCTGCCGGACGTGGCATAGAGCCGCGATGCCACGCTCTGTGTGCGCGAGTGGGTGTGCAGGACGGCCCCGACATCGGCAAAGCGTCGATAGATCTGCGTGTGCAACGCGGTTTCCGCGGAAGGCCGTGCGCTGGTTGCCACGGGGCGATTGTCGAAATCAACCACCATGATGTCGTTTACGCCCAGACGTCCCTTGTCACGGCCGGAAACGGTAACCGCGACCAAATCGGT
>SHNG01000115.1 GCA_004295005.1 Gammaproteobacteria bacterium
GCCGACTTGCGCATGCAGGGATTGCGCGCTCGGCCCGAGTTCACGCATGTCACCGGCCACGAGGACGCGGCGGCCACTGCACGCAGCCAGGGTGGCCACCGCTGCGGCGAACGACGCCGGGTTGGCGTTGTAGGTGTCGTCGATCAGGAGGGCTCCGCTGGCATGTGCTCGTCGAGCGGACCGGCCAGGCACGGCGCTGGCGGATTCAAGGCCACGCTTGATCGTCTCAAGTGGAACTCCGCAGGCCAGGGCGAGGCTGGCAGCGGCAAGGGCATTCATCGTGTTGTGACGCCCGCCGAGGGCCAGGCTCACCGCGATCTCGCCGACAGGCGAAACAAGGGTGAATGCGCCCGGGCTCGATGCTGCGTCGAATCGCGCGCTCACGTCGGCGTGCGCATCCAGTCCGAAGCGCAGCAAGCGACGATCCTGTGCCAGTTCCGAAAAATATCCGGCGAACGCGTCGTCTGCGTTGATCACCGCCACGCCATCGGCTGACAACGCCGAGTACAGCGCGCCTTTGGTCTGCGCGATCATTTCAATGCTGCCCATGCGCTCGAGATGGGCTGGCGCAATGTTGTTGACCAGGCCAATCCGTGGTTTGGCGATCTGCGCGAGATAGGCAATGTCACCGGGCTTGCCGGCACCCATCTCAAGCACCACAAAACGGCTATCCGGCGGAAGTGAAAGCAAGGTCAGCGGCAGGCCGATCTCGTTGTTGAAACTGCCGCTGCTGAAATGCGTGGGCGCATGCCGCGACAGGATTCCGGCCAGCAGGGTCTTGACCGTGGTCTTGCCGTTCGAGCCGGTGATGCCGACCACGCAAACATCGCGCTGCGCACGAAAACCCGCGGCCACCGCGCCGAGTGCGCGCTCGCCATCGGCAACCACGACCTGGGGCAGGTCCGTCGCCAGCGGTCTTTCCACCAGTGCGGCCACTGCGCCATTGCGCTGGGCGGCCTCGACGAAATCATGGGCATCGTGATGCTCGCCGCGCAGGGCAACAAACAACGCACCGGGTTTCAGCGTGCGACTGTCGATGGCAACCGATTGCACCTCGACGTCATCTCCGAGCAGCCGCCCCTGCGTCCATTGCGCAATGGTGTGAAGGGCGAGGTTCAGCATGGCATTGCCTCGATTGCCGTGCGCGCCACCTCGAAGTCGTCAAATGCATGCAGCACGCCATTGACTTCCTGGTAGGGCTCGTGGCCCTTGCCCGCAACCAGCACCACATCGCCCGGGCCGGCGCCGTGCACGGCGCGCTCGATCGCGCGTCGACGATCACGCTCAACCACGACTGCTTCCGCGCGTTCAAATCCGGCCAGGATGTCGGCGACGATGCGCGCGCCATCCTCGCCGCGCGGATTGTCATCGGTCACGATCACGCGGTCGGCCAGGCGTTCGGCAATCTCCGCCATCAATGGCCGCTTGCCGACATCGCGCTCGCCGCCGCAGCCAAACACGCAGAGCAAGCGGTTTGCGCAATGCTCGCGGGCGCTGGCCAGCGCCTGCTGCAATGCGTCCGGAGTGTGCGCATAGTCGATGACGACCAGCGCGCAACCTGCGCTGCCGCCCAGGCGATTCATGCGCCCGGGCACTGGTTCCAGTTCGGACAGCGCCGCACAGATGGCGGCGAAGTCGTAGCCGAGCAGACCCAGGCTCGCCACCACCGCAAGCAGGTTGGATACATTGAAGCGGCCGAGCAGGCGCGATTCGATTCGCGAACTGCCCCAGGGCGTGTGCAAGTCGAAACTCAAGCCGGCGGCGCGGGTTTCGATCTGGCTGGCGCGAACCTGCGCATCGGCATTCTCGATGCCGAATCCAATCGCCGAAACGCCAGCGGGCAGTTCGCTGAAAAAGCGCCTTCCGCATTCGTCGTCCAGGTTGATCGCCGCCGCGGAAAGTCCCGGCATGCGAAACAGGACTTGCTTGGCATCGGCGTAGGACTGCATGTCACCGTGATAGTCGAGGTGATCGCGGGTCAGGTTGGTGAACACCGCAAGATGGAAGCGCACGCCGGCGACGCGCGCCTGGCTCAGCGCATGCGAGGACACTTCCATGGCCACATCGCTGGCACCGGCGTCGCGGAAGTCGGCCATCAGGCGTTGCACGCTGATGGCATCGGGCGTGGTGCGCTCTCCCGCATCGATGTGCCCATGCAGTCCGGAACCAAGCGTGCCGATGGTGGCCGGCGCCCGACCCAGCGCGTGCAGCGCCTGGGCCAACAATTGCACGGTGGAGGTCTTGCCATTGGTACCGGTAACCCCGATGACGCGCAGGCTGCGCGTGGCATCACCATAAAAGCGGGCCGCAATCGCGCCCAGGTTCTCGCGCAGCCCGGCCACTGGAACCAGCGGAATCCGTGGAGCAGCGAGGGCAGCCGTGCCCTCGGTCTCGGCAATCACCGCGACCGCACCCGCGGCCTCGGCTTGCGCCGCAAACTGCAATCCGTGCCCACGGCTGCCGGCCAAGGCAATGAATGCATCGCCGGCATGCAGTTGGCGCGAATCAAGGCCGAGACCATTCACCATCAGGCCAGCGTGCGGGCCGGGGTCGGCAAAACCCGCCAGCAAGGTATCGAGGCGCATCGGCACGCTCATTGCGGCACCGCCTCTTCATAGTTTGGTTGATCAGGTGGATACACCGGCGGTGCGCTGGCCGGTCCGATCGGATGGCCGGCGTCCGGCCCGCCGGCATACCAGTGCTGCACATTGTCCGGTGCCACATCCAGCAGACGCAGGGCGTTGGACATCACCTTGCTGAACACCGGTGCCGACACCAGTCCGCCGTAGTAGGCGCCCTTGCCCTGGCCCGGGTCATTGATGACGACAACACCCACCAGGCGCGGGTTGGTGGCCGGAACCATGCCGGCAAACATCGACACATAACGCAATTCGTAGCTGCCGCCGGCGGCGCGACGCGAGGTTCCGGTCTTGCCGGCAACCCGATAGTTGGGTACGGCTGCGGCCAAGCCCGAGCCCTCCGGCGAGATCACCGTCTCCAGCATGGCACGCACGCTCTGTGCAATCTGCGGATCGATGACTGCAACATCGGGGTTGACCGCGCCCTTGACGAACCCGGGCTTGCGCAGCCTGCCGCCATTGGCGAGGGCGGCGTAGGCCTGCGCCATTTGCATCGGGGTCACGCTCAGGCCGTAGCCATAGGAAATCGTGGCTTTCTCGACCGGACCCCAGCTTTTCGAAATCGGCAGGAATCCGGGAGATTCGCCGGGAAATCCGCAACCGCTCACTTCGCCGAAGCCGAAGCGGTGGAAAACGTCGTACATGTGCTCACTGCTGAGCGAGGATGCGATCTTCGCCGCTCCCACATTGCTCGACTTGGTGATGACCCGGGTCAGGTTGATCACCCCGTAGTTGCGGAAATCGCGGATCGTGTAGCCGCCGGCAAGTTGCAGGGTTCCCGGCGTGGTATCAATTGCCGTGGTCGGCTTCCACTGCCCGCTTTCCAGCGCGGCGGCAATGGTGAACGGCTTCATCGTCGAACCGGGCTCGATCACGTCGGTGACCGCCCGATTGCGACGGAATGCCGGGTTGATGGAAATGCGCGAGTTGGGATTGAACGAAGGCTGGTTCACCATCGCCAGCACTTCGCCGTTGCTGACATCGATGATCACCATCGACCCCGACGAGGCATCGTGTTCGGCAATCGCGGCCTTCAACTCGCGATAGGCGAGGTACTGGATGCGTCGATCCAGGGTCAGCACCAGATCCCGGCCGGGTTGCGCTTCGCGCAGCATCTCGACGTTCTCGACCACATGCCCATGCAGATCGCGGATGACGCGCTTGAGACCGGGCTTGCCGGCCAGCCAGTCGTCGAATGCGAGCTCGAGGCCTTCCTGGCCGCGATCATCGATGTTGGTGATACCCAGTGCATGTGCAAGCACTTCGCCGCTCGGGTAATAGCGGCGGAACGCACGCTCGCTGGCCACGCCGGGAATCTCCAGATCCAGCAACTCGCGTGCCGCATCCGGATCGAGCTGACGCTTCAGATAGAGGAACTCCTTGTCCTTGCGCTGCACCAGGCGCTCGGTCAGCTCCGCATTGCTGACGCCGAGCGCAGCAGCCAGTTTCGGCAACTGTTCGGGATGGGCGAGCAATTGCTGCGGATTGCCCCAGATCGATTCCACCGGCGTGGAAACCGCCAGCGGCTCGCCATTGCGGTCGAAGATGGTGCCGCGCGAGACCTGGATCGGAATGTCGCGCAGGTAGCGGGAGTCACCTTCGTCCTGATAGAAGTCCTTGCGCACGACTTGCAGGTCGACCGCGCGCACCACCAGGGCGGTGGATGCCAGGCCGAGCACCATCAGCACCGTGTACAGGCGGAAGCGCAGGTTTGCCGGCTTGCTGCGCGGAGTCATCGGGCAAGCTCCCGCCCACGCGCAAACGCGCCCGCTTGCGCATCCACGCAGGCGAGAGCAGGCCTGGCCATGGCCAGGCGTACGGCAGCATCCTTTTCGGAAACGCTTCCGTTCATGACTGTGAGTTTCCCCCTCACTGCCGGATCAACGAGTTGTTTCGATCATTTCCGTGGTGCTCGGCGCAACCATGCCGAGACGTCCACGGGCGATCTGTTCTATTCGATTGTTTTCTGCCCAGGTCGCCTGCTCCAATTGCAGGCGCCCGAATTCAAAATTCAGGTTGTCGCGTTCGCTGTTGAGCCGGTTGAGTTCAATGAACTGCCTGCGCCCCTCATGTCGCGCGTAGACCACACCAATTGCACTCGCCATCACCACCAGCATGAGCACCAGCACCACGACCAGGCGCATGCCCATCAACGCTTCTCCGCAACCCGCATCACCGCGCTGCGCGAGCGCGGATTCGCAGCAAGTTCCGCATCCGACGCAAAGCGCTTGCCGATCACTTCCAGCGGCGCAGGTTTTGTCTCGATGGGCGGTCGGTTGCGCACGCTGCGCGGCTGCGAATCCTGTCCACGCATGAAGCGCTTGACCAGCCTGTCTTCCAGGGAATGAAAGCTGATCACCACCAGGCGACCGCCCGGCTTGAGGTTTTCCATTGCCGCGTCAAGTCCAGCTTCAAGTTCTCCCAGTTCGTTGTTGAGATGAATGCGCAAGGCCTGGAACGTTCGCGTGGCCGGATGCTTGTGGCGTTCGCGGAAGCCGATCGTGCGCGCCACCAGATCCGCGAGTTGGGTTGTCGTCTGCAAGGCTTGTTGCATGCGCCGTTCCACGATCGCCCTGGCAATGCGTCGACTCAATCTTTCTTCTCCATAACGCCACAACACATCGGCTATCTCGCCTTCGGAAGCTGTAGCCAGCCACTCGGCGGCGCTGCTTCCACTGCCCGGATCCATCCGCATGTCGAGTGGTCCCTCGGCCTGGAAACTGAATCCGCGGGTGGCGTCATCCAATTGCGGAGACGACACGCCGAGATCCAGCAACACGCCATCCAGGCCACCCTCCACTTCCTGCCACTGCGCCATGCCGGCGAAACTGGATTGGCGGATGCGTACGCGCGGGTCTGCGCCAAACACCCGTTGCGCCACCTCGACAGCAACCGGATCACGATCCATCAACAACAACCGGCCACCTTCACCGAGCCTTGCCAGCACCTGTCTGGCGTGGCCGCCGCGGCCCAAGGTGCCATCCAGGTAGGTTCCGTCCGCTCGCACCTGCAGCGCCTCGACCACCTCCTCCAGCATGACCGGCACATGCGTGAATTCCGCTTCCGCCATCGCCGTCTACCCGCCTAGAACCTGAGATCCAGCATGTCCTCCGTTATCTGCTCCTCGCTGATCGTTTCGCGGATCTTGGCCAGGTGCGCCTGCTCGCTCCACAACTCCAGCTTGTTGCCCATGCCCAGCAAGACCGCCTTCTTCTCGATGCCCGCCGCGCTGCGCTGACTGGCCGGCAACAGCACCCGGCCATTGCCGTCGGGTTCCACATGCGCCGCGGCACCCACCAGTTTCATCTGCAGGTTGCGATGCACGGTCTTGGCCCGGCTCAGGGCATTGACCTCATCGCGCACCTGCTCCCATTCCTTTTCCGGAAACAGCCACAGGCATCCGTGCTCGAACGGGTTGTAGGTGACCACCAGGCGGTTTCCGCTGAGCCTGGACACGAGCTCGCGTTGGGTCGCCGGAATGGATACCCGACCCTTGTCGTCCAGCGTTACAGCGGTTTCACCCTGAAACATGACCACCAAACACCACAAAAACCCACCGAAACCCACCTTATTCCGCCCGTTTCGGGCTGTCAAGGAAATTTCAGCAACGGGTTCGGGCAATTTCCGATGTCATCCCGGGCCATTTGCCGGCACACGGAGTCGCGCGGGTGAGCATCACGCACCACCGCAAAGGTGTACGCGCCCGCAACCGGGGCAAAATGCGCGCAGGCTCCAAGGGCAATGCAAAAGCAGGCGAGAAGGCGCTCTTTGCGCGTTGCCTGAACACCCTGACGGTTGTGCCGCTTTGTCAGCGTTGCCTTCACG
>SHNG01000125.1 GCA_004295005.1 Gammaproteobacteria bacterium
GGACCCGGGCGTTTGCAAAAAAATACCGTAAAAACAATGTCCTGAGAGTTTTTCCCGCGTTGGCACGGGCCCTGCTATGTGAAGAGCATGGACATCGCCCGCCCCGAACTCAAACAACGCAAGCGCCGTCGTCAGATGCTGATCGGCATTGCCATCACGATGGTTTTTCTGACAGCCGTTGGGCTCTTGCTTGGCCTGGGCCCGGCATTGCCAGGGGTGGAGCGCAGCAGCGTACTGGTCGATACCGTCAAGCGTGGTGAGTTGCTGCGGGAAGTGCGCGGACCCGGCACCCTGGTGCCCAAGGAGATTCGCTGGATCGCCGCGGAGACTGCGGCCCGAGTCGAGCGCGTGCTGATCAAGCCAGGTGCAATCGTCGAAGCCGATACGGTCATTCTCGAACTGGGCAATCCGGAGGTGGATGATCTGTTGCTGGCAGCCAATGCGGAATTGACGGCTGCGCAGTCCGACCTTGCCGCCAAGCGCACCGAGCTCACCTCGCGCCTGCTCGATCAGCAATCCGCGCATGCCCAGGCCAAGGCCGATTACGAGACGGCACGCATGCAGGCGGAATCGGAGAAGGTGGTCGCCGAGAAAGGCATCATTCCCGCCGTGCAGTATCGCAAGAGCCTGGTCGTGCTTGAGCAGCTCAGGTACCGGGTCGACATCGAACAACAGCGTGTCGATGAATTCCGGCGCAACATCTCCGCCCAGCTTGCCGCCGAGCAGGCGCGACTTGAGCAACTCGCCAACACGCGTGCCCTGCGCCAGCGCCAGGCGGACGGACTGAAGGTACGCGCCGGCATAGCCGGCATCCTGCAGCGCGTGGCCGTCGAGGAAGGACAGCAGGTCGCCGCCGGCAGCAACCTTGCACGCGTGGCCCGACCCGGTGACCTGATGGCAGAACTGCGCATTGCCGAAACCCAGGCCAAGGACATCGTGATTGGGCAGGCCGCGCACATCGACACCCGCAATGGCATCGTCGAAGGCAAGGTGTTGCGCATCGATCCGGCCGTGCAGAACGGCACCGTGCAGGTCGATGTGGATCTCGTGGGTGTCTTGCCCGCGGGCGCGCGACCCGATCTTTCCGTGGACGGCACGATCGAACTGGAGCGCCTTGTCGATGCGCTGTACGTGGGTCGACCGGCCTTTGGCCAGGCCGATTCCGAAGTGCGCCTGTTCAAACTGGACGCCAACGACGTGGCGACGCGCGTGCCGGTGAAATTTGGCCGCAGCTCGATCAACCAGATCGAGATCCGCTCCGGCCTCAATGCCGGTGACCGCATCATTCTTTCCGATACCAGCGCCTACGACCAGCATGACCGCATCCGTCTTGAATGACCGGATTGCGCACGCAAGCATCCTTTCGAACCCTCTGCCATCGCGAGAACTGCATGAACAGCGAATCCCTGATCCACCTCGACAACATCAAGAAGGTG
This sequence comes from Gammaproteobacteria bacterium, assembly GCA_004295005.1. Taxonomy (GTDB): domain Bacteria; phylum Pseudomonadota; class Gammaproteobacteria; order Xanthomonadales; family Rhodanobacteraceae; genus Dokdonella. The sequence goes on from SHNG01000125.1 coordinate 1,437, forward strand.
TTTCTCACCGATGAAGTGGAAACCCATGCCTTGGCCGGCGTGCATTTCGGCATTGCGCGCGGCGAATATGTTTCGATCTCCGGTCCGTCCGGCTGTGGAAAATCCACCCTGCTCGCCATCCTTGGTTTGCTGGATACGCCCAGCGAAGGCAGCTATCGCCTCAACGGACGCGAAGTGGCCAGTATCGACGCCGGCGAGCGGGCGCGCATCCGCAACCAGGAAATCGGTTTCGTGTTCCAGGCCTTCAACCTGATCGGCGATCTCAGTGTTTTCGAGAACGTCGAGCTGCCGCTGACTTATCGCGATGGCGTATCCAGGGCCGAACGTCGCCAACGCAGCATCGAGGCGCTGGAACGGGTCGGCATGGCGCATCGGGTCAAGCATTACCCGGCCCAACTCTCCGGTGGTCAGCAGCAGCGCGTGGCGGTGGCCCGCGCACTGGTTGGGGCGCCGTCCATCCTGCTGGCCGATGAGCCGACGGGAAATCTCGACTCCAAGAACGGCGAAGCGGTGATGGCCCTGCTCGATGAGCTGCATCAGGGCGGCGCAACCATCTGCATGGTCACCCACGATCCGCGCTATGCCGATTTTGCCCAGCGCAAGATTTTCATGTTCGACGGCCGCGTGGTGGATGAGGAAACCATGCACCGCCTGCGCCACGAGGAAGAGCAGCGCTTGTTCGGTTCACGTCAACGAACCGGGGCGCATGCGTGATCCGCATGGTCACCCGTATTCCGTCAATCCGTGGAGGCAACTGCCGATGAGCCCCGTCGCCCAGGAATTTCGCAACGCCCTGCGCACGATTTCCGCGCAACCGGGATTCTCGGCCCTGGTGGTCGGCGTGCTCGCCGCGGGCCTCGCCTGCGTGATGTTCATGCTGGTCGTGCTCAATGCGTTGGTAATCAAGCCCTTGCCTTTCGCGCAGCCCGAAAACCTGCTGCACCTGGGCATTGCAAGTTCCGATCGCTCGGATGAACTCGGCGACGTGGGCGACCGCGATCTGCTGGACTGGCGGCGTCAACTGGACATGCTCGCCGAGGTGGGTGGATTCCAGCAGATGACGGTGAACCTTGGCGATGCCGCAGGCACCGAACGCTACGCCGGCGCACAGATGACCAGCAACCTGCTCGATGTGCTCAGGGTGGTGCCGCAACTGGGTCGCGGCTTTGTTGCTGCCGATGGCCAGCCGGGGGCAATGCCAACCGTACTGCTCTCCGATACGCTGTGGCGCAATCGCTTCAATGCCGATGTGTCGATTCTCGGGCGAACGCTGCGTGTCAACGCGCGCGATGCGGTTGTCATTGGCGTGATGCCGGCGCAGTTCAGCTATCCGTACAAGGAGCAGGTGTGGCTGGCGGGAAGCCTGGATGAGAGCGCCGCGCGCGGTGCCGGCAGTGAATGGGCCGTGGTTGCCCGCCTGCGCGATGGGACTACGACGGCAGCCGTGAGCGCCGCCTTGTCCGCATGGCGGATGGATGCCGCAAAAGCGGATCCGGTCTTGTTCGAGCGACTCACGACCGGCACAGAGCCCTTGTCGTGGCTTTTCATCGACGCCGGAACACGCAACATCCTCAACGTGATGCTGCTGGCGGTGCTGTTGGTGCTGCTGGTGGCCTGTGCGAATGCAGCCAACCTGATGCTGACGCGCGCCTTGGCACGGCGTCAGGAGCTGGCCGTGCGCTCGGCGTTGGGCGCGAGCCGCGCGCGACTGGTGCTGCAACTGCTTTGCCAGAGTTTGCTGTTGTCCATGCTTGCTGCCGCCATTGCCTTGCCGTTGGGTTGGTTGGGCGCGCACTGGGTGGATCTGGTGTTTCGTACCTCGGAGCAGGACGGGCCGCCGGCCTGGATGCATTTCTCCGTGGATGGAAACCTGATTCTGCTCACCGTGCTGGCTGCGCTCGGCACCGGCCTCATCACCGGCCTTTTGCCGGCCTTGCGCGCAGGCAGTGGCGTCAACCAGGCCTTGCGCGACGACAGCCGTGCCGTTGCCGGTGGCGCGTTCGCGCGCATCAGCCGTGGCCTGGTGATTGGCGAAATCGCGATGTCCTGCGTGTTGCTGGTTTCAGCAGGCGTGATGGTGCGCGGGATCAATGGTTTTGCGCACGATGATTTCGGCATTCAGCCTGACCATCTGTTGAGCGCGCGCGTCGGCCTGCCGGAAAGCACGGACGAGGCGGAGCAGGTGGCGCGCTTCGAGCGCATCACCGAACGATTGCGCAACGAGCCGGGCATCGTCGACGCCGCTGCTGGAACCACCCTGCCTGGATTGATTGCCAGCGGCACGCGCGTGATTGCCGACGGCGCCGCTACAGATGCGCCGCGCACCTTCGTGTATTCGGGCGCAATCGACGACCATTTTGCCGCGACCTACGGGCTGAAGCTTGAGCAGGGCCGGCTGTTCGATGCACGCGATCATGCCGACTCGACGCCGGTGGCCATCGTGGATCGCAGCTTTGCCGAACGCTTCGGCGAGGGTGGGCCCGTGCCGGGTCGGCGCTTCGTGCTCGATCCGGATGAGTCGGATCACACCACGGTGACCGTGGTTGGCGTGATCGCACGCACCCAGTTGGATGATCTCGATGATCCGGTGCGCCCGGCATTGCTGGTGCCGATGCGTCAACAGCCTGCACGCTTCGCCAGCCTGGCGGTGCGCACGGTTGGCGACCCCGAGGCTTTTGCGCCACGCCTGATTGAGATCGTGCGTGAACTGGAGCCGGATGCGCCGTCTTATTGGGTGCGCGGATACGAACGGGTGATTGCCGAAGCGGTGTTCGGCCTGCGCGTGGTATCGCGCATGTTCACGGTGTTTGGACTCATTGCCTTGTTCCTGGCTGCCACCGGCCTGTATGGCGTGTTGGCCTTCACCGTACGCGAACGTACCCGCGAGATCGGCGTGCGCAGGGCGCTCGGAGCGCCGGCACGCCAGGTGCTCGGCAGCCTGGTTGGACGCGGCGGCATTCAGGTGGGCATCGGCCTGTTGCTCGGGCTTGCCCTGGGCTGGCCATTCGCGCGCTTGCTGGTTGGATCCTTCAATGGCTTTGACCCGACGGAACCGCTGGTCTATGTGCTGGTTTTTGGAATGCTGGCCCTGGTCGCGTTGCTGGCAATCCTGGTGCCGGCCCGCCGAGCGCTGCGCATTGATCCGGTCATTGCCCTGCGTCACGAATGAGGAACAGCGAAATGCTCGCCAATTCATACATGGCTGCACGTGCGCTGCTGCGCACTCCCGTCTTCACCCTGGTGACGGTGCTCATGCTCGGCATGGGCATTGGCCTTTGCATCTTCATGTTCGGCGCGATCAATGCCTACTCGCTGAAGCCGCTGCCGTTCGCGCATCCCGAGCAGTTGCTGCATGTGCAGTACACCGACAGCGAAAGCGGACAGCGCAGGCTTTCCCTGCCCATGCTGGATTGGCTCGAGTTCCGCGATCGGCAAACAAGCCTGCAATCACTGGCCGCGTACGCGACGGCCACCATGAACCTGGGTGGACTCGAAGGTCCGCCTGAGCGCGTCTCCGGTGCGCGCGTGAGCACCGATGCCTTTGCCACGCTCGGCGTGCAGCCACGGCTTGGCCGCGATTTCCTGGCCGACGATGCCAAAGCCGGGGCCATGCCGGTTGCGTTGATTGGTGATCAGCTGTGGAAGCTGCGCTTCAATGCCGATCCCGGCGTGCTTGGACGCGATATTCGCATCAACGGCACGCCCACCCGCATCGTCGGCATCATGCCGGAACGTTTTGCCTTTCCGATCGAGGAATCGGTGTGGACTCCGCTCGGCCTGGATCGGATTGCCGCAGAGGATGAGTCGGCGCCGCTGGTCAACGGCTTCGGGCGTTTGCGTGACGGCCAGTCCCAGCCGCAGGCGCGCGCCGAATTCGCCACCCTGGTCAGCAACCTGGCCGAGCAGCGCAAGGAAAAGCTGCGCGGCGAGGCAGCCAGCGTGGTGACGCTCGGCGATTACTTCGTCTTGCCGCAGATTCGCCAGGCCAATGTGGCGATGTTTGTGGCGGTGTTGCTGGTGCTGCTGATTGCCTGCGCCAATGTGGCCAGTTTGGTGATGGCGCGTTTTGCGGCGCGTGCGCGCGAGTTGGCCGTGCGTTCCGCGCTGGGAGCGGGGCGTTCGCGCCTGATCCAGCAGGTGTTGTGCGAAACCTTCCTGCTGGCGCTGGCAGCGACGTTGCTGGGCTGGCTGGCAACGCTTGCCGCTGCGCGGGTGATGGAAGGCGTGATGTCCGATACCCCGGCGCAGACACCGTACTGGGTGGATTTTTCCGGTGACGCACGCGACTGGATCTTCACGGCCGGCATCGCCCTGGTGACGGCGCTTGTTGCCGGTTTGGTGCCCGCATTGCGCGCCGGTCGCGTGGATGTGCAGGCGGTGTTGCGGCAGGGTGGCGGCATCGGCGAGCGCGGGCGCTTGGCGCGTCTGCTGGTGGGTGCCGAAGTGGCGCTCTCGCTGATCCTGCTGGTGGGCGCGGGTATAGCAATCCGCAGCGCGGTTTCCGCACAGGCAAAGCCGCTGGGCATCGACACGGACCAGGTGATGACCGCACGCATCGGATTGCCTGCGGCACGGTACGCAGACCCTGCCTCACGCGGGCGCTTTGCCGATTCCCTGAGCGAACGCCTGGCACAATTGCCCGGCGTGCGTCGAGCCACCGTTGCCAGCAGTCTGCCGCTGATGGGTTACGAGCGACAGGACTACGCGCGTGATGGTGAAGTAGTCGATCGCGATTCCAGCTTGCCGCAGGCGTGGGCGTCCAGCGTCGGCGACGGCTTCTTCGAGGTATTCGGCATCCGCCTGCGCGAAGGTCGCCTGTTCGATGCACGTGATCGCACCGACAGCGTGCCGGTGGCGGTCATCAGCGCACGTTTGGCCGAGACGGCCTGGCCGGGGCAAAGCGCGATCGGCAAGCATTTGCGATTGTCGCCGCGCGAGGACGGCAGCGAATCGCTGGAAGTTGTCGGCGTG
>SHNG01000130.1 GCA_004295005.1 Gammaproteobacteria bacterium
CGCTGGAAGTTGTCGGCGTGGTCGCCGACAGCGTGCAGGCCAACTACTTCGAGGAGAGTGCACGACTGGCCGCGCACCGTGGCGATGGCAACGTGTTTCGTCCCGCAAGCCAGACAACCCCGGCATTTTTCAGCGTTGCCGTGCGTGCCGATGGCGATGCCGCCGCGCTGGGCCAGTCGATTCGCGAAGCGGTGCTCGCCATCGATGCGGACCAGCCGGTGTACTGGCTGCGCAGCATGAGTGAATGGCGCGAACGCATGCTCTGGAGCAGCGATTTGCTGGCCAGCATGTTCAGCATATTCGCGGGCTTTGCCCTGTTGCTGGCCGTTGCCGGAATCTATGCCGTGCTCGCCTTCGACGTGGCCAGGCGCACGCGCGAGATTGGTGTGCGCCGGGCCATGGGCGCGGATTCGAAGGCAATCCTCGGCATGATCCTTGCGCGCGCCGGTCGCCAGGTGATCGGCGGATTGCTGATCGGATTGCCGCTGGCCTGGCTGTGCTCGCGCGCATTGGCGGGCCTCACCTTGAATGGTTCCGGCTCCGATCCCTGGGTCTACATCGGCGTGGTCGGCGTGTTGCTGCTGGCCGTGCTGGTTGCTGGACTCTTGCCGACGCGACGGGCCTTGCGTGTCGATCCGATGGTCGCCTTGCGCGATGAATGAGTGAAACTTCCGATGAGCACGATTTCCAGTCTATTGCGTCGCCAACTGCGCACGCCCGTGTTTGCACTCATCGTGACGGTGCTGGTCGCCGCCGTGGTGGCCTTCAATGCCAGCGCGTTCTCGGCCATCCATGCGTTGCGCTGGAAGGCATTGCCCTATGTTGATGGCGAGCGCCTGGCGGAACTTCAGGCACGTCTGGTCAATTACGGATTCGACGTGGGTCTCACGGAAAACCTGCGTCAGGCGGTGATTGCCGATACCACGCATTTCAGTGGTGCGCTCGGTGTTGCGCGCGTGCGTGGCGGCGGCGAGGATGGCCGCACCTGGCAGATGGCGCGGGTGACGGAGAATTTCCAGCAGGTGCTGGGCATTGCGCCCGCGCTTGGGCGCAGCTTCCAAGCCGGTGATGCGCGCGCAGGAAGCGACGCCGTCATCCTGCTCGGCGATGCCATCTGGCGCAGTCGCTTCAATGCCGATCCACAGGTGATCGGCAGGGACATCCGCTTTACCGACCGCAGCTACCGTGTCATCGGTGTGATGCCGCCTTCGTTTGCGTTTCCGGATGCCTCCATCGAGGCCTGGCGACCTTTCGTGATGAGTGATGCGGAGCGCGAGCTCAACCGGCAAGGCAACGTCGGCATGATCGATGTGGTGGCGCGCATGGCGCAGGGCGTCGAGCTGGAGCAGGCGCAGGTGGCACTCGATGCCATCCTCGCACGAGACGCCAGCCTGGATGGACTGCGCAGCAATGCCGGTGTCGTGGCCGGCGCGCGCGCGTGGCGGGATCGCAATGCCGGCGGATATTTCCATGCCCTGGCCTGGTTGCAGATTGCAGCGTTTATCCTGCTGGTGGCCGTGCTCGCCAACCTGATCAACCTGCAACTGGATCGCCTGCTGGTACGTCGTCGTGAACTGGATGTGCGCCGCGCGCTGGGTGCCAGCGAGCGTTCGATTGCAAAGACGGTACTCGCCGATCTCGCGCCGCCGGTCGTGCTTGGCATTCTGCTTGGCCTCGCCCTGACGCCCGCGCTGTTGCGCGTGTTGGTGTCTCGCGATCTGCTGCCGCAGGATCTTCCCCAGGGTGTCAGCTTCGGTGCGGCGAGCCTGTTGAGTGCCTTGCTGGTGGGCGCAATCACCATGGCCAGTGGCTTGATCGCGGCACTGGTTTCCGCGCGCGCATCGCAGTTGTCCAGCCGCAGTGGCGTGGGTGGCATGGGTCGCCTGCGCCCAGCCATGCTGGTGGCCCAGGTCATGTTGACCACGGCTCTGCTAGGCAGCGAGGGTCTGCTGCTGCGCAGTGCGCTCAACTTGTCCAGTTCGGATCGCGGCTTCGATTCGCGCGGTGTGCTGCTCACCCTGGTGGATCCGGTCGGTGTCACCACGGCCGGTGCAGCCTTTGATCCGGCCACGGATTCGACACGCTATGCGCCGGTGGTCGAACGCATTCACGCAGCGGTGGCGAGTCTGCCGGGTATCGAGCGCGTGGCGGTGTCCTCTGCGCCACCCTTCAGCGGTTGGGAGATGGTTGGCTCAATCCGCATGCCGAATCAACCCGACAACCTGCAGGCGCGCACGCGCTCGGTGGGGCCTGGTTATCTGTCCACGCTCGGCATCGGTCTGCTCGCGGGGCGCGAATTCAAGGATGCCGATCAAGCCGGTAGCAGCGGCGTCATCGTCGATGAGCTGTTTCGCAAGCGCTTCCTGGAGGGCGTCGATCCCTTGGGCGCTTACGTGGAACTTCCAATAGATGCACAAGGACACTTTCGTCGTGCGCCGATCATTGGCGTGGCACGCACGGTGAAGCACGAGAGCCTCGACGAAACCGACAACCTGCCGACCGTTTACCAGTTCAACGCCGCACCGCTGCCCGTGTTCTGGCTGGTCAGCCATGCCTCGGGTGATCCTGCCGCCATGGCCGAAACCGTGCGTCGTGCCATCCAGCAAGCGGCACCGGGGACCACGGTAAGCACCAACGAGCCACTGGCCGTGCGCATTGAAGCGACCCTGGGATCGCGGCGCGCATTGATCGAGGCCCTGGGCGGGTTTGCCCTCGGTGCACTGCTGCTTGCCGCAATTGGCCTGGCCGCCGTGCTCAGCTTTTCCATTCGCCGTCGCAATGCCGAGATGGGCGTGCGCATGGCCATGGGCGCGACCCGCGGGCGGATCCGAGGATTGATCATGCGCCAAGGCGGGAGCCTGGTCGTTGTTGGCTTCTTGCTCGGGCTGGGCCTGGGTCTGGCGGTTGCGCGCGCAATGAGCGGACGCCTGATCGGCGTGCCCTTCAACGATCCCTTGACCTGGGTCCTGGTGCTCGGATTGGTTGGCGTGGTTGCCGGGATTGCCTGCTGGTTGCCAGCCCGTCGAGCAGCGGCCACCGATCCGATGGTCGCCTTGCGGCGCGAATGAGCGATCTGTGGCGATGCGTGCCTTTCCAGCGCCCTGTGTAAAACGCATGTGCTCAGCGGGTTTTCAGGAATGCGGTCGGGGTCAGAATGCTCACGTCATGAAACGGATGCAGGACCAGCAGATCGCGATCACCGCTGATGATGGCATCGGCTTCGCCGTTGAGTGCGACATGCAGGAACTTGTCGTCTTTCGGATCCCGGCAGGCGGCTACCCGATGCGTGATTGGCACCAATCGGGCAATACCACCGAGCAGGTTCACGAACTGGCGGCGATCCTTCATCGAGACGTAGCGATCAAAGCGCGGCCGGCTCAGCACCTGGACCAGCTCGGCCAGGGTTACTTCGGAAACAAGCAGCACACCGTGGGCGAGGGCATGGTCAACCGCTCGTGCTGCGGTACCGCCGGGCAGCAACAGGCGGCTGACCAGCACGTTGGTGTCCAGTACCAGGCGCTGTTCAATCATTCCCGGCCAGCAGCTTGGCCAGAATCGCCTCGTTCATGCCCTTGCGTGCCGCCTTGCTGCCGACCTGATCGCAGAAGCGCTGGAATTCGGCGACATTCAGCCGTGCAAGGCGCTCGTACTCCTGCATGGACAAGACCACAGCGGCATCGCGCTGGTGCTTGCGAATCAGTACCGGACCCCGTGCGGCTGCTTCCAGAACGGCGGCAAACGATTGCTTGGCATCGCTGGCAGATATCGTCTTCATTTCAATCCAAAACGTCCAATACGATCAAATTGTGCTATTCAATGGATGGCGCGTCAATGCGCAGGACAAGCCGATGATCTGCATGCAAAAGCTGGAAAAATCATACCCGCTGGCGACGGGTCGCAGTTGGGTGCTGCGCAACATCAACCTGGAGATTGCCGAGGGCGCGTTTGTCAGCGTGATGGGGCCATCGGGGGCAGGCAAGACCTCGCTGCTCAATGTGCTCGGCCTCATGGATCACGACTGGCAGGGCAGTTATCGCCTTGACGGCGTCGCCGTGGAATCCCTGAATCCGAAACAACGCCAGCAATTGCAACGCGAGAAAATCGGATTCATCTTCCAGCACTATCACCTGATTGATGAACTGAGTGTGCGCGAAAACCTCGACTTGCCCTTGCAGTACCGGGAAGTGCCGGCGAAGGAGCGTGCTGCACGGGTGGCCGACATGCTTGATCGCTTCCAGATCGTCGGCAAGAAGGATTTGTACCCAGCGCAGCTTTCCGGTGGGCAGCAACAACTGGTGGCGGTAGCGCGCGCGGTGATCACGCGGCCGCGCCTGTTGCTGGCCGATGAACCGACCGGCGCACTGCATTCCACCCAGGCGCGCAGCATCATGGATTTGCTGCACGAGTTGCACAGGGATGGCATGACCATTGTCCAGGTGACTCACAACGAAGCCTTTGCCAGTGAGGCACAGCGCGTGGTTCGGCTGGAGGATGGCTGGATCGAAGGTTCCGGCGTATCATCTGGCTAGACTGGCTAGATCGGAGCAAGACATGAACTGGCAACTTCAAGAAGCCAAGAACCGACTCAGCGAAGTGGTCAAGGCGGCCAAAACCAAGGGTCCGCAGGTGATTACCGTGCGCGGCAAGGAAGAAGTGGCGGTTATTTCGATGGATGAGTTGCGCAAGTTGCGCCCGCAGAAAGAGTCGCTGTACGAGTTTCTGCGCAACTCGCCGATGCGCGGCGCAAATCTGAAAATCGAGCGTTCGCGTGAAATCGAAGATCGGGATATCGACTTGTGAGCTTTCTGCTTGACACGTGCACGTTAAGCGATCCCACCAGTTTGCGACCCAATGCCGGTGTACGTGATTGGTACTCAAGGGCATCAGAAGCGAGTTCCTACGTCAGCGTGCTGTCGATTGGTGAGATACGCAAGGGTCTGGCGAAGCTTGGGGACGCGCAGCGTGCCACGCGCATTGCGACCTGGCTTGAGCGTGACCTGATTGCACGTTTTGGCCCGCGCATTCTCGACGTTGATCGAGAAGTCGCCACGTTGTGGGGCACGCTATGTGGTCAGCTTCTGCTCCGCGGCCGACCCCAGCCAGTTGTAGATGGTTTGATCGCAGCGACGGCACTTGTGCACGACCTTACCTTGGTAACCCGCAACGTCTCCGATTTTCGCGATTTTGATGTGAAGGTTATCAACCCATGGCTGTGAGCAAACCACACATTCTCATAGCCGATGATCAGCGCGATGTGCGCGAGGCGCTGCGTTTGTTGCTGAAAAGCGAGGGCTGGAACTGCACGGCGGTGGAAAGTCCAGCGCAAGCATTGGCGGCAGCGCGCAACCAAGCATTCGATGTGACCTTGATTGATCTCAACTACACCCGCGATACCACCTCGGGTGCGGAAGGCTTGGAGTTGCTCGCCGAGATCAAGAAGCTCGATGCAGAGTTGCCGGTGGTGGTGATGACGGCCTGGGCCAGCATCCATGTTGCGGTGGATGCGATGCGCCAGGGTGCCGGTGATTTCGTCGAGAAACCATGGGACAACGCGCGCCTGATGAGCGTACTCGGCAACCAGTTGGCGCTGGCGCGGGCACGTCGGCATGGGCAACGCCTGCAGGCCGAGAATCGCTTGCTGCGCGGCCCGGCGGCGGAAGGCTTCATTGCCGAGGCACCTTCGATGCGTGCGCTGCTGGAGCGCATGGCACGGGTGGCACCTTCGGATGCGAACGTGCTGATCCTCGGCGAAAACGGTACCGGCAAGGGTGTCATCGCGCGTTTGCTGCACGATGCCTCAAAACGTGCCGAGGCCAGTTTCGTCAAGGTCAATATGGGCGGCATTCCGGAAACCGTGTTCGAGGCCGAGATGTTCGGTCATGTGCGCGGTGCGTTCACCGATGCCAAGAGCGACCGTATTGGCCGCTTCGAACTGGCCGATGGCGGCAGTCTGTTTCTCGACGAGATCGCCAACATTCCCTTGGCCCAGCAACCCAAGCTGCTGCGCGTGCTGGAAGACGGTGAGCTGGAACGGGTGGGATCCTCGCGTACACTCAAAGTCGATGTGCGCCTGATTTCGGCCACCAATGCCGACCTTGCCGCTGAGGTCGTCGGCGGCACCTTCCGCAAGGATCTGCTGTTTCGCCTCAACACCGTCGAGTTGCACCTGCCACCCTTGCGCGAGCGCGGCGAGGATATTCCCCTGTTGGCGCAGACCTTTCTCTCACGCTTCGCTGAGCGCTACCAACGCGATGGAATCCGCTTTGCTCCCTCGGCGCTCAACGCAATGCAGGCCTATGCCTGGCCGGGCAATGTGCGCGAGCTGTCGCATGCCATTGAACGCGCCGTGTTGATGGCGGGCGGCGATCAGCTGGATGCTGCTGCACTC
>SHNG01000104.1 GCA_004295005.1 Gammaproteobacteria bacterium
GTGGCGAGGCTGTCGCAATCCGGCGGTGTCGCGGTTGCGATCGTCGACCAGAAAACCAGGCATGCCAGGACTGGGTGGCGTCGCAACACGGACGGACTCCTGCACGATATCGAATGCGCAAATGGCACGGCATTCTATAGGGCGTCGTCGAATGAATCACGCAATCCGGATGAGGCCCGCCTGCGGCAGGAAAGGCCGCCAGGCGTTCACCGCGTATGCGGTAGCCGCAAGGTGCGCACCTCGAAACCCGCCTCGGCTTCGCGGCGCGCCAGCTCGATCAGTTCGATGGCACGTGCGCCCGTGAGTCCGTAGCTTGCGACGGGGGAGGTTCCCAGTCTGGTTACGCCTCGTGCAGACGTGCTGGCTGGCAGTTGGGGGCGCCTTGAATCCGCAAGGGCGTGTTCAAGGCCGGGCAATGCGCTGGACGATGCAATCATCACGAACTCGTCGCTTTGCGTGGGACTGCTGATCTGCCAACTCAGGGCCTCGCCGTTCGCGTTGCCGGGGAGCTGCAACGTGTTTGCGGCCTGGATCGGATTGCCGGTATCCAGTCCGGCAATTGGAAACAGGACGTTGAGTTCACCGTCCGAGTCCGCGTTGAATACATAGACATGGGTCGGGCGGGATACGCGGATGCGGATGGCGAGCGCGTCGCCGATGCGAACCGGCGTGCCGTCGATGATCGCGCGATGGGTGACCGGATCGATGAATTCGGCGTCAACTTGCCAGGTTGGTGCACGCGGCAACAGGACTGCCGCCGTGATCGCGGCAATGCCCAACGAAGCTGCGAACGCGAATCGCCAATGCCTTGAAGCGCGTCCCTTCCCCGCGGGTCGGGGCAGCAATTCATGCAGTGTCGCGGTGAACGCAGAGGCATCATGCGGTCGCAGGTCCGCATTGTCCGCGACGAGTCGATCGACAACCGAACAGAAATGTGCCGGCAAATCGGGACGGCGCAAGGCCAGCGGCTTGAGCTCGCCGTTGTCTTGCCTCGGGAATTCACCGCAAAGCAGGAAGTACAGCAACACACCAAGGGCGTACAGGTCACTCTGCGGGCTTGGCGCACTGCCATCCAGAACTTCCGGGGAAAGATAGCGGCGCGTGCCATTGACGACATTGCGGGCGGCGAGATCCTCACGCCGGCCACTGGATCCGAAATCCATGAGAACAATGCGGCCGCCCAGTTCGCGCATCACGTTTTCAAGCTTGACGTCTCCATGCACCAGGCCAGCCGCATGCACGACGGTCAGCGCACGCGCGATTTCCAGGGCAATGACAATGGCCTCGTTGGCGCTGCATGGGCCGTCTTGCGCAACAAGTTGCGCAAGCGTTCGACCTTCGATCAGCTCGCTCCAGATGCCGGCTCGGCCATCGTGCACGGCGGCGCCATAGACCGCGAGTATGTTGCGATGACGGATGCGTGCCAGTTGGCGTGCTTCGCTCATCAGTTGCGCATTGGCCGGGTCGGACAGCGGATCGCGCTGACCACGCAGCTTGAGTGCGACATGGCGTTGCAGGGATGGATCCCAGGCGCGAAAGACCTCACCCGAACTTCCTTCGCCAAGCGGGGCGATGACGTCGAGCTGACCCCAGCGGAACAAGGGCTCTGTCGCAGGCTTGTGCATGGGGTGTTCGCTCGTGCTGCGAAACGCACGGGCAACATCGTCGAGCAGACGCAGGCTGTCGATCTCGCGCGCATCCGTGCCCAATGCACGTTCGGCAGGTGCCCAATCGACCCGTCGCTCATCGGCAATGGCCTCGGCAATGCGAGCCGTGGCAAAGCGCGCTTCATTGGCTTCGCGTCTATTGATCATCGCGGTAGCCCTCGCCGATTGCCTGTGCCATTTGCTGAAGGGCACGAGACACAGCCATGCGCACCGCGTCGGCATTGCCGCCAAGCTCGAGCGCGATTTCTTTCCAGGACATTCCGAACTCGATGCGCAGCAGGACCAGCTCCTGCTGGCGTCGGCTCAAGGTCGATAGCGCTCTTTCATACGCTTCCAGTCGTTCCGCGCTTACCAACTGCTCGATCGCCGAGCGACCTTCGTCGACAATCTCGATGTCATCGACCTGCATGTGCGCGCCACCGTGGCGGCGCTGGCTGCGGATTTCATGGCGCACTTCGTTGAGCAGGATTTGCCTGAGATAGGCCAGGAAGGCGCCACTGCCACTGCTCTGGAAGCCATCCAGGTGGCGCAATGCGCGCATGAGGGTTGTTTGCACCAGGTCTTCCGTGTCGTTTGCGCTACGCGCGCAGTGCGGAAGCCGTCCATGTGCCCAGCGAAGCAGCAACGGCAGGCTGCGGTCATAGAGCTGCTGGCGGGCTTCGGAGTCACCCGCACGGATTCTCCGCAGCAGCAGCTCGGTGGGTTCAAACATCGTTTCGCTCCGCAATGGGGTCGGGCCCCATTGCTGGACGGGCAGTCGGGCCGATGGGAGCAATCTTAATGGAGCGACTGACGGGTAGTGCGTGCTGGGCATGCTGAATGCCTTTGCCGGGTTGATCTGCCCTGGCTGAAAGCCCGAAATGGGGCCGAACGAACAGCTTGGGGGGTGCGCCACGACAGCGGCGGGGCCTTTCCTTTCCTCGCGCGAGCGCACTGGCGGGAAGTGAGGCCGGTTGCTTCCAGAACGAACAGGCCCGGAATGAGGGAGCCGCAGGTTCCTGGCCCTGGGCCTGTTCGATTCTCCGCTGCCCGGGATTTTCCATCGCTGACACCCAATGCAGGAGAAGCGAATGAAGGCCTTTTTTCGGCAAATGCCAGCTTGCGCGGCGGCGCTTGCGCTCAGCATGGCTATTGCTGGCCCTGCGCTTGGCGAAGACTTCTGCGTCAACAGTGCCAGTGCGTTGAATGCCGCAATGGATATTGCAGAGTCGAATGGAGAAGACGATCGAATTCGCCTCGTCAGCACGACATTTGCCTCATCACCTCCATTCAGTTTCGTGTCTTCGGAGCCGCACGCCATCACGTTTGTTGGAGGCTATGCGCCAGGCTGTCTGTTTGTTTCGGGAGGTGAGACGAAAATTGACGGGCAGTTCCAGCGGCGAGGCTTGTTCGTACTGAATGTAGACGGCGACGTTGCCGTCGAAAGTATCAGTTTCATTCGTGGACTTTCGACCAACAATCGTGGTGGCGGCCTGTACGCGGAAAGCGAAACCGGTGACGTTCGCGTTGATCGCAACAAGTTCTATGCCAATCGCGCAGACGACATGGCCGGTGCAGCCAAGATCGCTACCAACAGTGGAACGCTGCTTGTGCGCGGCAACCTGGCGTTTGCCAACAGTGCGGCCAACATCGGTGCATTCCAGCTTTCCCAGGTGGTCGGTACTGCCTACGTGGTCGGCAACACCATTACGCAAAACCAGAGCGAAGGGGACTTCCTGCCGGGAGGGCTTGCTGTCACCGGGTCTGCCCACTTCGAAATCACCAACAACATCATCTGGGGAAATCTTCCGGAGGAGCCGGGGCCAACCCAAGGCGACTTCTTTTCATCGACCAGCCACGATGTGGTTGCAAACGATATCGGCGTTTTTTGCAGTCAGGGCACGCTACCTGATGAGTACATCGGAAACGTGAGCGCGGATCCGCAGTTTGTCGATTGCGGCACGTTCTGCGCGAGCTTCGAACTCGAGCGCAATTCACCCCTGGTTGACCTTGGCGAAAATTTCCCTCCCGGAGGCATTACCGGGCTTGACCTTGCCGGAAAGCCGCGCCTGATCGGAGGGATTGTCGACCTGGGTGCCTTCGAGAACGATGTCATTTTCGAAGATGCATTCGAGTGAAGCGCGCCGGCTTGAAATGCAGAACCGATGAGCTCTTGCCGGCCCGACAAATAGGCATGGCGGGTGAATGAAGCCTTGCGTTCGGATTGTGCGGATCCTGGGCTTTTCAGGCGTCAAACCACATCAGTCGGCTGTGTCGGTACCGAGGCCGGAGATCCATCGGCTTATGGCCAAGAAGTGATTTTGGTTCCTCGATTATTCACTACCCGGAAGCCAGCTCATGTCCATTCATGTCCAACTCTGCGGCTTGGTTTTCGCCACGGTGCTTGTGCTTGCAAGTAATCGAGTCACCGCAGCGCCAGGTGATCTCGACCCGTCCTTTGGTTCAGGTACCGGCATGGTGCGCGATTCGGTAGGCACCGTCGGTGGTCAGGCACACGCGCTGGTGATCGATGGCAGTGGACGCATCCTGGTTGCCGGCACCGCGTTCACGGCAGTGAATGATGGGGCTTTTGGCCTGCTGCGCTTGAACGCGAACGGAAGCCTGGATGCGGGTTTTGGCGCCGGCGGACGCTCGACCTACCACGCCACGACTGACAGCGAAGAAGAAGCCTACGGCCTGATCTTGCAGGAAAACGGAAAACCCGTCGTGGCAGGCGTGAGTTCCCGGATTGGCCCATTCAGTGACTTTGCAGCACTCAGGCTCAATGAAGACGGCAGTGTCGACACGGCATTCGGCAACAACGGTACGGGCTGGATGACCAGCGCACGCGCCGAAACCGATGTTGGCCTGGCATTGGCATCGGCATCCGAGGGTGGCTTCCTGCTCGCTGGCTATGTCCAGGCAGGCAGCCTCGTGGATGCTGCCTGCCTGCGCCTGGATTCACAGGGCATGCCGGACTCTTCTTTTGGAACCAATGGACTGGTGGTGGCTGCTGCGGACAGCAACTCGTTTCGCGCAACAACCTCGCAGTCCGACGGAAAAGTCGTGCTGGGCGGGCAGATAGACAACATGGGCGGTGCCATCGTCCAGCGTCTGGACGTCAACGGTAACCCGGACCCCGGATTTGCCGGAGATGGCCGCGCGGAACTGGCCGGCATTCTCGATTTTGTTGGTGATTTGCGTGTGTTGGCCGACGGCCGGATTCTTGTTGCAGGCAGGCGCCTTGCCGATGCCACGATCGTGCGTTTGCACGCTGATGGTTCGATCGACCCGACTTTCGGTATCAGCGGCATTCTCAAGGTTGGTGCAGCGGCCTTGGGTCAGGCAACCATCCTCCTGGAGTCCGTCGCCATTGACGCCTCCAATCGAATCGTTGCAGTTGGCAACGCGAGCAGCACGATGGGCGCGCAGGTATTTGCCATGCGCGCCACCGCCAGCGGCCAGCTGGATGCCGGTTTCGGCAGTGCGGGCAGCCGCTTGATTGGTGCCGCGGGAGACCTGTTTGCCGATGCGGTTGCAGTTCAATCCGATGGTGCAATCGTGATCGCCGGCTCCGATCGTGGTGCTGATTCGGTGACTGCCGACGACCAATACCTCGTAATGCGTCTGCAAGGCGGCCCAACGTTGTGCGACTCGATTTTCGCCAGTGATTTCGACAGCCCGGATGCGCAGACTTGTCCGTAGACTGGATGCAGATCGGCATTCCGCCAGACGGATTTTCAGCACGCCAGGATTCAGCCCATGAAACCCAGATCGCGATTGAACTCGCCGATGTTGGGCAGCACCAGATCGATATCGGATTCGCTCAAGCCAAACCAGCGGGCGAGGGTTGCCGCGTAGCTGTCCACCGAGGTGGTGGGGATGATGCGGCCGCGTCCTGCGTCATCCGGGTTGCTGGCTTCGCTGGCCAGGCTCGGCATGGTTCCGTGGAAGCGCTGGCCGAGCACACTGCCGCCGACGACGAAATGATGGCTGCCCCAGCCGTGGTCGGAGCCGTCGCCGTTGCTGCTCAGCGTGCGTCCGAAATCCGATGCGGTAAATGTGGTCACTTGCTGCGATACCTGCATGCGCACGGTGGCGTCGTGGAAGGCCTTCAGTGATGAAGACAGATCGGCGAGCAGGGCAGGCTGGGTGGTGAGCTGGGCATCATGCGTATCGAACCCGCCGAGCAACACAAAGAATGCCTGACGCCCGGCACCGATGGCCGCGCGTGCCTCGATGGTCTTGGCCACCATGCCCAGTTGTGCGGCAAAGAATGAAGTCAGGCCGGCAAATTCCGGGGGAGCGGCGATGCCGGCGGTGGCATTGATATGCGCCTGCGCGAATTGCTGGGCTCGCGTGTGCACGTCGTTGTAAGTGCGCTCGAACACATGCGCCGCAACGGCATTGGTGTTGGAATTGAATACGGCAGCGCGGGCAAGCTCAAGGCTTGGCTGCGCACCGACTCCGTCGATGGCATTCATGAGTACCGCACCGTAAGGCGAAAGTCCGTACGGCAACTGGGTCGATCCGGTCAGCAGCAAGGATTGATCGGTCAGGCAGATTGCCGAAGGCAGCAGCGACTGTGTGTTCTGTCCGGCCACCAGTTCCATCACCCGCCCGAGCCAGCC
>SHNG01000021.1 GCA_004295005.1 Gammaproteobacteria bacterium
GCCTGATCCCCTACCTGTTCGGTGCCATGGCGATGGAAGCGGTCGGTCGCGCCGCTGGCAGTGTGGTCGAGGAGGTTCGTCGCCAGTTCCGTGAAATCAAGGGCATCATGGAAGGCAAGACCAAGCCCGATTACTCGCGTGCGGTTGACCTGCTGACCAAGTCCGCGATCAAGGAAATGATGGTGCCCTCGATTCTGCCAGTGCTGGTGCCGATCCTGGTCGGCTTTGGCTTCGGCTGGATTGGTGGCCCGATGGCCGGTGCGCAGGCGCTCGGCGGCCTGCTGATCGGCACCATCGTCACCGGACTGTTCGTGGCGATCTCGATGACCACCGGCGGCGGCGCCTGGGACAACGCCAAGAAGTACATCGAAGACGGCAACCACGGTGGCAAGGGCTCCGAGGCGCACAAGGCCGCCGTCACGGGCGACACCGTCGGCGACCCGTACAAGGACACCGCCGGACCAGCGGTGAACCCCCTGATCAAGATCATCAACATCGTGGCCTTGTTGCTCGTCCCACTGCTCTGATCAAAGCGACAACTGCACGGCACCTTCGCCCCTCTCCCGCGCAGCGGGAGAGGGGAACGGGGTGAGGGAGGCGCCGCAGGCGCCCATCAAGATCATCAACATCGTCGCGTTGTTGCTGGTACCGCTGCTCTGATCGAAGCGACAACCGCACGGCACCTTCGCCCCTCTCCCGCGCAGCGGGAGAGGGTGCACGCAGCGACCAAGGCGCACGCGACTCCCACATCAGTCGAGGATTGGGCTGATAGCAGAATCAGCCTGCAGGCTTGCGCTGAACCAGCCCCTTCAGCTTGCCCATGGCGTCGCCGAGCTTGTTGAGACTGGCGCCGAATCCGTGTTCGCGCTTGAGCATGGCCAGGTCTTCCTGCTGGCGGGAATCGATGGTGGCCTCCCAGCGTCGCTTGACCGATTGCTCATGCACCTTGGCCTTGAGCTGGCTCCGATAGTCGTCAGGCAGCGCCTCGCGCAACAATGAGTTCGGGTCACGCATCAGGTATCGACCGATCTCATCGAACAAGGCATCGTCCACCCGTTCCGGTGGGACATTTTTTGTTACCGAGCCGAAGTCGTCGAAGTTGGTGAAGGTGATGCGCAGTTGCCCGCTGGCCGCGTCGGCCATGAAGTTGGCGACGAGTGGAATCTTGCCCTTGGCCTTGAACACCGCACCGGCCATCTCGCCGCTATTGTCCTTGCGCTCGGCGAGCGGCCCACCCAGACGATGGCGCTGGAACAGGTTGGCAACTGCGCGCACGCGCGCGGCACCCTCCACAGTCACCGCAGGACATTCGGAACTGGCAACGGTTGCGGCGAAGGAAAGTGTGAGTTCCAGCGAAGAGGGTTGCCTGGCGTCACGCAATTCGTATTCATGTTCCACATACGCCACCACGTCGCCATACCCGGCAATCTCATGGCGAATGGCAATCTTCGGCTGCAATACCTTGATCTTTTCCACCAGTTCGGTGAGGTAGGCACGCAGCTTGCCCATCGCCGGTTCCAGAATGGTGCGATAGGCGCTTTCACGCTCGGTTTTTACCTCAACTGCCCGATCCGCCTCGGCCTTGCGCCGTTGCGCCTCGTTCTCAAGATCATCCAGCAGACCCACGGCAACGCCCCCTTTGGCCCTTGCAGCACCGGCAAGTGTACGCTGCTTGCAGCCGGGCAAGAATCAGGCGTAGCAAAATCGCGCTACGGGCCCGGCCAGGATTGTTCAGGCGACCTTGCCCACGCAATATTTGGCAAAACCCATTGCGCGCGCAAGAATCTGAATCCACTACCTGCCAGGTTGTGAAGTTCGCGCCCCATCATGCCCATTTCGGACTAACCGACAACATGGAAGACATCAGGAGCTGCGTGCTCGCCTTGGGTTCGGCCGGATTTGTCGGCAACGGCCTGTGCGTAATCCTGGCCGAACTTGGCCACAAGGTGACCGCACCCGGGCGCTCGGGATCCCTGTCCAGCGACGGACGGATCGTGCGTCTGCGCGGTTTGATCGAGGAGTGCCAGCTGCTGCACCTTGCGTCAACGGCCAGTGCCGCTGCACGGAAACCGAACTGTGGTCCATGCCGGGTCTCGCCAACGAGGAGGTCGGAGGGCAAACCTCCCGGTGGGGCCGGCACACCAGCACCCTATCCATTGCGAAAGGCCAACGGGCTCGTTTGCGCATGAAGCTGGTACGTCACCCGACTTCGGCGCAAGCCATCCGCTTCGTCCTCGCCGGCGGATTGAACACGGCGGTCACCTACCTGCTGTACCTGGCATTCCTGCCGTGGATTCGATATGAACTTGCCTACGTCCTTGCCTATGTCATCGGCGTAGGGTTCAGCTACCTGCTCAATGCGCGCTTTGTCTTCCGCCAACCCTTGAGCCTCAAGGCAGCCATCGCATTTCCGCTGGTCTACGTCATCCAGCTTGGCGCCGGGAGCGTGCTGCTCAAGATGCTGGTTGATGTGCTGGGCGTGCCGGTCAAACTGGCTCCGCTCATCGTGGTGGCCTTGATGTTGCCGGTGACGTTCCTGCTGTCGCGTCGAATCGTCGCCGGCAAGACGGATGCGGAGCAAAGCACGTCGGGCTGATCGCGGCAATCAATCAGACCTGCGCCGGCCGACGCTGTGCAGCCAAGGCCAGGAACTCCGCGTAGTCGCGGATGTATTCATCCGCATCGTAGTACTCCGAAGCGAAAACCAGCAGCACCGCATCGCGGCTGTACTTGTATTGCACGCCCCAGGTCATTTCCGGCAACAGGATGCCCAGGTTGGGCGCATCCAGCACCGCCTCGATCCGGTTCCTGCCATCGTCAGCAATGACCGAAACCGAGCCGCGCACGCAGACCAGGAACTGCTTGCAACTGCGGTGTGCATGTTCACCTCGCACCTCCCCGCTGGGCACGTCAAACACCAGGAAATAGCGCCTGGGCTGGAACGGAACGCTGCGCTCGAACTCGCCAACGCTTAGGTCTCCGCGCATGTCCTGAACCAGTGGCAAGCGGTGCAGGCTGACTCCGGCGACTTCGGTCAACCGGATCTGCGGATTCCGATCCCCTCCCAAGTCGAATTCAACCGGCCTGGTCCTGTCGCGCGCATCGTGTCCCGCATATCCGGTGATTTTTGCAGGATTGCCGACAACAACGGCATTGGCGGGTACCGAGCGGACGACCACCGAACCCGCACCTATCATGGCGCTTCGACCGATGGTCACGCCTGGCAGAATCGTGGCATTGGCACCGATCGACGCACCAGCACACACCCGGGTCACGGCAAAGCGCTCTGGATAGTGCTTGCTGCGCGGGAAGCCGTCATTGGTGAAGGTGACATTGGGACCGATGAACACGTCGTCTTCCAGAGTCACCCCATCCCATACCTGCACACCGCACTTGATGGTGACGCGATTGCCGATAGAAACGTCGTTCTCGACAAAGACGTGATCACAGATGTTGCAATCCGCGCCGATGCGCGCGCCAGGCAGGACGTGGGCGAATGCCCAGACCCGGGTCCCGTCACCGATCTGGCTGCTTTCGCAAATGGCTTGCGGATGGACGAAATAGCTCATTCGGCTTTGCTCGCTTCAATCTCATGGGTCATCAACACCACGGCCGATGGACGCTGCTTGGTGTTCTCGAATGCGCGCCACACATACGCCCCGAGTATGCCCAGGCCCAGCAGGTTCAATGCCGCGAAAAACAGGATCACCAGCAAGGTGGCGGCATAGCCGGGCACACGAATCCAGTCCAGCAAGCGCGCCGTACTTACCAACACCCCAACTCCGACCGATACGACCAAACCGATGGCACCGCTGGCAAACAGGAGCCGAATCGGAAAGTCGCTGAAGGAGAAGATGCTGTCCATCAGGTATTTCAGCTTGCGCGAGAAGGTCCATGCGCTGCGTCCATGGCGTCGCTCTCGACGCTCATAGGGAATCTCCCGTCGCCGGAATCCCAGCCAGATCACCTGCCCAACCAGCGAGCTGTTGACTTCGTTGAGTCGTACCAACTGATCCCGAAACGCGCGATTGCATCCGAAAACGTCAATACCGCCCTTGGGAACTTCGGGCTGAACCAGTGCACGGTAGGCGCCCCAGAACAGCTTCGAGGCCCATCGGTCCAGCCATGGGTCCGACCGCGCGGCACGGGTGCCGACGACCACATCAACCGGCTCGCGCCTCAAGGTTTGGAAAAACTCCAGCATGAGCTCGGGAGGTTCCTGCAGATCAGCCGCCATCACCGCAAGCCAGTCTCCCTTCGCGCACAGAAGCCCTTCGCGGATCGCGGCAAATGAACCGAAGTTGCGCGACAGCAGCACGATCTTCGAGCGAAAGCGACGACCGCTTGTGCCTTCAAGCAGGCGCTCATGGCTGCGGTCCGGGCTACCGTCCACGACGAACACCACCTCGAGCGCACCATCGAGCCCGGACTGGATGAAATCCATGGCATCGAGCAGCTCGGCGATGGAGCCTTCGTTGCGATAGACCGGAATGATCAGCGAATAGTCAATCATGCCAAGTATTGCAGGCTTCAATGACGCGTTGGACTTCGGCATCGGTCATTTCCGGGAAGCAGGGCAAGGTCAGCACCTGCGAGGTCGCAAGCTCGGTGTTTGGCAATGCCACGTCAGCAAAGCGGTCCGCGATGCAGGGCTGACGGTGATCGGCCAAGGGGTAATGGATATCCGACGCAATGCCGGCACGTCGCAAATGCTCGCGCAGACCATTCCGACCCGCCGTCCGGATCACGTACAGATGCGCAACGAAGTCGTCTCCCGACTGGCCAGGCAAATGCAAGCGCGGATTCTGGATGCCTTGAGAGTACTGGCTGGCCACACGCCGTCTCGACTTGTTCCAAGCGTCAAGCTGCGGGAGCTTGGCGCTGAGGAAGGCCGCCTGAATTTCGTCCATTCTGCTGTTGCGACCGCCTTCGACAGCGGACGTGTACTTCGACTCCCAGCCGTACTGCCGCAACTGGCGCAGACGCTTGGCCAGCGCGTCATCCGCAGTGACTACCGCACCTGCATCACCCAAAGCTCCCAGGTTCTTGGTGGGATAGAAACTGAAGCAGCCCATCACTCCGAAACTGCCGGCCTTGCGCCCATCTCGTTGTGCGCCGTGCGCCTGCGCGCAATCCTCGATCAGCGGGACCCCGTGCTCGGCACACAGTCCGGAAATCGTGTGAGCATCGGCCAGCCGGCCGTAGAGGTGTGTGACCACGACCGCATCAGGTTGGCAAGCCAACGCTTGCTTGAGCGAGGTCGGGTCCATGCACAAGGTAGACGGATCGACGTCGACAAAAACCGGCACGGCTCCGGTTGATCGAATGGCAATTGTCGAATACATGCCGGCGTTGGCGACCGTCAGCACGCGAGAATGGGCACCGACTTTGAGACAGCGCAAGGCCAACTCAATGGCATCGGTGCCATTGGCCACGCCGACACAATGCGGTACCGCGCAATACTCCGCGAACTTGCGCTCGAATCGCTCGCCCTGCCCGCCCAGCACATACCAGCCGCCTTCAACGACTTCGCGCGCCGCAAGACCGAGTTGGTCCCGCAGCGCTGCGTTGTGGCGCCCAAGATCGTTCAGGGGAATCGTATCCATGATCGCTTTCAGCGTTCTCCACCTAATCCAGACTCGCCAACACCAGGCAGTTCAAGGATTTGAGTGACAAGCACCCACACGGGTCGTATCGACGCGGGAATGTCTCAAGATTCCAGGGCCGAAGCCAATTCGCGCTTTAGATCGTGAAGATTCTCCACGCCCACGGATAGCCGGATCAGCCCATCGCTGATACCCAATCGCTTGCGGTTCGCAGGTGGCACCGAGGCGTGGGTCATGATGGCCGGGTGTTCGATCAGGCTTTCCACGCCGCCGAGTGATTCGGCCAAGGCAAACAACTCACAGCGCTCCAACACCTTGCGCGCCTTGCGCAACCCCCCTTTGACTTCAACCGAGATGATGCCGCCAAAGCCGTCCATCTGCTTCTTGGCCAATGCATGTTGGGGATGCGACTTCAGCCCCGGATGAATCACGCGCCCAATCGCCGGATGCTTCTCCAGCCACTTCGCAATCTGCAAGGCATTCTCACAATGTGCGCGCATGCGCAGATGCAGGGTCTTGAGTCCGCGCATGGCGAGGAACGCATCGAATGGCCCAGCCACCGCGCCGACCGAGTTCTGCAGGAAAGCCATT
>SHNG01000070.1 GCA_004295005.1 Gammaproteobacteria bacterium
TTACCCAGCTGGGGCAACACCAGGACCATGTCACCCGGATTGCGCGCAACCAGGTCCTCCAAGCCGCGCAGCATCACTTCGTCCAGGCAGCCGTCGGCATCGCAGACCTCTGGGAATGTGGCGTGCTCGAAAGACTCGAATTCCAGTCCTGTGCACACACTCTTGCAGCCAGTCTGGTTGTCTCGCCAGATCGTGTGGATGCCGGCATGCGCGAGCAGGTGAAGCAAGGATTCGCTGCGCTTGATGCGCCGGGCATCGTAGTTTCGACGCCCGTACGGCGAGAACATGCAGGGCAGCGAGACTTCCGTCGACGAGCCGCAGGCTGCCATATCCGGAAAATTGATGACACCGCCAGTGCGAGCCAGTTGCGGCGTGGTCTGCCGCGCATAGCCGTTGAGCCCCCAGTTCTGTGCTCGCACGGTCTCGCCGACCACGATCACGAGCAGGCGCGGTCTTGCGCCAGCGGGCCTGCCCTCGACTGTCGCCTGTAGTCCGATGGGTGTGCGCGGAAGCTGGGCGGTCTTGCCCCGGTCCGCAAGCACGCTGCCCAACGACACCAGAAAATTCCCGGGAGTGATCAAGTAGCGCAGCTCGTGATGATTGCGCATCAGCGGCGCCAGACTCTGAAACGACCCCAGGATCGCGATGGCAGCAATCAGCGCCGAAGCGATGAGGCATGCGACGCGAATCGACAATGCCCGGCCACGGGAATGGTTGCGGAGGCGCACCCGCCACACGAGGACGGATGGCAGGATTCCGAACATGAGCAGTGGTGGCAGTAGCGACCAGGAAACCAGTTCGCTCGCCTCCTTTTGATCGGTATGCAGGATGCTGCGGACCATGTCCGGATCCAGGTAAACCGTGTAGTTGCTGGTGAAATGCGCGGCCAGCGAAGTCACGACAAGCAGCACGGTCAAGATGGGTTTGGTGCTGTGCCGGGTCATCAGTACGAGCAACAGCAAAGTGTTGAGCGCACTGATCGCCGCGAACAGGGCAAGGCCCAGGAGTGCACCTCGGCCGCCGTCGAGCGCCCCGGTTTCATGGACCACGCGGAAAAAGGCCGTGTTCGAGCAGATGGTGAAGAACAGTGCGACCAGCACGGCGAGCGTTTCCTGGCTCATTTCCCATTGCCTGGAAATCCTGCTGATCCGCGTGCGCTCGAAATCAGGAAATGTTCCGTCAGCGGGCATATGTGGCGTTGCGTTCATGCCCGCGTCGCCCGCGCTTCATTGGCAAGCTCCGGCTCGACGGCCTGTGCATGCCAAAACGCCATGGACACGAGCGATGCAGTCGCCCAGCAGATGCCAAGTGTCCAGATGTCATGCGAGACGAAATGCGCGCCGCGCAGTTGTTGCGAGATACCAAAGAGCAGGCCCGCAGACAGTCCGGTGACCAATCCCAACCATCGCCATCCTGGCCGGATTGCGAGGAAGAAGTAGTACAAGGCAACCCAGGCGTAGCCGCCGCTGGCATGTCCGGCAGGGAAGCACGCGCCGCGCTGCAAGCCGACCGGACGAAGTCCGAAAAGCCCAATGAACGGACGATCACCGCCGTAGCGAACCAGATCCCAGGGACAGTCCATGTTCGACCAGTGCTTTATCCACGCCACCAGTGCGGTGGCGACGACGGTCGAGACGAGGAGATAGGCAAGTGGCCTGCGTCGATCGCGCCAGGCATCCCTGGACAGCGAATACAAGCAAAGGGCAAGAACGGTGAACCAGGCCAGCAGGCTCAAATTGCGGCCCGCCTTATGCACAAGGATCTCCGTGCTGAAGGCCTGCCTGAGCGCCCAGTGCTGGCCTTCCCACGCGTAGATGCGGTCAGCCAGGGCGATGTCGACGCCGCCGGCGGCGATGAGCAGCAGGATCCACAACACGCACAGCAGGGGCAACCACAGATGCCGCAGCACGAACCGGGGATTTTTCCAATCGGGTGTTGTCACGCCTGCACAGGGCGTGTTCGCATTTCGCATCAGTTCCTGAGTCAAGAGCGTCGCCCATGGCAAGAAGACGCGATCTTCCGCAGCGAGCTGTCGGAAGGCGGTCGGAACCTTCTTAGAAATGGGTTAAGGCAACGCTGATCAAATGGCGTCCGTTCGTGGTGAGCCCTTCGACCGTGCTCAGGACAGGCTTGTCGAACCATGAACGGAATCAAGGGGTCGTGCGCTCATTGCTGGATGCGCTCCGGACAACCAGGACTTGATAGGCGTTGCCTTGGCAAGCGGACGGATTTGTGGAAGCGACAGCGAGAATTCGACTGGGCGAGGACATATCTGGAATGGTTCGCCGCCCGACGAAGGCCCCCTCGGTCAAGAAGCGGCGGAAACATGGGTTGCTCCGGAGGTTTTGCAGCCGGTTCTTCACCAGTCCGACAGGCTGTCAAGGCAAGGTCGCACGGGAAGCGCAGCAGGCGGAGCGCATAAAACGATAGGCTATGTGGCCGGAGCCGCCGCGGAAGTTGTCATGCGTGTACTGGTCGTCGAAGACAATCGGAACCTGGTCGCAAACCTGTTCGAGTATTTCGAGCGTGCTGGACATCTCATGGATGCGGCACCGGACGGTCCGACGGGTCTGCACCTCGCCCGCTCGCAGGACTACGA
This sequence comes from Gammaproteobacteria bacterium, assembly GCA_004295005.1. Taxonomy (GTDB): domain Bacteria; phylum Pseudomonadota; class Gammaproteobacteria; order Xanthomonadales; family Rhodanobacteraceae; genus Dokdonella. The sequence goes on from SHNG01000070.1 coordinate 2,600, forward strand.
CGTGGTGGTTCTGGACTGGGGGTTGCCGCGCATGGATGGCCACGCGGTGCTGCAGTCGTTGCGTGAGCAAGGCCATGACGTGCCCGTGTTGATGCTCACCGCCCGCGAAGAGCTGCCCGACAGGATCGCCGGCCTGCGTGCCGGTGCCGACGACTACCTGACCAAGCCGTTTGACCTGGAAGAGCTTTCCCTGCGTTTGCAGGCACTGGTTTCCAGATCAACCGGTCGCGGGCGGCGAAAGGTGCTGCAGGTCGAGGATCTGGTGTTCAACCTGAAGACGCTGGAAGCCACGCGTGCGGGCAAGGCATTGCACCTGTTTCCAGCAGGGCGGACGATTCTTGAAACGCTCATGCTGGCCAGCCCCGCAGTCGTGCGCCGAGAGCGTCTCGAGGAGGTTCTTTGGGGTGACGATCCACCGGATGGCAACTTGCTGCGCTCGCATATCTACGAGCTCAGGCGCAGCGTTGATGGGCCTTTCCAGCTGAAATTGATCCACACTGTGTCTCGAACGGGCTATCGAATCGCAGGAAAGGATGCCCATGCCGATTGACCACGCGATGGTTCGACGACCGAGCTTGCGCAGGCGACTGCTGCTCGGCTTGCTCGGATACGTTGTGCTGCTCTCGATTGCAATTGCGATCCATGGACTGGTGGTCAATGAAGGTGCGGAGCAGCTGGTATGGCAGACCTTGCTGAACACCGAGCTCGATCACCTGCAAGAACGCACGTCGAATGACCCTGGCTACCGATGGGCAGATACGCGCAAAATGTCGCTCTACGACAGCCGGAATCCGAAACGGATTCCGGTGGCCCTGGCAGCACTGGAGCCCGGCGTACACGACGATGTTCTTGTCGACGGCCAGGAGCGGGTTGTCCTCGTTCGGCGTGAAGGGGACCACAAGCTCATCCTGTCACTGGAAATTTCCGAACTGGAAGCGCGTGAGCAGGACATGACCTTGACCGTGGTTGGCTCGGCCTTGAGTCTGCTGCTTATTCTGGGTGTGCTCATCGCGTGGGGCGCGAGCCGTCTTGTGGGCCCGCTGACGCAGATGGCGAACCAGATCGGTCGGCTCCGTTCCGATAGGCAGGGTCAGAGACTCGAGCTGCCCAAGGGCGCGACTGCTGAAATCGAAGTGATCGGCGATGCGCTCAACGAATACCTCTTGCGCAATGATCGATTCGTCGAGCGCGAACGTCTGTTCATCGACATGGCCAGTCATGAATTGCGCACCCCGGTTGCGGTGATCTCCGGGGCTGCCGAGCTTGCGCTCAAGACCGGCGGCAATTCGCCCGCAGTTCGAGTCCTGCTCGACCGCATCCGCAGTGCGGTGCGTGACATGCAGGAACTGATTTCCATGTTGCTGGTGCTGGCCAAGGATCCAGCGCGCCTGCGGCAGGCGGGAGAACGTTTTGCGCTGGGCACGCTGATTCGAAGAATCGTCGATGACCACCGCCATCTTGCCGAGGCCAAGGATCTTGCAATCCGCATTGACGCGGATGAGTCCGCAGACGTCATCGCGCCGTTGCAGGTCGTGCGCGTTGCCATCGGCAATCTGTTGCGCAATGCCATCGAGCACAGTGATCGTGGAGAGATTATCGTGCGCCTTGATGGCCCGGCCAGCGTAGTCATCCAGGATTCCGGCCACGGTATGAGCCCGGAAGAAATAAGCGAGGTCTATGCGCGTCTTGCGCGAGGTGGTGGCGAGCGGGGCGGAAGTGGCATCGGTCTCGATCTGATTGCGCGCGTGTGCGAGCATCTCAACTGGTCGCTGCGCATCGAGTCCGGCCACGGGCAAGGCACGTCTACCACCTTGCAAATGCAATTCGAGATAGCGGCAACCGGCAATCTACCGGAGCGTCCGTCGGCTTGACTACGACGGATCGGCAAGCCCCGACTTCGCTCGTCATCCGAAATTCGCGTAGCGGCATTCTGCCTGTGCAGTCCGCCTGCGCAGGCATGGCGAAACCCGTGGTTGAGTGGATTCCTCTCACCGGTTGAACATCTGCTCAGACCCGATGGCGTCGATGATCCGGCGATCATGACGTTCAAGGCGCGATCCAATCATTCAGTCAAGCTGATGCGCGAGGTCGCACCCGCCAGTGCATGCATGCGTGCGACGGTGGCTTCGAGTTGCACAACCATGCGCGCTCCCCGCTTCGAGAAGACCTCGCTCAGTGACTGGTAGTAGCCCAGGGTTCCTTCGCGGCCACCAGTGAAGCGTTCAAACACCCGCGTGCCGACCTCGGGATTCTCCAGGTCATTGAGAATGGCGCGCGCGTTGTGCAGCTTGTCGCAGCCGGAAACGAGCAGGGTGGCGTCCGGAGCTTTGGCAAGATGCGCAAGATAATCGAGCTTTCGGCGCATCCAGTCGCGTCGCTTCGCTTCAATGTCGGTGTGTGAAGCCTTGCTTTCCGCGCTGCCATCGGTGCAGTCCTCGACGATGTCCGCCACGGCATCGCCGAACTGTGCGCGCACCAGCGCACGATGTGGCTCGCCACAATCTTCGATCACGTCGTGCAGCAGGCCGGCAATGGCCTGGTCTTCGTCACCGCCAAACTCGATGACCAGGCTGGCGACACCCAGAAGGTGATAGAGATAGGGAATGCTGGATCCCTTGCGGACCTGCGCCGCATGCGCAACCCGCGCGTAGTCGAGGGCGTCGGTGAAGCGTTTGGTGAGTATGGTCATGCGCTCTCCTGGTTGTCGTGGATCTCGAAATTCTCGTACCAATCCGGATCCTGCATCAGCTGCGAGGAGTCGATCCGGTTGAAGTGTGCGGAGACGAATCCGGTCATGCAGCGCCGGATGGCTTGCGGAAATGCCGGATCCGGATCAAGCGCGGGTTCCGCAGGTCGCAGGCTTCGGTTGCGCGCAATCTGTCCGAGACTGGGCATGTCCGGGAACGGCAGATTGTATTGAAGGACCGGCTGCGGCTCTGACAGGGTTCGACGCCTGCGCGGCCAATCCTCCCAATCATCGTGGTAGCGGGTGGACAGCAATCGGCATCGGTGGTCTGCGGGAAGCAAACGACCCGCGCGTTGGTCGGGTTGCAGCGCCCGTTCGAGCAGGTTTTCAGACCACGGGCCCTGGATGACCTTTCCTTCCCGATTCGACTTTTGCATGCGCGTGATGCTCGCCGCGGCATGTCTCGTGGACTGAGACGTTCGATCCTGTCCTGGACCTGGCTTGGGCTGTTTCCTCCTGTGCGAGGGGCGCAGGGCGGAATCCGCTTCGGCATTTCCCGCGGTTTCCCCATTCAAATCGATCGCTGGCCCGAAGGGCGGGCGTCATGGACGGCGCGAGTCATCGAACCGCGCGTTGTCGCGGTTTGATTCCCGAGTGTGCGGGAGATCGCATCCCACCGGACGCTATGTGGAAACCGAAAAGAGAATGGTGGCCGGGGACGGAATCGAACCGCCGACACGGGGATTTTCAATCCCCTGCTCTACCAACTGAGCTACCCGGCCACTGGGTTTGCGTGCCGGCGC
>SHNG01000187.1 GCA_004295005.1 Gammaproteobacteria bacterium
TGCAGGTGGCCATTGGCGTAGGGCAGGGCATTGCTGACCAGGATCTTGCGTGCCGCTTTGCTCATTGCGTCGGGATTCCGCGCTGTTCAAGACGCGGAATTATCGCATGCGCACAATCCGGGTTGGGCTGTCGACAACGCCCTGGCCCGTGCCGGATCACGGTTCAGAGCGTGCAGCCGTAGTCGCTCACCTTCTTGGCGCGAAGTGCACGAGCGCGCTTGCAATGGTTGGCAACACGCAAACCGTCCACGCCACGCGCGATGTTGCCCTTGATCGAGCGCATGGCGGCATCGAGGTCGCGTGCTGCGGCCTTGCGCGCTTCGCCGGCGGTATTCCGGTTGAGGCATTGCCGATAGGCCTCCATGAAATCATCGCAATCCGGATAGCCGGTCTTGGCAAAGGGGGCAATCTCGTCACTGAGCGGCGGTGGCGGTTCGCTGGATACCCGCACTTCCGGAGCTGGAGCCGTAGGCGTGGCTTGTGTGGGCGACTGGGCTGGCGCTGCTTGAGTCTGCACGGGCGCGCTGGAGGTGGAAGGTATGCCCGAAGGCTGTTCCTTGCTGCAGGCCGCCAGGGCAAGCACGGCCACTACGGACAGGCACAGGGGGATCGTCTTCATTATTTTTCCTTCCAGGTCTGGAATACACGAATCGCTTGGACTGCGCGCAGGGACTTGAGTTCGCCGCTGAACAGGATCAAGCATCGCCGACTTCGGGCAACCTTGCGATCTGCGGCATACTAAGCATCTTTTGAACGTTGATCGAATTCATGAGCAATCCAATCGAGGAACGGGCCCGCCAAATCCTGTCCACCATCCTGGATCCACACAGCGGGCAGGACCTGGTGACAACCGGCGCCGTGCGCGGAATCGGCGTGTCGGATGCCAGGGTTTCCGTGGACATCCAGCTTGGTTATCCCGCGCTATCCTGGCAAGCCGATCTCGCCGCGCAGGTCAAAACCGCGCTCGAAGCGGACGCATCCATCGATTCGGCGTCGGTGGGTGTTTCCTGTCGCGTGGGAGCGCATCGGGTCCAGCAGGGACTCACGCCATTGCCGGGAATCCGCAATGTCATCGCGGTCGCCTCCGGCAAGGGCGGGGTCGGAAAATCCACGGTCTCCGCCAATCTGGCCCTCGCCTTGCGTGCCGAAGGCGCCAGCGTCGGCATTCTCGATGCGGACATTTACGGGCCCAGCCAACCGCGCATGCTGGGATTGTCCGGCAAGCCGGATACCAAGGACGGCAACCGAATCGAACCCAAGATCAATCACGGTATCCAGGTGATGTCGATCGGATTCCTGATCGATGAAGACACGCCGATGATCTGGCGCGGGCCGATGGTGACCCAGGCCTTGCAGCAGTTGTTGACCGATACGAACTGGTTGGATCTGGACTATCTGATCATTGACCTGCCGCCCGGTACCGGTGACATCCAGTTGACCTTGTGCCAGCGCGTGCCGGTCTCCGGTGCCGTCATCGTCACCACGCCGCAGGATATTGCGCTGCTGGATGCGCGTCGTGCGCTCAAGATGTTCGAGAAGGTCAACGTGCCGGTGCTCGGCATCATCGAGAACATGTCCACCCACATCTGTTCGAACTGTGGTCACGAGGAGCATGTGTTCGGCGAGGGCGGCGGATTGAGCATGTCAGCGCAATACGGTGTGCCGATGCTTGGCAGCCTGCCGCTCGATATCCGCATCCGTGAGCAGGCTGATGGTGGACAGCCGACCGTGGTGGCCATGCCGGATTCGGACATTGCGGGCCGCTACCGGGAAATTGCACGCAACGCCGCGGCGCGACTTTCGCTGCAGGCGCGCAACAAGGCCATCCAGTTTCCGAAGATCGTGGTCGAGAACGGTTGAATGGCATGTCGGGCGTGATTCGCTTCCTGTGCTGTCTCGGGCTTTTGCTTGCGGCATACGCGTCTGCGGCAGCCTCGGATGTGGAGAAAATGCTGGATGCGGCAATCGCCCAGGTGGGAGTCACCACAGACTATGATCCGGCCTATGTACGCCTCGCATACCCGGGTGGCGATGTCCCGCTTGATCGGGGTGTTTGCAGCGATGTGGTGATCCGCGCATTTCGCGCCGTGGATTTGGACCTGCAGGTGGAGGTCCACGAGGACATGAAATCCCACTTTTCGAAGTACCCGGGGCTTTGGGGCTTGCGGCAGGCAGATGCCAACATCGACCATCGCCGGGTTCCGAACCTGGAAACCTGGTTCACTCGGCGCGGCAAGGCCTTGCCCATCGGCAGCAATGCCGCGGATTTTCTGCCCGGTGACGTGGTTTCCTGGCGCCTGGACAATGGCTTGCCGCATGTTGGTCTGGTCGCCCGCCAGCGCAGTGCGGATGGCACGCGCCCCTTGGTCATCCACAACATTGGCGCCGGGGCCCAACTTGAAGATGTACTGTTCCAGTGGAAGATCAACGGTCATTTCCGCTATTTTCCCGTCCCCACCGCCACTCCCGCACATTGACGTTGGCCTTTCGGCCGGTCGGTCCGGCTGAAGCCGTTCAATCTGAGAGAAACCCGCATGAGCATCAAATCGGATCACTGGATTCGGCGCATGGCCGAGCAACACGGGATGATCGAGCCGTTCGAACCCGCGCAGGTGAAGCTGAATGCGTCGGGTGGACGCCTGATATCCTACGGTACCTCGAGCTACGGTTACGACGTTCGCTGCGCTGCCGAGTTCAAGATCTTCACCAACATCAACTCCACGATTGTCGATCCCAAGCAGTTCGACTCCGGGAATTTCGTCGATTTCAACGGCGAGGTCTGCATCATTCCGCCCAATTCCTTTGCCCTGGCACGGACCGTCGAGTATTTCCGCATTCCGCGCAATGTGCTGACCATCTGCCTTGGAAAATCCACCTATGCGCGCTGCGGCATCATCGTGAATGTCACCCCGCTGGAACCGGAGTGGGAAGGCCACGTGACCCTGGAATTCTCCAACACCACGCCACTTCCGGCCCGGATTTACGCGAATGAGGGCGTGGCGCAAATGCTGTTCCTCGAATCCGACGAGGTCTGCGGTACCAGCTACAAGGATCGTGGCGGCAAATACCAGGGCCAGCGTGGCGTGACCTTGCCGCGGACCTGAGCATCGGTGGTAGGCTTGAATACTTGATCCGACTAGGAGATTGGTTCCATGGGTGCTGCTTCCCTGCGTTCGCCGTTTCGCCTGTTCGCCATGGCCTGTGCCCTGGCACTCGTGAGTGCCTGTGCTGGCGGAAGGCTTACGGAAAAAAACATGGCGCCGGTGATTGCCCCGCAAACCTACGACGTGATCCTCACGGCGGCCAAGGAAGGGCAATTCGACTACATGGAAGCACCGTTGACCCCGGCGGACCTGCGCGCGGCCCTGAACTACCGCAAGGAGCAGAACCTGCCGATGAAGACGGTGTTGCTCAAGCGTGGCGAGAAGGCGCGCATCAAGGATACCCATATCGTTGCCCTGGCACGGATTGCAGTAGCGCTTGGTTTCACTGCGTACCTGCAGGACGACAACGAGATCAACGAAATCCGTACCACGACAAGTTCGGACCAATAGGAGAAAAGCTCATGCAAGGCACATTCCAGACGCTCCGCAGTCTCATGGCCGTAACCCTGGCCGGACTTTTCATGGCAGTTGCCGTGCATGCCTCGGAAATCAAGGACTCACGTGCGATCGTCAAACCGGTCAATGGGGATCAGTTCGAGATCGGTGGATATACCTTTGGCAAGGCTGAACTTTTTGGCTACATCAGCGACCTCAAGGAAACAGAAAAGATCACCGGCATCGTGCTCAAGAATGGCAAGCGCGACGACAACACGGCGAGCGACGAGCAGCGGCATTCCATCGTCAGCATCGGCAAGACCCTGCAGCTTGAAACCTTTATCCAGGACGGCAAGGAACTCACACCCCTGGTTGACGAGTAGCTTGTCCGTCGCAGCAGGGGAATCCCGTTCGAGGCATCCCGCAGGGACTTGGCCAGCGGCCCGCTGGCTGCTTTGCCTGTGTGCATTCTGCATGGCGGTCGGCTCGGCGTCGGCCGCCAATCCACTGACGATCTGGAAAGAGCGTCTGTTCGGCAGGGATGGCGCGGAACCCCTGGTGCACGATGCTCCCGATGAGGGCGTGGTTGTACTGGGATTGAACCGGCCAGAGCGCATCCACGTCGATGCCCGCAATGGTTCGCGCAAGTTTCCCAAAGGCGAAAGCCATTTCCGCGAAATCGAACTCGGGCGTGAGTATGAGCACGTTGCCGTGCGTGTCCAGGTGATTGCCACGGGCAATCCGAAAGGCCGCGGCAACGCCGTGTACAAACCGATCCTGTATGTGCTCGACGACGACGGCAAGGTCCGCGAGGACAAGCTGATCGAGCCTTTGCACCTGGATATCCGGCCGTTCAAACCGACTCGCCTGCTTGCGTGCGTCGCACTGGACAAGGTGCGTCGCCTGGTTCTGGCAACACCGAATGCGGCCCTGAAGAAATCATTTCAGTCCGACTCACGCAGCAAACTGAAAGCATCGAACAAGAGCGCGTTCTATTACTCGACGGATGCGGTCAAGGTGCAGATGCCATTCATCGACAGTGGCGAGGTCGTGCTCGAAGTGATCAACACCACCAGGAAAGGTGAAGGTTGCTGAATTGACCAGCGCGGCTGTGTCCGCGCCACGAAAGCAACCTGGCTTTTGTAGAGCCGACCTTGGTCGGCTTTGGACATACCAAAACCGACGATTCCCGGCAGGTTTGGAATCCGAATCGACTGCGCAACAAAGTAAACTCCACTCTGATCCCTTTTCCGCGGGAGCCACATGAAACATCTTGCCTTCATTCTGCTGTTGCCCGCCTCCACCATGGCAAGCGCAATCGTCGTCCGGCACGATGTGGCTGATTCTGCATATCTCGTGCCGGATGCCGCGCTCCCCGCTCTGGTAGACCTCCCACATGAGGGGCATGGGGTATTGATTGCACCGCAATGGGTGCTTACAGCCGCTCATGCAACCCAGTGGCACCCCATTGCCGAAGTCATGCTCAACGGTGACTGCCTCAAAGTAGAGGAGGTCTTGGTACACCCTGGCTACAAGCAACTTCCTGACGGATTGATGACAAGTAACCCAGAGCGAGCTATCGACTTTCTCGCCCACCTGGACGACATCGCCCTCATCAAGCTCGCCAAGCCCGTTGCCAACGTCTCACCCATCGCCCTGTATGAGGGTCATGCGGAGCTTGGAAAGACGGTTGTGCTCTTCGGCAAGGGTGCCACTGGCAACGGCAAGACAGGACAGATTGATGGAGCCAACCGTACCCGGTTACGCAGGGCAGAGAACGTCATCTCCGCAGTCGAGGACCGAGCCCTCGTTTACACCTTCGACAATGGCAGCACTGCCTTGCCACTGGAGGGCATGCTTGGCAACGGAGATAGCGGTGGGCCCGTCCTTCTCTACACCAATGGGCACTGGGAACTGCTCGGCTTGGCCCGCGGCAGACTCAGCACATCGCCCCCGGGGTACTACGGGCAGCAAAGCCATCAGATTCGGGTGTCCTATTACCTGGATTGGATCAGGGCAACGATTGGCGGCACCGGCTTGGGTCGCAATGCCTGACGAATGAAGGGATTTTCCCTTCCAGTGCCGAGTGTGGAGATGCGAGCCTACGCTTGGCATCTCGGCACCTGGTTGCCGAAACCTGCCATAGAGCGGATCACCGCGCTTCGGCACTATTCAAGCGGCAACAATGACTTTGCGAGGTTTCGCTTCCGAACGTTTGCACAGAGTCCAGGTGGGTTGAGCTGCGCAGACGCCACCAGACACACGCTTTGTTCGCTGCAAAACCCGCCCACCCTGGGCCATGCGTTGTGGTGCAGGTTCCGTTCCACGGGTCTCACAATTTGCGCAAGCGATGCTCAGTGCGTGGCGCCGCCGGCTACGCGAAGATCCTCGTCCGTGCGCAGGGCGCAGGCGATGGCGAGACGCAGGCCATGGACCATGGTTTCCAGCGGCATGCCCTTGTCCGGTGCGTGTCGTTCGGCCTGCTCGGTCATCCACGGCACATGGATGAATCCACCACGCACCT
>SHNG01000003.1 GCA_004295005.1 Gammaproteobacteria bacterium
GAGGCTACGAGGTTCCCTCTCCCGCTGGCGGGAGACGGTCAGGGTGAGGGGGGTGCAACACGCAAGTGAAAGGATTCAAGCAAGCGCAGACTCCACCCTCACCCGCCGCTGCGCGTCGACCTCTCCCGACAGCGGGCGAGGCTAGAAGGCATGGATCCCCGATCCATCAAACGCCAGACAATCCCGGCATTCAACAGCCGTACGGCTGGTCACCTGTCTGCCGCGACAAAGTGGTTCCCTCTCCCGCCAGCGGGCGAGGCGAAAAAATTTCGCGTCCCGATTTTCGGTCACTTTCCTTGTCCCGCTGGCGTACCAGGAGGGCGCAAAGGAGAGGACTGGGGTGAGGGTGGTTCAGCTCAAGCTGAAGAAGCTTCGGGACCAAGGCTGTATCCATCCGCATTCGGGGGTGGATCTTCTCTCAAGGGATGCGCCAAGCGAAAGCTTTGGCCTTCGTCGGCCCCTGCGCGCGAAGCATACGCAGCTTGGGCAAACGCAGCCCATCCACCGTTCTTGCTTGCGGTCGACTCATGCAGCTCGATGTTTGTGCATCTCGAAACCCGGTGAGGCAATCGCTATCATTGGCAGTTCGAAAATCCTGTTGCACGCATCCATGTCCAAGCCTTTCAAGCGTCGCCGTTCTCCCATCCACGGCAATGGTGTTTTTGCCACGGCCAGGATTCCCAAGGAAACCGAACTCGTCCAGTACCGCGGTCGCCTGCTCACGCATGCCCAGGCCAATCGAATCTACGACGGCACCACGGAGAACGGGCATACCTTTCTGTTCACCCTCAACGAGCGTTACGTGATTGATGCCAACGTTGAAGGCAATGTGGCGCGCTGGATCAACCACAGTTGTTCGCCCAATTGCCGCGCGGTCATCGAGGAGAACCAGGAAGGCAAGCGCAAGCAGGATCGCGTACTGATCGAGACCTTGCGTGAAATTGCCGAAGGCGAGGAGTTGACCTACGACTACGGCATTTCCCTGGAAGAGCGCCTGACGCCCCGTCTCAAGCAGATTTGGGCCTGCCGCTGCGGGCATCCGGGCTGTATCGGCACGATGTTGAAACCCAAGCGCCGACCGGCATCGACCGGTAGAACGCAAAAAGCCTGAAATCCGCTTCAATTCGTTGCATTGCGGGCTGCAAAGTTGCAGGCTAGCCACGCAACGGCGCCAATATCGCGAACCGTTCAGGGGCCTGCCTTGGGGACCAACGCGGGGAGGCGGATCAGGAGATGGCAGAGAAGGTTATAGCGGCAGTAGGCATTTCCGACGAGGAAATAGCGCGCCTGCGCCTGCTCATGCGCAAGGCTTCCGATCAACTCCTCCAGTCCTGGCGTTGGGGATCGGAAACCCACGCGGATTTGCTGGTGATCGATGTCAACGGGTTTTCCGGACAGATGGCGCGTTCGCGCGCCAAGGTGTCGGGCTTGCGCGTTGCCCTGGTGGTCGAGCCGGGGGCCGCGACGGAAGGCGAACCGGCCATGTACCGACCATTCAAGCTCGAAAACGTCATCGAGGTCCTGAACCACGTTTCCGATGCGGGCAAGGTTTCAGCCCACAAGCCGGCACCTGCCGAAGACTACTTCGAAGCCAGCCTGAGGCATGCGGGATTGCTGGCCGACGAGGACGGCCTGATTTTCGACGAAACCGGGGCCCAGCGGCTCGTGGACGAGGACGTTGCGCCAGGCCTGGACGATCTCATCCGCGGACATCCGATGGCTGATCCGTACACCAACCTCAACCCCTCCATGCTGGATGAATCAACGCGGCTGGAGCCAACCGGCGAGCACACCCGTCGCAGCGAAGCGCGCTCCGATCGCGAGCGGGAATCACAGGGCATATCACCCGCCCAGCACGGCATCGCGCGCTCCGCTTTGCCACCCGCGAAAGTGGATACCGACCTCGCGGCAGGCCATCACCTGCGTGATTACCTCAAGGGTCATCTGATCGCCGGTCCCGTGCAGATTGCCTGGGCGGGAGCCGGAGTGCTGACCCTGGACCCGAAGAATGCGAGTTTCCATTCACCGGATCCGCTGACCAAGCTTGAAGCCTATTGCCGCCAGCCGATGAAACGCGCGGATTGGCGTCGACTGACTTCAGCCGAACTCGCAGTCATCCGCCAGAGCCAGCCGGCACAGCCGTTCGAACGACTGGTGTGGCTGGACACTCTGGTAAACGCACAGCAGAAGCTGGCGTCCCATCTCGATCCCGGTGGCAGTTTCCAGTTGAGCCGCTGGCTTGACCTTGATCGCGACCACCCGCGATTTGCGCGCATTGGCGATGCCATGCGCAGGCCGGCCCGCTTGCATGAAATTGCCGCAGCCAGCGGCTGCGAGATGGGCGATGTATTTGCCCTGGTAACCGCGTATGACGCGATCGGCTGCCTAAAGTGGTCGCCGCGCCCGCCGCGCCATGCCGAGCCGGAAGACGACGGCAAGATGTCTTCGTTGATGAAGCGCCTGCGTCGCCCATTTCGCAAGCCCTGAAAACCGTACCTGTTGCAGGCGCGTGACTGGCCATCAGCCAGCTCACGCGCCAGGTACTGTCAATCTTCTTCCACGCGTGGTTTGTAGGCCTCCACCAATTGCTTCTGCACATTGGCAGGCACGGCCTCGTAGTGGCTGAACTCGATGGCGTAGCGGCCACGGCCGCCGGTCATGGCCTTGAGCTCGGTCTGGTAGTCGGCCACTTCGGCCAGCGGCACCTGGGCCTTGATCACCAACTCGCCACCGCGTGCCGAATCCGTGCCATTGATGCGTGCGCGCTTGCCGGCGAGTCCACCCGTGACATCTCCCATGTGTTCCTCGGGTACGTTCACGTCCATGTTGACGATCGGCTCCAACAACAGCGGCTTGGCCTTGCCAACGGCATCCAGGAACGCCTTCTTGCCGGCGGCAACGAAGGCGACTTCCTTGGAATCCACGGTATGGAACTTGCCGTCGGTCACCACCACGCGCACATCCTGCATCTGGTATCCCGCCACCGCGCCGTGGTCGAGCACCTGGCGCACGCCTTTTTCAATGGCGGGGATGTACTGGTTGGGAATGGCGCCGCCCTTGATCTCCTCGGCGAACTCGAAGCCGCTGCCGCGCGGCAATGGCTCAACGCGCAGGAATACCTCGCCGAACTGGCCGGCACCGCCGGTCTGCTTCTTGTGGCGATGGTGGCCTTCGGCCTTGATCGCAATGGTTTCGCGATAGGCAATGCTCGGCCTGCGTGACGTGACCTCCACCGCGTAACGATCCTTCATGCGTTCGAGCATCAGTTTCAGGTGCAGGTCGGACAGGCCCCGTATCACGGTTTCGTTGAGTTCGAGATTGTGCTCGACGCGAAAGCAGGGATCTTCCTCGCTCAAGCGCGCCAATGCCGTGGCCAACTTCTGTTCCTGTCCCTTGTGCGCCGGTTCGATGGCCAGGCCGAACATTGGGTTCGGATAATCCAGCGGTTTGAGGTGGATCTGGTCCTCATCGTGGGAATCATGCAGCACCGCGTCGAAATGGATCTCATCGATCTTGGCCACCGCCGCGATGTCGCCGGCAACCGCGGAATCGATTTCGAGATGATCCTTGCCCTGGATGCGGAACAGGTGTCCCACCTTGAACGGCTTGCGCCCATCGTCGATGAACAACTGCGTGTCACGACGGATGGTGCCCTGGTAGATGCGGAAAATGCTGAGCTTGCCGACGAACGGATCGTTGACGATCTTGAACACGTCCGCGATCACATGCTTGCCAGGGTCGGCCTCGGCGGTGATCGGCTGGGCCTGGTTGCCGCTGCCCTTGACGAACGGTGGCGGATTGCCTTCCTTGGGATTGGGCAACAGCCGGTCGATCAGGTTCAGCAGTTCGGATACGCCGGCACCCGTGCGCGCGGAGACGAAACAGATCGGAACCAGATGGCCCTCGCGCAGGCATTGTTCGAAGGCATCGTGGAGTTCGCTTCCCTTGAGTCCACCTTCGCCGAGGTCGAGATAGTGGTCCATCACGGTTTCGTTGATCTCCACAACCTGGTCGATGATGCGTTGATGCGCCTCGGCCACGCTGGAAAAATCGGAATCGCCATCCGGCTTGAAGAAACAATCGGCGACCGCACTCGCGTTGCCGGATGGCAGGTTTATCGGCAGACATTCAGTGCCGAATTCCTCGCGCAGATCCTCGACGAGTGCCGGCAGATTGCACTCGGTGTCGATGCGGTTGATCACCAGCACGCGGGCGAGGCCACGGTCGCGTGCATAGTCCATCATGCGTCGTGTCGTATGTTCGATGCCGTTGGTGGCGTTGACCACGATCGCGCAGGTTTCCACCGCGGCCAGGGCAGACAGGGTGGGGCCGCGGAAATCGGAGTAACCCGGGGTATCAATCAGATTGATGTGACACTCGCCGCGTGTGATCGAGGCGATGCTGGCCTGGATCGAGTGCTTGCGATCCCGTTCCATCGGATCGAAATCGGAAACCGTGCTTCCGCGCTCGATGGTGCCCGCCGTCTGGATGGTGCCGCCGGCATGCAGCAGGGCTTCAAACAAGGTGGTTTTGCCGGCGCCGGCATGGCCTGCCAGTGCAATATTGCGAACGGCCTCGGTGCTGTGCGACATGATCTGCCTCCCACGGTTGAAGGGTTGGACATGGCCGCCGACCGGGCAGTGCGGATCCGCTTCGGCTGCACCTTCAGAGCCTTGCGCGATCAGGCGGGTTGGTCAAGCGGCGCTGCCGCAGAACCGCGGTAGGAACGTTCCCACCCAATCCAATCGCCCACGAATGTGCCCCTGCAGGGTCAACATGGGCAGGCCATGCAGGGCCGAACGGAACATCCGAAACGAATCGCGCATGAATGCGCGCCCTAATGTGCAACGGAATCCTGTAAGACCTTGCAAGGCCGATGCTCCGTAAGGGTAGGCAAGGGGCGAAAGTTCGGGGCATGCCTTTGTCGAGCCGAGGTTGCTCGGCTGTATTCGACCGGCAGCCGTCAAGCGAATCAAGTTCCACGGGATCAGCGTTGCCTTTGTAGAGCCGAGCTTGCTCGGCTGTATTCGACCGGCAGCCGTCAAGCGAATCAAGTTCCACGGGATCAGCGTTGCCTTTGCAGAGCCGAGCTTGCTCGGCTGTTCTCATCCGGCAGCCGTCAAGCGATTCAAGTTCTACGGGATCAGCGTTGCCTTTGCAGAGCCGAGCTTGCTCGGCTGTTCTCATCCGGCAGCCGTCAAGCGAAGCAAGTTCTACGGGATCAGCGTTGCCTTAACGACGGTTTAGCCTGACCTGCGTATGCTGCGCGGGCGCAACCTTTCCGATTTGAATCCCACTGCATGCCCAGCCCTCCCGCCGCTCCTGCAACGGCCCCCGTTTCCGATGCGAAAGAGCTGGCGCGTTTGCGCAACCAGTACGTGGGCCGCTCGCTGGCACGCGATCGGCGCTGGCGGGCCCGGGCCTTCGAACGCCGCACCTTCATGGGCATGGTGGCAGTTGCCGTTCTGTTCAACCTGGTCTGGATCCTTGGTCTGGACCGGGTCATGTTGAGCTCGTTCGAGGAGAATGCGGACCGTGGACCGATCCAGGTCAGCATCATCGAACCGGATCCGATATTCGAGATTCCTCCGGAACCGGAGCCTGCACCCACCGAATTCAAGCAACGCGAATCGGCCATCGTCATTGAGCCGCCAGTGGCAAAGATCACGCCGCCACCATTGAATGCACCCGACAGCAACACAACCGAAGCCCGCATTGGCGAGGCTGGAGCTGGCGGGCTCAGGCTGTTCAACGCGGATGGTTCAATCCACCTGCCGCAAGCCGGCTCCGGGAACGGACCTGAAACCGCCGCCAACCCAATCGAAGCCGGCAAGGCGCGCTGGGCGGAAATGCAGGAGCGTGGCGAGAATCCACTCGATTGCACGCGTACTCGTTTTGCTGCCGCCTACGCTCCGGATGAATCGCTGGGCGACAAGGTCTCGCGCAAATACCTCAAATGGATCGGACTGGGCGACCCGGCCGTGATTGCCGAACGGGCAGCGGCAAAGCAGGCGCGCGCCGCGGATGGCTGTGATCCGCCGC
>SHNG01000120.1 GCA_004295005.1 Gammaproteobacteria bacterium
CGCTTTGCGCCCTCGGCGCTCAACGCAATGCAGGCCTATGCCTGGCCGGGCAATGTGCGCGAGCTGTCGCATGCCATTGAACGCGCCGTGTTGATGGCGGGCGGCGATCAGCTGGATGCCGCTGCACTCAATCTCAAAGCAGGCAGCGTGGCAGTGGGTGTCGGTGCCATGGGCCCGGCTGCGGTGGGCGGGCAGGTCACGGTCGAGGAAGCCGAGAAGCAGATGGTGCGCCAGGCACTGGAGAAGACCGGTGGCAACATCCAGCGTGCCGCGACCCTGCTGGGCCTGAGCCGACCTGCGCTGTACCGGCGTATGGAAAAATACGGCATCGAATGAGTGCTTCTGCATTGCCCTTGCTGCCAGATCCGGGATAGGCATGGACCCGTTTCCACCTCGCGCACGCAGCCGACGCTGGAGCTATGAAACGCGATTGCTGTTCGGCGCATTGCTGGTTGCTCTGCCGGCGTTGGCGACCCTGACCGCGTTGATGATGCGCGCCGAATTGCGACCCTACGCCTGGGGCGTGTTGGCGGCGGTGCTCGTGCTCACCTTGCTGATAGCCTTCGAGTTCCGCAGGCGTGCGGTGTATCCGCTGCGCACCATGTCCAATCTGCTCGAAGCCCTGCGCGAGGGCGACTACAGCCTGCGCGGAACCCACGCGCGACGTGGCGATGCAATTGGCGAGGTGGTGGCGGAAATCAACATGCTGGCGCAGACCCTGCGCGAACAACGCCTCGCGGTCGAAGAAAAGAGCGCGTTGCTGGTCAAGGTGATCGCCGTGCTCGACATCGCGGTGCTGGCCTTCGATGCAAGGGGAAAGCTGAAACTCGCCAACCCTGCCGCCGAACGCCTGCTCGGTGCGGCGCCGGGTCGATTGCTTGGCGTTTCCGCAGGGGAACTGGGCCTTGAAGACTGGCTTGGGCTGGATGAGACGCGTATCTGCGAGCGCAGCTTTGCCGGCGGCAGCGGACGCTGGGAAGTGCGCCCCGGCCTTTTTCGCGAAGAGGGTCGCCCACATCACTTGTTGGTCATCACCGACCTGAGCCGCACTTTGCGCGAGGAAGAACGCCTCGCCTGGCAGCGCCTTCTGCGCGTGCTCGGACACGAGCTCAACAACTCGCTGGCACCGATCCGCTCAATGGCGGCGACCCTGGCCAAGGTGCTTGCAACCGAACCCTTGCCTGAGGATTGGCGCGAGGATGCCGGCACTGCCTTGGGCGTGATAGGTGATCGCGCCGAAGGGCTGGCGCGATTCATGTCGCGCTACACCGCACTGGCGCGCTTGCCGCCGCCAAGTCGTCGCCGCTTTGATCTTGCCGCGCTCATTCGCCGGGTCGTCGAGCTTGAACAGCGCATGCCGGTGCAAATCGAGGCCGGGCCGGAGCTGCAACTCGAAGCCGACCCCGACCAGATCGAACAGGCGCTCATCAACCTGCTGAAAAACGCCGTCGATGCCAGCTTGCCCATGCAAGGCGTGGTGAGAGTCCGTTGGCAGATTGCCGATGCCGCGCTTGTGATCGAGACTATCGACTCAGGCTCCGGCCTGCCGCCCAGTGAAAACCTGTTCGTGCCGTTCTTCACCACCAAACCCGGTGGTTCGGGCATCGGTCTGGTGCTGGCACGCCAGATCATCGAAGCCCACGGCGGCAGCGTGCAACTGGAAAACCGCAGCGATGCCCAAGGCTGCGTGGCGCGCGTCTTGCTGCCGGTGTAGCGGTCTCGGGAGACATCCAGCCGATCGGGTCCTGGCTGATGGTCTCGTTGAATCGCCGAGGATTCCTGGATACCCGGGAGCCGTACACTGTGGCAGGGGAGGTGTCCATGAGTGGGAATCGGTGCACGCATGAGTGAAGCGATGAATTCTGCCCAATGCTCTTTCGGGTTTCGCCATGACCCGCGTTATGCCCCGGTCCTGCTGCTGGTTTTTCTGGTCGCGTTTGTCGGCCTCGGCATCAACCCGACTTCGCGGGAGGACTGGTTGCTCGAGAATGTCCTCACCGTGTTGGCTCTGGTCTGGGTGATCTGGTGGTATCGGCGCACGCCGCTGTCGAATCTGGCCTGTACCCTGATGTTCGTGTTCGGCGTGCTGCATGAAATCGGTGCGCACTACCAGTATTCCGAGGTTCCCTACGAGGCGTGGTTTGCGGCTGTCAGCGATGGGCGCTCGCTGGATGCCATGCTCGGCTTCGAGCGCAACCAGTTTGATCGTCTGGTGCATTTTCTCTACGGATTTCTGATCACGCCGGTTGCCGCCGAAGTGATCTGTGCGCGCGTGCGCTTGCGCGGATTCTGGCTGTTTGTGTTGCCGGTCACCTTCGTGATGTCGCACTCCCTGATCTACGAATTGATCGAATGGCTCGCCGCCAGCGTGGTGGCTCCGGAAGTGGGCCAGGCCTACCTGGGTACACAGGGCGATGTCTGGGACGCGCAGAAGGACATGGCATTGGCGACGCTTGGCTCCCTGATCGTGCATCCCTGGTGGATGTTCTGCCGTTCCCGTTCGGCGGACGTGAGGCCCGCGGTCTAATTCCGGCTGGTGACAGAACGGTTCGATTCGCGCAGCCTGCATCTGGAAAATCGCAGCGATGCCCAAGGCTGCGTGGCGCGCGTTTTGCTGCCGGTGTAGCGGTTTCAGGAGACATCCAGCCGAGCAAGCTCGGCTCTACAGAGACGGGATGTTCGGGAAGTTCCCGTGCGTATCGATTCGCCTCAGGGTTCACGGTGTTGTTGTAGAGCGAAGCTTGCTTCGCTTGCGGCAAATTCGCGTTCTTTTCATTCCGTGTTCGAGTATCGTGCACGTTTCCCCATCGGAGTATCAGCCATGTCCCTGGCAATTCGCGTGCTGGTGCTGCTTTTCATGTTCGGACTGTGTGCGCCGCTGTGGGCAGCGCAGCTCAGAATCGACAAGGTCAACGGCTACACCCTGGATTCCGCAGGCAAGCTGCAACGCTTCGAGGCCTTGCTGGTAGAGGATGGCAAGGTGCTGGCGACCGGCAGTCGCGAGGCGATGAAAGCGCGGGCGGGTGACGCGCAGGTGGTGGATGGCCAGGGCAAGACCCTTTTGCCGGGTCTGATCGATGCGCATGGTCACGTCATGGGCTTGGGCATTGCTGCCATGCAGGTTGACCTCGTCGGCAGCGAATCGCTCGACGCCGCGCTTGCACGTATCCGTGCATCGGCAAAAGGCGATCAGGCGCAAGCGGCCTGGGTACAGGGGCGCGGCTGGAACCAGGTGATCTGGAAGCTCGGCCGTTTTCCCACCGCGAAGGAACTTGATGGCGCGGTGGATGCGCGACCGGCCTGGATGGAGCGGGTCGATGGCCATGCCGGTTGGGCGAACACGGCGGCATTGCGGGCAGCCGGTATCGACCGCAAAACGCCAGATCCCCAGGGTGGGCGCATTGAACGTGATGCCGAAGGCAATCCCACTGGCGTGCTGATCGATGCGGCCATGGATCTCGTCTACAAGAAAATTCCTCCAATGAGCGCCGACCAGCAACGCCAGGCCCTGGCCAAGGCGCTTGCGCAAATGGCCAGCGTGGGACTGACCGGTGTGCACGATGCAGGCATCGATACGCAAACTTTTGACTTGTACAAGCAGTTTGCCGATGAAGGCAAATTGAGCGCGCGCGTTTACGCGATGATCGGTGGTACGGGCAAGGATTTCGACGCAATCAGTCGCAATGGTCCGCTGCTTGGCTACGGCCATGACATGCTGAGCGTGCGCAGCGTCAAGCTGTATGCCGATGGTGCCTTGGGTAGTCGCGGTGCGGCCATGCTTGCGCCGTATTCGGATGATCCGAAGAATTCCGGCTTGTTGTTCAGCACGCCGGATGAACTCGGCGGCATGTTCAACAAGGCACTCGGCAAGGGTTATCAGGTGTGCATCCATGCCATTGGCGACAAGGGCAATCGCGAAGCACTGGATGTTTTCGCCACGGCATACGGGAAGGATGGCGGTTACCGCGCACTGCGCAATCGCATCGAGCATGCGCAAGTCGTAGCGATCAATGACATCCCCCGTTTCAAGGAGCTGGACCTGATTGCCTCCATGCAGCCGACCCATGCCACCTCGGACATGAACATGGCGGAGGATCGCGTGGGTGCCGAGCGCATCAAGGGTGCCTATGCGTGGCAGCGTTTTCTGAAACAAGGCACGCATATTGCCGGTGGATCGGATTTTCCGGTCGAATCTTCCAATCCGTTCCTTGGCCTGCATGCCGCAGTCACGCGCCAGGATCTGAACGGCAAGCCGCCGGGTGGCTGGCATGCCGATCAGCGCATGAGTCGCAGCGAGGCGCTGCGTGCCTTTACGCTCGACGCCGCCTATGCCGCGCATCAGGAGAAAACACTGGGCACGCTGGAGCCGGGCAAGTGGGCGGATTTCATCCTGGTCGATCAGGACTTCTTCGAGGTTGATCCGCTGTTGATCGGCAAGACGCAGGTGCTCTCGACCTGGGTGGCGGGCAAGCAGGTTTATCAGCGTGCCGGGTCAGCCCTAGCCTCGCCATGAAGGGCGCAATCAATCCGTATCTGTTTGCTGCCGGTGTGCTCAGCGCGCTGGCTGCCCTGCTGCATCTGGGTTGCATCGTGTTTGGCGCGCCCTGGTACCGGGCATTCGGTGCCGGTGAGCGCTTTGCGCAACTGGCCGAAAGCGGTTCCAGTCATCCGGCCAGGGTAACCCTTGTGATTGCGTTGGTATTGTTGCTGTGGGCGGTTTACGCGTTTTCCGCTGCGGGCCTGATTCCACGCTTGCCGCTGCTGCGCCTGGCCTTGTGCGCGATTGCTGCGGTGTACCTCGCGCGCGGAATTTTCGGATTCCTGCTGGCGCCGTATTTCCCCGGCAACAGCCTGACGTTCTGGGTTGTCAGTTGTGCGATCTGTTTTGCCATCGGCGTGCTGCACGCCATCGGCCTGCGCCAGGTCTGGGCGATGCTTTAGGAGACCCTTCAGGGTCGATTGGCACTGTGCCAAACTCGGGAATCCAAATCCGGAGCAGGAAACCATGAACTACCAGGGCAGTTGTCATTGTGGAAAGATCAGCTACCGGATCGAGGCCGAGCCGGACAAGGCCATCGAGTGCAATTGTTCGCATTGCAGTCGCAAGGGCTACCTGTTGTGGTTTCTGCCGCGTGAGGCATTGACCCTGGCCACGCCGGAATCCGACATGGCCACCTACACCTTCAACACGCACCGCATCCGGCATCAATTCTGCCCGACCTGCGGTTGCGCACCCTTCGGCTTCGGCAAGCATCCCAAGACCGGCGCCGATACGGTGGCGGTCAACGTGCGCTGCCTCGAAGGTGTCGATTTGTCCACTCTGGAGAGAGTGCAGGTTGACGGACGCTCGCTGTGATCCGAGAAGCTTGACGTGGCGCCGGCCGAATTCACCTCGCAGTGCGGCCACGCGTCCATTCCCGGAAGATGAAAGCCGCCAGCACCGGAAATGACGGGTCGCAAATTCCAGCCTCGCTGGAAGAACCTGACACTGAGTGTCGACACCCGGCGTCAGATACTGACCTCTGACGCAGAACTGGAACATTTCAATTGCGCTCGCGGCGGCGGGCGCGTCCTGCTTGGCTTCCATGCGAGGGCGCGAATCCGACCATATGCCGTCATTTGAGGCGATGCCCAAGCGCCGGTTACAGGGTTCCCAACCAAATCCGGCGAAATCCAGGAGATCTGGCACGCATCCTGTAATTCATCCGTTGTTCGCCCGGGCTGGATCGACCCTGGGCGGTTGGGGGCCCTGATTCGACGGAGTGATACATGGAAATGCCGGGAGTCTCGCCTGGGGATTACGCATCCGCCCTGCGCGGTTTGGACGCAGC
>SHNG01000193.1 GCA_004295005.1 Gammaproteobacteria bacterium
GGCAGGCCACCCGATCTTTCCGTTGGTGGTCCGGACGATGCCGATTGGGGGCAGATCATCCCGACCACATCGGTGGACCAGTACGCGGCCACCATTGCCAAATGGTATGGCGTGTCACCGGGCGACATGAGCACGGTGTTCCCGAACATCGGCCGCTTTGCCACACCGGATCTGGGTTTCATGGCACCGGCCTGATCCAACAGGGCGCGATGCGCATTGGCGCGTCGCGCTCAGATCAGGAACAGCGTCGCCAGCCCGAGGAAAATGAAGAACCCGCCGCTGTCAGTCAGCGCGGTGATCATCACGCTTGAACCCATGGCCGGGTCGCGGTCAAAGCGCATCAGGGTCATCGGGATCAGCACGCCCATCAGGGCCGCGAGCAGAAGGTTCAGGGTCATCGCTGCGGTCATGACGGCACCCAGCGCCGCACTTCCATAGAGTGCCCAGGCGACCAGGCCGATCACCCCGCCCCAGATCAGGCCGTTGAGCACCGCCACACCGACTTCCTTGCGCAACAAGCGTCGTGCACCGGCAGGACTCAACTGGCCGAGTGCCAGCGCGCGCACGATCATGGTGATGGTCTGGTTGCCCGAATTGCCGCCGATGCCGGCGACGATCGGCATCAACGCCGCCAGGGCCACCAGTTTTTCGATGGACCCCTCAAACATGCCGATCACGCGCGAGGCGATGAAGGCGGTCACCAGGTTGATGGCCAGCCAGGTCCAGCGGTTGCGCAGGGATTTCCAGACCGACGCGAAGATGTCCTCGTCCTCGCGCAAACCGCCGCGACTCAGGGTTTCGGCATCGCTTTCCTCACGGATGACGTCAACCATCGCATCGATGGTGAGACGACCGATGAGTCGATGATCCGCATCGACCACCGGTGCAGAAACCAGGTCATAGCGCTCGAACGCCTGTGCGGTTTCGGCCACATCCTCTTCCGGCTGGAAGGTGTTGGCATCAACGGCCATGACCTCGCTGACCATGCGCGCCGGATCGTTGACCAGCAGCCATTTGAGGGGCAACACGCCGGTCAGCACGTTCTCGGCGTTGACCACGAACAGCTTGTCGGTCTGCTCGGGGATTTCCTTGAGGAAACGCAGGTAGCGCAGCACCACTTCCAGAGCCACGTCCTCGCGGATCGTGATCATCTCGAAATCCATGATTGCGCCGACCTGGTCCTCTTCGTAGGACATCGCCGAACGCAATTGCTCGCGTTCGGGCGCATCCATGCGCTGCATCAACTCATGGACGACATCGTCGGGCAGGTCCTCGGCAAGGTCCGCCAGTTCGTCGGCATCCATCTGCTCGGCAGCAGCGAGGATTTCCGGCGCATCCATGTCCGCCAGCAGGCTTTCGCGGACCGCATCGGAAACTTCCAGCAGGATCTCACCATCGCGATCCGACTTGACCAGGTGCCAGACGCTGAGTCGGTCTTCCGGTGGCAGCGCATCGAGGATGTGGGCGACGTCGGCCGGATGCAGGGCGTCGATTTCACGCTGCAGGTCGGCCAGATTCTGCTTGAGGACCAGGGTGCCCGCGGGGTCACCGCCGGCGCCAACATCGGTTTCAGCCAGTTCCTCGATCTGACGCCGACGTTCCAGCATCTCGCTGACGCGCGCAAGATGCCCTTGCAGCGGCGTACCCGGTCGATTGCTGGTTTCGATTTCGGTCATCATGCGCTCGCATTCCGCCATGCGCGCGCATGGCAGGAGTCAGGTCGGATTGTCGCTGGTTCGTTGTCGCGGCATAGCGGAGGTTGCAGGGTCCAGTCGAGTCAAACCGCGTTTGGCCGAGTTGTGGAGTTCACACGCATGGCGCCCACGCGGCAAGCGGCGCAATGATACGCCGCGAAAGATTTCCTGTCGCCTCGAAATTCGCACTTGCATGGGGAAAATCGATCCTCAGCGCGGGCTCAAGTTGCGGGATTCGGTGCGCTGGCGGACCTGCTCGCCCATCCACGACAGGCCGAGGCAGCCTGCCAGCAACAGCACCCAGCTACCGCTGGATGGTCCCAGCTTGCCGAAGGCGGCCGGAATCGCGGAAAACCAGTTGCCGCCATAGATGATTGCCGAGGCCAGCGCCGACAGTCCAAGGAGCAGGCCCAAGGCAATCAACATGCGGTTTTCCATCGGTGAATCCGCAGCAGTGGCTGACGCACGAGCCACCGCAAGTCGCGCCACCCGCGCGGCAAAATCTTCCGGCAAGCCGACCGCCATCGGCTCGCGCAAGGCACGCACGACCGGCACATAGCCCGCGCTCAGCGGGTCCAGGTCAAGCAGGACATTTCCCGCACGCTCGGCCCTTGCAGCCAGTTCCTGGGCCTGCCATTCACGTTCATCGGTATTCATGCGGCTACTCCCATGGATTCACTCAACGCATCCCGCAGTTGTTTGCGTGAACGAAACAGATGACTCTTGATGGTGCCTTCGGCGAGGCCGGTAACGACGGAGATCTCGCCAATCGGCAGCTCCTCAAGATGATAGAGGGTGAGGATGGTGCGTTGCATGGGCGGCAAACACTCGATGGCCGCGTGCAGGTGGGCAGCCGATTGGCTCTCGATGCTCGCCGATTCAATGTCGAAGTCATCGGGTGCCTGTTCCAGCAAGGAGCTGCCGTCAACTTCCGAAGGTTCCGCGATCGGGATGCGCTTGCGCTCCAGATGTCGCTTTGCCACCGAATAAGCCACTTGGGCAATCCAGGACTTCAAGGCACTTTCGCTGCGATATTGATGCAGGTACTGGTGCACGCGCAGGAAGGTTTCCTGGCACAGATCCTGGGTGTCCTCGGCCTGCCGGACCATGCGATGAATCACATGCCAGCACAGCTTCTGATATTGGGTGACCAGGCGCTCGAAGGCGCCCGGCCTGCCGGCGAGCACGTCATCGACCAGGGCCTGGTCATCGGCAAGCGTGTGGGAGTCCGCATCCATGAGCCATGAGATACGCCCGTTGCCAATCCGGTTGCAAGTGCCTGCGGGTTCCCAGGGCCTGCAACCGGCGGCAACATGCCCGTATCTCCTGTTTCGCACCCGACGTGCCAACGAGAACCGACCATGGACAACTTTGACTACCTCATCCCGATTTCCCTGTTTGTCTGCATCACCTATGCCATCAAGGCCGTGGTGGATGCCCGCGTACGCAAGCAACTGGTGGCCTCCAATGTCTCCCAGGAGCTGATTTCCTCGATCATCAAGGCTGATGAGACGCGCCGACGCCACGCCACCCTGCGCTGGGGTGCCATCCTGATCATCCTGGCCATCGCTTTTGCCGTGATGGAGGCCTTCAACTGGCGTCATCTCACGCCCGGCGTGGTAGCCCTGTTGCTGGGAGCCACCGGAGCCGGCAACCTGGTTGCCTACACGCTTTCGCGCAAGCTCCCGGACTGACGGCAAGCGATCCACCCTGGATAGCAAAAAGGCAGCCTTCACGGGCTGCCTTTTTTTTCCGCCAACTGCACGCTCGGGGTGAAGGTTGGATTCACCCCACAATGACTCGTCAGAACGGAATATCGTCGTCGCCAAACCCGTCATCCGGCAGGGGCGCCGCCGCCGTACGTTGCGGGACTGCCTGCGGACCACGCGTTGGGCCACGTTCCTGGCGCTGACCACCCTCACGACTGCCACCGCCTTCGCCGCCGCCACCCAGCATCTGCATTTCGTTGGCGATGATGTCGGTGCTGTAGCGCTGGATGCCTTCCTTGTCGGTGTACTTGTCGGTGCGCAGCGAGCCCTCAATGTAGACCTGACGGCCCTTTTTCAGGTACTCGCCGGCAATTTCGGCGAGGCGACCGAACATCTTCACCCGGTGCCACTCGGTGCGGTCCTGTTGCTCACCAGTCTGCTTGTCTTTCCAGGATTCCGAGGTGGCCACGCTCAGCGTGCACACCGCCGTCCCGCCGCCGGTGTACTTGACCTCGGGATCACCACCCAGATTGCCCACCAGAATCACCTTGTTGACTCCCCTTGCCATTGCCTTGCTCCTCGAATTTCAAGTGGACCTGCGAACTTTCCGACAACGCCGAAGGCCGCCGCCAGCCGGTCCGTTCACGGAAAACCGGAATCGCGATGATACATGCACGCGCGCCGGGAAGCGGGTGCGCACATCGCCGCAATGCCATCGAACGGACTCCGCTGCCGGCTATACTCAGCGCATCCGCATGGGGAAACTCCCTTGAGCTCTGCCTCCAGCATCGACCGCCAGACCATTCACAGCTTCAACGACGTCCAGGCCCTGGCGGGGCCCGACATGGCTGCGGTCAATGCCCTGATCCGCAACCGTCTGGCGTCCGACGTGGTGCTGATCAACCAGATTTCCGAACACATCATCGGCAGCGGCGGCAAGCGCCTGCGCCCGATGCTGCACCTGTTGGCCGCCCATGCCGGTGGCTACCGCGGCCATCACCACATTCCACTGGCCGCGCTGATCGAATTCATCCATACCTCGACCTTGCTGCATGACGACGTGGTCGACGAATCGGACCTGCGCCGCGGACGCAAGACCGCAAATGCGCTGTGGGGCAATGCCGCCAGCGTGCTGGTGGGCGATTTCCTGTACTCGCGTTCCTTCCAGATGATGGTCGAGCTGGATGACATGCGCATCATGCGCATCCTCGCCGATACCACCAACCGCATTGCCGAAGGCGAGGTCCTGCAATTGCTCAACATCGGCAATGCCGATACCACCGAACAGGCCTGTCTCGACGTGATCGAACGCAAGACGGCCGTGCTGTTCTCGGCCGCGACCCGCCTGGGCGCAGTTCTTGCCGGCCTGCCGTCACGCCAGGAAGAAGCCCTGGCCCGCTATGGCCTTGATCTCGGCTTCGCGTTCCAGATCGCCGACGACATGCTCGACTATGTCTCCGACGCGGACACGCTGGGCAAGAACATTGGCGATGATCTTGCAGAAGGCAAACCGACCTTGCCGCTGATCCATGCCATTGCCAACAGTCCTCCGGTGCAAGCCGCCAGCCTCCGCCGCGCCATCGAATCCGGTGGCCTCGATTCGCTTGAGCACATCGTTTCGGCAATCCGAGATTCCGGTGCCATCGAATTCACCCACGCCCACGCGCGTCGCTACGCGGAATCGGCCAAGCTCGCCTTGACCGACTTGCCGGACAGTTCGGCACGCGAAGCCTTGCTCTTCCTCGCCGACTACGCCGTCGAACGCTCGCTCTGAATCAGCCTTCGCCGAGGCGCTGCATGCGGTAGCTGCCATCCAGCACACGCTGGACCCAGGGCTGGTGCGCAAGATACCAATCCACCGTGCGGGCCAGGCCGGATTCAAAGGATTCGCTTTGCCGCCAGCCGAGTTCGCGCTTGATCTTCGATGCATCGATGGCATAACGCCGGTCGTGGCCAGGGCGGTCCTTGACGA
>SHNG01000018.1 GCA_004295005.1 Gammaproteobacteria bacterium
CCAGTTGGAGCTTTCCCCGGATGGGACGCGCATGCTCGCCAGCGGCCCACCAAACGGCAGCACGGATGTGATCAGCAGCCACGGTTTGAATCTGCTGGGGCGTTTTTCGCATGACCCGGAACGGCCCGTCAGTTGGGCCAGCTTTTCTGCCGATGGCGAACTGTGGTTCACGGCGAGAAGTGTCGACGAAGCGCTGGCCGAAGAAGCCGACCTGATTCGCTGGAAAGCGGAAAACGGCGCGGTGTTGGAGCGGCGGCAGCTGCCCGGGGTGTTTCCGATTGGAGTTTTTGATCTGCAAGGCAAGCCCCTCTTGGTCGCAAATGATCGGATCGTGCTTGATCCGGGCGCATCCGATGAACATCCCCTCATGCACCTGACGCGATCTCAGGCAACTTCCGTGTTCGCGCGAAGCCACGACGGACGTCTGGTTGCCCTCGCCAATGGACGGGATGTCCAGCTCTACGATGCCGAAAGCCTGGCTCCGGTGGGACCACCGCTGCGCTCCAACCTGGGCGTGGGTGATTTTCCGGCGCAGCTGGCGTTTTCTCCGGACGATACTCAATTGCTCGGTCGAGCCCTGCAGGGTCATTGGCTGCTGTGGCCAATTGCCGCCGATCTGCGAGATACGAATGAGATACGTCGGGACGCATCTTTGCTGAGTCCAGCGCAACAGAGCCAGCACGTTCTTGCTTTGCCGGAAAAGGCGGAGCGGGATCATCTCCGCAGGCAGGCGTCGATAGCCTGGCGCGGCGCGGAAACTCGACCAGAGCTGCCCTCCGACCGCACGGTGGGAGGCGAGCCCATCCCCAGGCGTGATCCGCATACCAGTTCGCTGATGCTCGACCTCACCCAGGCCTATGGCGGTGCACCAACCACGCAGCGTGAATTGATGGATTCGGTGTTCACAAGCGCCAGTCAAATGCCTTGGGGCTTGGTTCACCTTGCCGGAACCGACTATGACCTGCGCGGTTCGCTGGAATTACGCTGGGGTGACGGTAGCGGTGGCGATCAAGGCATGTTTCCCCTTCGATCCGTTGGCATCAAGGTGCCCTCGATGCCGATAGCGGCATTCCATGTGCTGATGTTTGCACCCACGAGCGCGCCCACAGCCGAACAGTACGACTACGCGAATGTGCGCGTGCACTACCGCGACGGCAGCAGCACCTTGTTGCCAATCCGAACCGGGCGTGATGTGTCCGCCACGGATCCTGGCTTGGGAAGCGTAGCCTGGGTGCGCGGTGACCACTTGAGGTTGACCGGTGGATTGCGGCAGATGCTCATCAACAAGCCGCGCCTGCCCAACCCGCACCCCGATCGGCTGATAGATTCCATCGACCTTGAAGCATCCAAGACCCAATGGGCCACGCCGGTGTTTTTTGCGGTAACCGCCGAAGCTGTAATTTCCCCCGGGAATTCCGGTATGGAATCCACGAGTCCCGGAAATGAGCCCCCCCAACCAACCTCCAAGGAGCCATGACATGAACGAATTTCGCATTCTGCCTGTTGCGCTGGCGGTTTTGACGATGGCTGCCGTACCCGAACCCGCCAAAGCCTGCGGCGAGGTGATGTACCGGATGGGCGGCGCGCTGCGCTACCAGGCGTTCGTGACCCGGAACCCGGCCGAGGTTCTGGTCTACTCCAGCCATGATTCGGCGCGACCGGAAGCGGAGCGCCAGCGCTTCCACGACAACCTGGAGAAGGCGGGGCACAGGGTAACAATGATCAACAACGAGACCGAACTCACCAAGGCCTTGGGCGAACACTCTTTCGACGTGATCATCACGCTGGCTGCGGACGTGGATGCCGTGAGCCGGGAGCTGGCAGCGGCTTCGCGGCAATCGATCCTGATTCCGGTGATTGACCGTGATGCCAGCGATGAACGCGCCATGCGCGAGCGCTTCCCGCAACTGGTGAGGACGGACAGCAGTCTCAACCAATTCCTCAAGTCCATCGAAAAGAGCATGAAGGCGAGCGGTACATGAAGGCCGCGTCACGCAGCCATGGACGGAAGCCGGGAGGCCGCAAGCCTGGCCGCTTGCTGCCGCTGGTCGGAGTTCTCGGTCTGGCTGTTTCGATTCCCGCGTGGGCCCATCCCCCCGAGGAGCACACCAAGGACACCACTGCGGAAGAATCCCATGCCGGACAGGAATCGGAAGCTCTGGGCAGTGGCACGCATGCAGAGTCCATGCGTGGGCACGGCGCAATCTCCATCGCGTATCAGAACACCCTGGTCAACGGCTTCCTCAAGCACGACGGCAATCCGCGGGACATCGGTACCGTGCGCATCCATGGCATCAACCTGGGCGGGGAATACCATTTTGCCGACCAATGGTCGGTGCACTTCGCCATTCCATTCGTCCAGAGCCGTTATCTCGGTGGGGCGCCGCACTGTCCAACCCGGGTACCGGAGGCCTGCCAGAATCCGGCCATTCGGGTGCCATCGCCCGAACATCCGGAATCCCGTTTTCTCGACGATGGCAATCGACATGGCGCGTGGCAGGACTGGCATTTCGGCGTCGCCTACCACACGACCATCGGCAACTATCAGCTCACACCTTCGATAACCTTGCAGGTGCCCAGCCACAACTACCCGTTCTTTGCGCAGTCGGCGGTGGGGCAGAACCTGGTCAAACTCGAGGTGGGTGCGGAACTTGCCCACCAGTTCGACTTCACCAACCTGTATTACCGGACTGCCCTGAATCGCGTGTTCGTCGAGAAGACCCTCGGCATCAGCGTCGATCACTACAAACTGGATGTGGAGCTGGGTTGGTTCATCAACGAGCGCACAGCTGTCAAGTCCTTTGCCACCTGGAAGCGCGGCAAGGGCATCACCACCGACGATCCGCGCCTGGCGCAAAGCGAGATCTTCTATCACCACGACCAGATTTCCCGCCATGAGTACTTCAACGTGGGTTTGGGCATGGATTACCAGATCAACGATCGCTACACCCTTTCGACGACGGCGCAAACCCTGATCTGGGGTGAGACCGTCTACAACATGCAGTATTCGTTTGGAGTCCAGCTCAGCCGATCATTCTGATCCTGGCAGGCCTGAAGGGCATGCCCGCCCTGGCCAACGCGTTCAGCGGCCCTGACCTGAGCCAGGGCCCTCAGCCAGCAGCGTGGCAATCTCCGCACCAAGGCGCAGGTCATCGAGCAGGCCGAAATGCTTGCGTCGCAAGCGACCCTGGCGGTCGATGAGGATCAAGGTGGGCGTGCCCTGCATGGCGTAGGCCTGCATGGTGAGTGGCAGCGGATGGCGCGCGCAATCGTTGTCCTCGTAGGCATCCACCGCCACCGGGTAGGCGATGCGGTTTTCCTTGAGATACACGGATAGTGCATCAGGGCCCATCACCGAATGATGTTCGAACACGGTGTGGATGCCGATCACGACGAGGTCGGTTGCCGAGAATGCACTGGCCACCTTCAGGCTTTGTGGAACCGCGTGCTGCACGCAACCGGGACAGAGCATCTGGAATGCGTGCAGAAAAACCACGCGCCCGCGCAGGTCGGCAAGGCTCAATCCAGGGGACGCATTGAACCAGCGCGAGACCGACCATTCCGGAGCGGATTGCAGTGGCATGGAAAACTCCCGGTAGTGGATGCAGGGATCAATCGAAGCCGTTGTAGAAAATTCCTTCGACGGAGTAAAGCGCATCGACTTCCGCTTGGCTCAATACACCATCGAACACATAGACCTCGTCAAGCAATCCAGTCAGGTACGCAACGGGCTGGGAGCTCACGGTTACGCCGCCCAGCAGGAAACTGGAGCTGTTGTCGGTGAAGACAGGACTTGCGACCGTACCTTCCGCCGGTCCGCTATCCACGAAAATGGATGAAATCCCCGGCGGGGGCGCGTAGGTGCCCACTACGAGGTGCCATTGGCCATCATTGACCGGCGTGGTCGAGAGGGTGGCTTCGGGGGTCGCATCAACAATGAAGAACAGTGCCGAGCCTTCAGAGCCGCCGCCAACCGGATTGAATCCGAACAGGAAACCACTCTCGCTGGTGAGATTGGCTTTGCTGGCGATGGCCTGATTCTGGTCGCCTGGCGTGCTGCTGCGAACCCAGGCGGCAATGGAAAAGGCTCCACTGGGGAACTGGGCGATGCCGAGCACATTGCCCATGTTGACCAGGGAACCCGTGTCAGAAACCATGGACAGGGCACCGCCCAGGATTCCCTGACCCGGCACGAAGCTTGCGCCACCGGCCAACGTGCCGTTGTGGCCACCGGGCCCGCTATCAACGGCCTGGGTGCCGCTTGTTTCGTCGAGGTTCCAGTGCGAGACAAGCTGTGCGCCCTGCACGGGTGATGCCAGGATGGTTCCAAACACAAGGGCGATGGAAAGAACAACTGCACTGCGGTCAGAGTTGAACATGCTTATTCCCTCCGGGTTGTAGGCGCAAGCTTCTGCATGGATTGGTGCCAGCAGTGTTCAAGGCATTCAAGGGTCGAACGCACCTTCCTGGCGTACGCCCGTTCTCAGGATGGATCTTGTACAACGCGGGCTTGCGCCGGCTCTTTTGCTGCTTCGCTCATGGCCAGCGGAATCGCGGCAATGGCCATTTCCGCGGCCAGCTTGGCGAGCAGGAAACCGATCAGCCATCCGGCCACGCCATGCCGGATCAGAAGCTCAACCAAGGCGAAGGCCACGTAGGCCACCACCAGCATGGCCACCGAGACGACTGCCGCCAGCGCGGGTTCGATGCGGGCCTTCCTCGCCACATACTCGACTGCCTTGAAGCCGCCGAAGGTAACGGCAAAAAACGGCATCGCGAACGGAATGCCGCCAAGGATCAGGGTGAGCAGTCGACCCAGGGCATCGGGCAGGATGCTGGAAACAAAAGGTCCGCCATGGAGCCGATAGTGTCGGTAATCGGCCAAAGCCTGAACGAGTGCAATCAGCAGCGTGCAGGCCAGTGGAATGTGGAGCCAGGCTGCGATCCATGCTTCGCGGGAACGGATGAGTTCAAGCAGATCACCCCAGCCGTTGATGAACAGCAGGGTGATGGAATACGCGCCGCAGATCCAGAACACGCCAAACGCGAGGATCGGCCAGCGTTCCGACCACGGCTTGGGTTGCTCCGGCCAATCGCGTTGCGGCACCAGCAGCAGTTGCGCGCGGCTCATGATCAGGAGCAACAGCGTTTCGGCGGCAACCAGCACGATCAGATGCGCTGCGCGCAGGTATCCATCCAGCACCAGAAGGAAAATGATCGCGTTGCCAAAAAGGGCAGCGATCATGTTGAGCACGATCGGAAGCTTGACCTGATCGGGAA
>SHNG01000183.1 GCA_004295005.1 Gammaproteobacteria bacterium
GTCATCAAGCCACGCACGCGCAGGGCCGAGAAAGCCGGCATCTCGCGCAGGAAGCCTGCAACCGCATGCGGTTCCAGGCCGAACTTGCTGGCCTCAGCGGACGTGTTCACCTGCACGAAGACATCCATTGCGCGCCCTTCGACCTGCAGGCGGCGGTCCAGTTCCTCGGCGACCCTGAGGCTGTCGAGCGCCTGGAATTCGCTGGCAAAGCGCGCCACGAGCCTGGCCTTGTTGGTCTGCAGATGGCCGATGATCGACCATTGCAAGTCGGCCAGGTCCGACATCGTTTCCCATTTGCGCAAAGCCTCCTGCACCTTGTTCTCACCCAGGAAACGCAATCCTGCGGCATACGCAAGGCGGATGCTTGTCTCGTCCATGGTCTTGCTGACCGGCAGCAGTCGAACACTTGCCGGGTCCCGCCCCGCGCGTTGACAGGCCCTTGCGATACGGGCATGAACGGCAGCCAGGCGATTGTGGAAATCCGCAACCGACTCCGCCTTCGGATACAAGCCATGCATCTCATGGCGGGGTTGCGTATCCGCTTGATCGTTTCTGCTGGTGTCGATCATGGAGAACATCCGCGAAAGGTGATTCGTTCAACGCATGGGCAATCCGCAGCGCGAGGCAGCGGAAATCTCTTTTCGGGCTGTCATTCGCCGACGGACAGGGTTGGAGGGGATCGGGACAAGGCGTAAACGTACGCATCGACGCAATCTCCGCTGGCCAGGGTGGCGACCACGAGCAAGCGAACGTAGCCATCGCCCTCGAACGCGTCGAGTCGATCCCAATGCTCGGCAAGCTCCGTTGAGGTGAACACCAGGCCGTGCACCTTGCCGGCTGTTTCGGAAAGCACGATTCCAGGGTAGCCGGCAGCCGCTCCCCATCCTTCCTCGACCAGCGTTCCGCGAACCGTGGCGGGCTCCCAGGTTCCGGAGACGCATGACAGGACGTGCTCATTGGGCCGCCCGGGGGCCAAGGTTCCGTAGACGAAAATCCGGTTGGTCACCACTCCCCCCCCACCCATTCCTTTTCCCAAATCAAACAGGTCAACGACGTGGCCGCGATGGTGGCTCAATCTTAAGGCAACGCTCAATTCGGGTGTAACAAGGGGATTGGCCTACAGGCCACGGCGCATGATCCTTTCGGCAACCGAAGGCGCGAGACGATTGATGAAGGCAAGCAGTTTGGTCTTGCCAATCAACATCTCGCAGCGATCCGACATGAAGCCGTCCCAGAATTCGTCGGCAAGCCTGGCAGGGGAGATCTTTCCTTTGCCCCGGCCTGCGGTCATTGCAGTGTCGACCAGTGGCGGCAATATCTCAAATACGCTCACGCCTGTTCCTGCAAGCTGCCAACGCAGTGTCTTGGAAAAGCTGTGAAGTGCCGCCTTCGATGCACAGTAGATCGCGGCGGCTTCCTTGGGCACCAGGGCCAGCCCGG
This sequence comes from Gammaproteobacteria bacterium, assembly GCA_004295005.1. Classification (GTDB taxonomy): domain Bacteria; phylum Pseudomonadota; class Gammaproteobacteria; order Xanthomonadales; family Rhodanobacteraceae; genus Dokdonella. Next base: position 1,441 of record SHNG01000183.1, read on the forward strand.
AAGAAACGTTGACGATGGCCGACGAAGGTTGCCCGACAAGCGTTGGCAGGAAATCGCGAATCAGCATTACGGGTGCAAGAAAGTTGATGCTGAGCTCGCGCTCGATCTCGGCAGGTGAGCATTCGGCAATTGGCCTGTTGATCTGAATTCCCGCGTTGTTGATGAGCACGGTGATGTCGGCAAATCGCTGCACCAGCCGCTCTCTATGCTCGGCAACAGAAATGTCCGTCACACATGTTTCGGCACCCGGAAGCGCAGCAGCCGCCCTGGCAAGCGTGGCCTCGGATCGGCCGACGAGAATGACCTGATTCCCGGCGGCGTGAAACTTCTCGGCAATGGCAAATCCGATACCGGTCGCTCCACCCGTGACAAGAACGCGATGACCAGCAGGTTTCATGGTGAGTAGGCCCTGGGCCGACCTGTGTGATGGAGCGGAGCAAGTTCGGCTTGAATGATCCAATGGACTCCCTCCGCGTCGCCACCAGCCTTCGATGAGCCAGGCAGGAGCATGGTCTCCGCACACGGGATCACGAAAGGAATCCGCCATCAATGCTACGCCGAAATCCGCTGCTGCGACCACCGTCGCGATCAATTCGGCAAAGGATGTTTTTGCATATCGATCCGCTACAGCGAACGACTGGCTGATGGCAATATTGAATCTTCCGTGGGCAGTGTCGGCGATTCCCATGACAACGCACTGGCGGAAACCACCAACGGTCTGAACAAAGCCGAGGTGATCCATCGTCAATCGTGGAAGAGGGCGAAGCGGTGGAACTGGCCACACTGACGTGGATCGACTGGTTCAACCACCGGCGCCTGCTGGAGCCGGTCGGGAACATCCCGCCAGCAGGGGTCGAAGCCAACTACCATCGGCAAAGAGCAGGTCAAGCCAAGGCGGCTTGACTCACACATGACAGCCTCCGGGGTTTCCGGGGTGATTCAAATTGGCTCCGGCAAACCGATCAACGCCCCATGGGTGGATGGCCCCGGCTATAGCGGCCACGTGGAGGTGGCACGGCTGTCCGGTCACGTGAAACAATAAGTCCGCAACCGGTAAACGGACTGGTTGTCCTTGTAGATGAAACCAGCGCCGTAGGGCATGCTCTTTTTGGCTGTGCATGCATGTGAACCTTGCCTCTGGTTTTTGGATTTCGGCTTTTCATCTTTTCTTCGGAAACGCTAGAGTCCCGGCGGCAAGGCACGAACATGATAGATGCGTGATGCCGACGGGCCGAATTTCGGCACGCGTTTGGGAGTAACGATGCGTTCATTGATCAGGATCATCTTCGCGACTGCCTGCATCGTCCTGTTGGTAGTTGGATCCATTCTCGGCTACAACCGCTGGCGTATTGAACGTCTTGCTGAAACCGTGCGCCAAAAAGCGGCGCAATTCCAGGCCAAGCACGAATCGGAACACGCTAACCGCAACGCGCGAATCGCGGCCCTGCGTGCGGCCGACAAGGTTGCCGATCCGCTTAAGCGTTGCCTTGATTTTCCCGATGTGTCGCCCTTGCACTGGAGCCCAGCGTTCGTCGCCGCGCGCTGCCGATTGACGGCGCTCGACATCATCACTATCGACCAGATCGACGCGAAGCTCGCCGCGGGTGACAGCACAAGTGTTGACGCCACGTTCCAGGACTACGCAGCACAGGACGTATCGGATCCGAAGCGGCGCGGGATTCTGTTCCGAGCATTTGAGCAGCGCTTTGAGAGCAGCAATCCGGCAATTGGGAGTGTTCTCGAACGCTGGGTGAAGACCTCGCCGCATAGTGCATATGCACTTGCCGCGCGCGGCGTGTTCCGCTACCGCACCGCCGCCGAGGCCCGCGGCACCATGTCCACCGCAGACACGCCGCAGGAAAATTTCGACGCCATGAAGTGGCTCATGGCGGGCGCTGTGAGCGACCTGAAGGCATCGTTGGCGATCAAGCCGGACTTCATCGTGCCTGCGACCTACCTGATTCCCGCGACAGCTCGTATGGGTGGCAGCCGAGCGGAGATCGCGGCACTCGGACGAAAGGCAGTAGTGATCGCTCCTGACGAATACCGCGCCTACATCTTCTGGGCAAAGGAAGCCTCGCCGCTGTGGGGCGGTTCGAGAGAGGAGCTTGAGGAAATCGCCGATGCCGCAAAGGCGCGCGAAGCCAGCAACCCGCTGATGGCGCTCGTCGCGGCGCGCGTACGCTATTACTACGCGCTCGCCAGCCGGCGCCATCTGTCCCGCGACGATTACCTCGAAATCCTCGCCATCGCGCCCGACAACTTTGCACTTGACAACATGGGCCAACTGTTTCAGGTGCAAGCGGATGCCCCTCTCATCACGCCGCTTGTGCGCTTTGAGCCAACCGTCGGAAATTACATGCGCGCCGCGCTCGCGCTGCAACTTGCGAGGCAACCCGAGTGGTCGCATGATTACATGGTGCGCGCCGCTGATCTCGGTTCGCCGACGACACCGGACCTCGAGGAATATGCGCAGGCTCTGACTGCATCGAGCCGGTTTGACGCCGCGGCAGCACTGAACGAGAAGATGATCGAGGTCAATCCACGCAATGCGCATGCAATGTCAGCATTGATCGTCCTCTATCAGAAACACCTCAACCGCCAAATTGATGCGGTCGCGATGGCACATCGCATGCTTGACGCCTACCCCGACTCATTCGACGCGTGGACGTTGTTCGCGTATACACAAAAGGAAACCAACAACGCGGAATACTGCAGCGCCATGGCGCGTGCCTACCGCGACAAGCCCGGACTAAATTGGGACTACGACCACTCGTGCACGCCGAACGACGACCTTCCCCCGCCGATGCCGAATGGGCCGATTTCGCGTAGCCAGCGCCCCAACAGCAAGTGAGTCAAGGTGATTGTCGGTATTTCAGTGGCCAGAATGACCGGGCATTTTGACGAATAGCGAGTATACCACCAGCGGTCTGAACAAAGCCGAGGTGATCCATCGTCAATCGTGGAAGAGGGCGAAGCGGTGGAACTGGCCACACTGACGTGGATTGACTGGTTCAATCACCAGCGCCTGCTGGAGCCGGTCGGGAACATCCCGCCAGCAGGGGTCGAAGCCAACTGCCATCGGCAAAGCGCAGGTCAAGCCAAGGCGGCTTGACTCACACATGACAGCCTCCGGGGTTTCCGGGGTGATTCAAAGCGGCGTCGGCTTGAATCAATTGTTTGGGAAGGTCTGAACAAGCATTGTCGCGAGCAAGCTCGCTCCCACCATCGCTTGATTTTGTGGGAGCGAGCTTGCTCGCAAAGAATGGTGTGCGTATTTGTTCAGAGTTTCCTTGGGAATCATTTTGCGTACTTGTCCGCACCCATGAAGTGCAGGGATACGTACGGCTCATTGCCGACAACCCAACTATCATGCGGCTCGGGAGGAATGTAGAACAACTCCCCGGCTTTGAGCGGGATGATACGTCCGTCAGCGAACGCGGCTGTAGCCTCACCGGAAATCACAAGGCCCACATGTTCCACCGGGCAGCGATCAAGCCCTAGCTCAGGGCCAACATGCAAAGACCACTTCCAGCCAGGCTCATAGGTCGCTCGTCCGATGGTCATCCCTCCAAGGCGAACGATCTCGAACTTACCCAGCTTAAGGATCCTCGTCTCGTCGGGCTGCTCGAATCGCTTCAGGATGACGTCTTTGTCCATATCGGCTCTCCGGAATGCTTGGTATGACGCCTAAGGAAACTCTGATTAATCCCAATCTTCGTCGTTCCCGCGAAGGCGGGAACCCAGTGATTTTTTCGCAACTGGTTGAAATGCAAAGGCACTGGATCCCGGATATCGCTTCGCGATTCCGGGATGACGAGCAAA
>SHNG01000119.1 GCA_004295005.1 Gammaproteobacteria bacterium
CTCTCCCGCCAGCGGGAGAGGGGAATGAAAAGAAGCCATGTCACCCTCTCCTGCCAGCGGGAGAGGGGAATGAAAAATGCTTCGGTCTTGTCTCCCTCTGCTGCTGGCGGGATGCAATCGGAGTCGTGCACAGCTTTTGCTCCCTCTCCCGCTGGCGGGATGCAATCGCTGTCGTGCACACTTTTGCCCCCTCTCACGCTGGCGGGAGAGGGTTGGGGTGAGGGTGGGGCCCAGGTTGGTCGCTGCACAGCGGGCAAGGAGCCTGTTCCAGTCCTGTCCCTGGATGCTGAAAGTGATGCGCTTGCTTCGATCATTTCATGAGTCCTCACGCAAACCACCCATGCAGCAACCACGGGCCGTCCGTGCCGCCGGCGGGGCGAAAGGCCCAGGCGCGTTGGCCGAGTGAGGTTTGCAGCACGTAGTAGTCGCGGCCAGCCTGATCACCATCCCACCAACCGCTTTCGATGCGTTCCGGTCCGCTCAGTACGCGCGGTGCGTGATCACGCAGCGGAATCGGGCGTGGCAACAGCCACAGCGGGCGCGGTCCGCAATCGATGTGTGCGGGTACAGCGCCCGCTGCGTCAGTCCAGGCTTTCTCGGGGCGATGATCGGCCTGTTCGATGGGTGTGCTCAACGCCGCATCGCCGAGCCTGGCCTGCAGGCGATCAACCAGGGTTTGCCATTGGCTCAGTGCGCTGGCCTGACGCTCGAACAGATCACCGCGCAAGGGCACGAAGGGCGGCAGGCGCGTGGCGACGACACGCAGGCCGGTGATTGGTGCGGACAATTGGGTGCGATCAAGTTTGAGTCTGGCCAGTTCGAACAGGCGCTGCGCATCACGTTCGGGCAGGCTGCAACCGATGTGCAGCCGGGTGGTCTCGCCGCGCGCATGCAGCAGGTGGATTTCAAACCGCTGCACGCCGCCGTCGCGACAGGCAAGGAACGCCGCCAGTTGTTCGAGATGCCGACGCAGCGGAAACAGGATTGCCGAAGTCGCGTGCAGCTCGGCATCGAATTCCATTCCCGCACAAAAGCGTGCCGGCGGTTGCCAGTTCTCAAGCGGATCAGGCTTGTGCCCGCACAGGCGATCCAGATGATCGAGCAGGCTTGTGCCAAAACGTCGAGCCAGGCCGGCCCGCGGCAGGGCCAGCAGCTCGCCCAATCGGCGCAGCCCCATGCTTTCAAGCGCAGTCACCTGCGCGGCTTGCAGGCGAGCGTGGTGCAGCGGCAGATCGTGCAGCATCGTCTTCAGCGCATCGGCATCGACGATGCATCCATCATTTTTGGTCGCCGCCAGCACCGCCGCCAACGGCGTCACCGCCACACCAAGCTGATGGGTCACGCCCAGCGCATGCAGGCGCGTGCGCAGGATGCGTGCGATGCGCGGCCAACCACCAAAGCAGCGCAAGCTGGCACCGATTTCCACCAGCACCGCATCGGGCTCGCGCAGGTTGACCTGCTCGCTGACCGCATAGCCGATGCTGGCCACACCCATGCGCAGGCTGTGCATGGCGGCGTGGTCGATGGGCGCGTTGTGCAGCGTGGGCAACAAGGCTTGCGCCGCAGCCAGCGCTTGCCCGGGGCGAATGCCGGCAGCTCCTGCGACATTCGATGCGGCAACCACATGACGGCGTTGCAGCGGTCCGTCGATCAGGACAAACGCGGAATCCGCATCACGTCCGCCGTGCAGGGCGGCGTCGATGGCCAGTTGCGGAAGCAGAAGGGCAGCCCACAGCATGTGCGTGATTCATCAATGCGCATCGTACGCTGCGGGACACCGACTTGCCCTCTCCCCCGCGCGGGAGAGGGGGAACCGTCCGCCACGGCGGATGGTGGGTGAGGGTTGAGGTCTCTCCTTATCTTTCGGGCAAGACAAGGGCAGGAGCAAAAGCTTTCTACATCGCCTGCGGCGCCGCCGAGCCGGGGCGAGGAGAAGCTTTTGATCTTCAGTCCCGTGGTAGCGCCGAGTAGCACAGGAATCCGGCGGGGAAAGGCGCGCATGTTTGAGGCCATGGATGGCCGAGTTCGCGCCGGCCGCTGGATTCCGAGCAACGCAGGGAACGGCAGCGCAGCTGCCGCGTGGACGTCGGGTCGGCTTTCTTTTGGCTACTTTTCTTTGCCGACTCAAAGAAAAGTGGCTCGACAGCGCCGCAGGCGATGTCGAAAGCTTTTGATCTTGTGCGTGCTTTCTCCACAGAGAGCGCGAAAGCACCAGGAAAGACGACCATGCCGACAGGGGAATCAGGGATTGCATGATCGTTACGCCAAACCAACATCGCGCAGGGCGATGGACTGGACCGGCGCGCGGCCACGACACTTGAGTACTTGCACGCGCAAGCCGCTGTGCATGCACAGGCGCAAGGCAGCGGGTGAGGACTGCGCGGCATGCTGCTGATCGCGGAACACGAAAGCCAGACATTGCCCGCTGGCGGCCGCCAGTTGCAGGCGACGCAAGCCGCGTTCATCGATGCCCTGTGGCCAGCACAACACGGCAGCACAGGCACCACTGGACAGGCATTGCTCGGCCGCCCACCAGGCCTCCTTGCCCTGCGCATGCACGACATGCACGCGCGCGCTGCGCACACCGAGTTGGGCTAAGGCCACCGGGTAGGGCAGGTAGGGTGGATCGACCAGCACGATGGGCCGCTCGCCCTGGCTGAGTGCGGCCAAGGTCGGCATCAGCAATGCAAGCTCACCCATGCCATCGGCTTCGATGAGGATTTCCGATAGCGCAGCCAGCGGCCAGCCGCCGCCCGGCAACAGTGCATCGAGTTCCACATGACCGCTCGCCACCGCCGCGATCGCGGCATGTTGTGGACCGCGCCAGATGCGCGGATCGTGCAATACCTGTTGCAGCGCGGGCGCGTTCATGGGCTGGAATTGCGCAACAGGCCGACGAGGATGCCTTCGATGGCGAAGGTGTGTTTGCGCGGATCCACCCGCAACGGCGCATAGGCTGGATTTTCCGGCCACAACTCAATGCCGTTGCGGATGCGTTTGAGTCGCTTCAGGGTGACTTCCTCATCCAGCCGCGCCACCACGATCTGCCCACTGCGCGCCTCCGCACTGCGCGCAACGATCACCCAGTCACCATCGAGGATGCCGGCATCGCGCATGCTGTCGCCCTGCACACGCAAGGCAAAATCGGCGCGCACGCGAAACATGTCCGGATCCAGCAGCACGCTGCGCTCGATGTGTTCCTGCGCGAGTATCGGCTGACCCGCCGCGACCCGGCCGATCAGCGGCACGCGCTGGCCGCGCCGCGATTCGGGCTGGCCATCGGCATCCACCAGACGCAGGTTGCGCCGCTTGCCCGGCTCGCGTCGCAACGCACCCTTGGCTTCCAGTGCCGCGACGAAATGCTGGGCCGAACTCGGATCGGCAAAACCGAACGCCTGCGCAATCTCGATGAGACTGGGCGGCACCCCGTCTGCCTCGATCCGCTCGCGGATGAAATCGAGGATTTCCTGCTGGCGTGGGGTCAAAACGTCCATACCCTAAATATATAGGGTCATTGGACTGGCGGCAATGCGGGTGATTCCTTATCCCTGCACGGCGGGGAAAGAGCCTTCACGGACTTGGTGTGTGCTAGCGATTTGGCTGGTTGGGCGCCTTACCAAGCTGTCGCCAGGATTGAATGTTGCGTCATTCGGAAACAGTGCGGGCATGAGCGGGACTCGTCTTGACGCGACTGAACAGGCTGGCCGAACATGGTCGCAAGCCTTTCCCCAGGACGTTTGCCGTCGGAAAAACGCTGGAAAGCCTGATGACAATTCCGAGCAAAGACAAGAAAACGAAGGGTGCCCAGTTTGTCCAGTGGTTCGGGCCACTACTTGATGCATTGCGGGCGCTCGGCGGCTCGGCCAGCGTCGACGAGGCCACGGACAAGGTTGCGGAGCTGAAGAAGTTGCCCAACCACGTATTGGACGAGACGCTTCCGTCCGGAAGTTCACGGTTCCGGAATCAGGTTGCATGGGCGCGGTTCTATCTCGTCCGTGAAGGCTATCTGGATTCCTCCAAGTATGGTGTGTGGAGCCTCACGGAGGCTGGCAACAACACCCACCTGACATATGAACAGGCCCACGCGATTTTCACGAAGTGGGTCAAGGTATTCCAGGACAAGCGCAGGAAGAAGAAAGCAGAAGAGATGGAGGCAGAGGATGTTGCCGAAGCGACGGGTGCCGTCTCGACAGATTACCGGGAGGCTTTGCATGAAGTGTTGATGTCACTGCCTCCGGCCGGGTTCGAGCGGCTCTCCCAGCGCCTGCTGCGTGAAGCCGGATTTACCCAGGTAACCGTTACGGGTCAGAGTGGTGACGGCGGGATCGACGGCTATGGTGTGCTCCAGATCAATCCATTGGTGTCATTCAAGGTCTTGTTTCAGTGCAAGCGGTACGCAAAATCCGTCTCGCCATCACAGGTAAGGGACTTCCGTGGGGCCATGTCGGGACGTGCAGACAAGGGCATCATCATCACCACGGGCACGTTCACGAGTGAGGCGCGCAAGGAAGCTGCACGGGATGGCGCCCCACCGATAGAACTCATCGATGGCGAGAAGCTTGCGGACATGATGGAGAGGCTGGAACTTGGACTACGGCCGGTCCAGGCGTTTGAACTCAACTACGCATTCTTCAGCGATTTCAGGAAGTAGTTGGTCTGGCATGGGTTTCGGTTGTGCCGTACCAGCCTCGGATCAGGGCAGCCAAAACATTCGCAAACCCCCACGAGACTCGTCAGCAAAGCCCTGAAGTACGCTTATGCGATGCGTACGAGCGCATCACTGGCGTTGAGGATGGCGATTCCCTGATATTGGCCGAGATCAAGCAGGTCGTGGTCACCGGAGACGATGAAATCGGCCTGTGCGGCAATGGCGCAGGCAATGACGTGATCGTCGTCGGGGTCGCGTGCGATGCGCGGCACGGCCAGTGGTCGCACCACGACAGTGAGCATGGCATAGCGGTCGACCAGTTGATCGACCGAAAAACCCGATGCGGCGATCTTGGCCTTGAACTTGTGCCGTCCGAGCAGGTCGGTGAGTTCGGCCAAGAGCGGCGTGCTGGTGAACAGCTCGACGCGCTTGTCGCGGCCGGCCTGCAGCAGGTGCAGCGGCTTGCCGCCTCACAGCATCGCCGAAGCGACGATGTTGGTGTCGAGTACCCAGCGCATCAGCGCGCAGCTTTAGCGCGCCGCTCGGCGCGCATCGCGGTCATCTCTTGGG
>SHNG01000072.1 GCA_004295005.1 Gammaproteobacteria bacterium
ATGCTGGTCGCACTCCGCGACTGGACGCATTTCCATCAACGGGAGAACTCGGCATGAGCGCCAGCGAATCCTCGCCAACGGTTTCCAGTTCGCGCGACTGCGCGGATTGCCCGGGCCGCCCGGTTCTCGAACGCATCGAATCGCGGGTTGCGGAAATCGGCGAAGGCTTCAGCATCCGCCGCGCCCTGCCCAACCGGCAGCCGCGCATGGTCGGCGCTTGGTGCTTTCTGGACCATGCAGGACCGGTCGACTACGCGCGTGGCAAGGGACTGAATGTCGGCTCGCATCCGCATATCGGCCTGCAAACATTCACCTGGATGATCGAAGGCGAAATCCTTCACCGCGACAGTCTCGGATTCGAACAGGTGATTCGCCCCGGCCAGGTCAACCTGATGACCGCTGGCCACGGAGTTTCCCACGCCGAGGACGCAGTCAACGACGAGCCGGGCCGGATGCATGCCGCGCAATTGTGGATCGCCCTGCCCGATGCCGAGCGACATCGTGCACCGAGCTTCCACCACTACCCCGAGCTTCCCCGCCGTGAAGACGGCGGCTTTCGCATCACCGTGCTTGCCGGCGAAGCCTGCGGATTGCAATCACCCGCCCAAGTGTTCTCGCCACTGGTCGGTATCGATTTCAGCGCGAATGCGGCGGCATCAACCCGCATCGCCCTCAAGCCCGGATTCGAACATGCGGCAATGACCCTGCGCGGCAGTGTCGTCATCGACGGCGAAACCCTGGAACCCGGCACCCTGCTCTATCTGGGCAGCGGCCGTGATTCGCTCAACCTGCGCTGCGACAATGCCGCCCAACTGTTGCTGGTTGGTGGCGAACCCTTCAGCGAGGAGATCCTGCTGTGGTGGAACTTCGTCGCACGCACGCCGGAAGAACTGCAAATTGCCACTGCCGACTGGAATGCAGGTCAACGCTTCGGCGAGGTCAAGGGCAGTCCGTCAGCGCGCCTGCTTGCGCCCGACATCGGAGCCATCAAGCTCAGGAAATCCTGATATTGCCCGTCATCCCGGAATCGCGATGCGATGTCCGGGACCAGTGACTTTGGCTTCCGCGCATGGGAGTAATTCTACGGGTGACAAACGTGGCCTCGGTGGATGCACTGCGCCTGTCTACCCTGCGGCTGATGCTGTCTCACCATATTGGTATCAGCCCCCACAAAGTCGAAACCGCACCGGCGCGATCGCAAGAATCTGCTTGCACCCGCGTGCGGGCGAGGATGAAGATACCCACCTGAGTGTGGCCTGGTATTCGCTGCCATCACGGGTGAAGGAGGGGATCATGAGGCGCTCATTGTTGTACCGGTCCATGGTTGCCGGAGTGCTGGTCTGCTGTGGCATGGGTTGCCTTGAAGTGCATGCCCAGCCTGAGCCCGGGCAGTACCGTGTGTATCCCCTGCCCATTGCCAGTCCCGATCATGGCACTCGGGCGCTGTTGACTGGCCCGGCCGATTTCGATGCATCACCCTTTGGCTGGCACGACACCAATGGGGCAAGCGGGGCGGAATTCACGATCCTGCGCGGCAACAATGCCTGGGTCTACGTCGATGCGGATGCAAACAACACGCCCGACGGTCCGGGCCCCGATGGTGGCAGCACGCTGCAGTTTGACTACCTCGCCAGTCCCTACACCCTTCCACCGACCAGCCAGGAAGCAGCCTTGGCAACCAATGCCTTCTATCTGGTCAACAGTTTCCACGACATTCTCTGGCAGCATGGCTTTCAGGAAGTCGACGGCAATTTCCAGGAAAACAACTACGGTCGCGGTGGCACGGGCGGCGATCCGGTGCAGGTCGAGATCCTGGATGGTGCCACCACCAACAATGCCAACGGAAGCACTGCACCCACGGATGGATCCCAGGCCCGGATCCAGTTGGGAATTTGGACGGCAGCCAATCCGGATCGCGGTGCAAGTTACGCAGCAGACGTGGTGGCCTTCGCCTACATGCAGGCGGTCCAGACGCGCTTGCTGGGTTCGGGCTGTGGCGGCAATGTCGATTCCCCAAGAATTGGCAACCTGGATTTCTTTGCTGCACTGGTCAGCAATGATTTCACCGCGACAACCCCAGCCACCCCGCATGGGCTGGGAACCTTCCTGCTGAACCAGCCGGTTACCGGTACTGGCGCCCGAACCTATCCCTACTCCGTGGACCTCGCCATCAACCCGTCGACATACCTCGACAGTTCGAGTTCGAGCGTGTATGGAATGGGATTGATCTACGCGAGCGCGCTGTGGGATCTGGCCTGGAGTCTGGTTGGACAGATCGGCGCAAGCGACGATCTGCTCACCGGGAATGGAGGCGAAAATGTTTCCCTGCGCCTGTTGGTCTTGGCATTGAAAATCCAGCCCTGCAACGCGGGGCTGCTGGATGGCCGCGACGCTTTCCTGGAGGCCGACAACAACCTCTATCAGGGGCAGTACACCTGCAACATCTGGAATGCGTTTGCCCGCCGGGGCATGGGGCTTTCGGCGGAGCAAGGCTCGACCAGTTCAACCGCGGACAATGTGGCGGCATTCGACGTACCCGCATCATGCTCGGATACCATTTTTGCCGACGGATTCGATGTGCTTCCCTGAGGCTCGATCGAGGATACCCTGGTCTTGCCCGTCATCCCGGAATCGCGAAGCGATGTCCGGGATCCGGTGGCACGGCCTATCGACCCTGGTCAGTGCCCGATCGGGCTGATCACCGCGGGTGAAATGATGCTTGCCTCCGGCGCAGCCGTTGCGGGGTCGAAACCGTTGGCAAAGATCGTGTCGTTGACGACGGATTCCTCGACGAGAACGAAGATGTCGCTGGCGCCATTGGTGTCGGCCGGGTCGATGTCGGACGCATTTGATTCCCACGCCATCGACAGGCCGGATGCGTTGACCGCAAGTGTGTAACCGGAGGCGCTGTTGCCGGGTTGACCGCCACCGGTGACGCTGATCATTTCCGGCGCAGGCCCATAGATCAGGTACCAGAACACCTGTGTGTACGCACCTCCGCCTGTCCAGGAATGATTGCAGGCGAATACCAGGTTGCCGATGTCGGACACGTCCGAAATGCTGCAACTGTCGTAGTTGGCCGATGGAATGACCGGAGGTCGCGGAATTGCGGTGGTGGTGCCGAGGAATCGATCACGCAGATAGAGCCCGCTGTTGCTCTCGATGTTGGTGCCATCGGCATAGCCCAGTCCGCCGTATCCGCGGGTCTGGAAACTCACGTAGCTGCCATCCGGTGAAATCGCCATGCGGTTGACGAATGTCGTCGTGCCGTTCGGCGCCGCGGTGCCGCGACTGATCAACTCTGTCGTGTTGGTTTGCAGGTCGCGCACATAGGCCTGGCCGTTGGTCGCGCCTGAAAGCATGGCCACGTTGCAGATCATGGCCATGTAGCGCCCGCTGGCGGACAAGGCGTGGCGCTGCAACTGACAGGTTCCGCCGGAGGCGCTGCCATCGGACTTGATGGACGCCATCTCGATCTGTCCCGTCTGCATGTCCTTGACGTAGATTTCCCCCGAGCTTCCGGTCGGCGCAGTCCCGCCGGCATCGGGGACTTCAATGCCGGTGAGATTGGCGTCGGTCTGGAAGGCCACATAGCGTCCGTCTGCCGAAATGGAAACGGTGTTGTCGTTGATGCCGTTGGCCGGCGGTTGGCCCGCGGAATTGGCACTGGCCAGGACCAGCGCGCCGGTCTGGCGATCCTTGCGCAGTGCCTGCCAGCTCGGCCCGAATGCGGAGTTCAGGGTAAGGAATGCGACATAGCGCCCGTCGCCCGAAACGGCCGGAGCCTCGCCACGAAACACCGTGCTGCCTGTCGAGGACACCGCCTCAATGTCGCCGGTGTCGAGATCGACAGCCAACGCCCGGGTTCCGTTGTAGCTGTCGCCTACCCAATTGTTTGCCGTACTGACAAACACGACGGTGCGACCATCGGCGGACACATCGACACTGGTGGATGCACCGTTGGCCTGGGTGCCCGCACCCGGAATCAGGCGGCCATAAATGTAGTCCGCGCGGGCGGTCTGTGGAAAACCGGCTGCGGCGCAAATGGCGGCGCACGTTGCGAGCGTGCGGATCGGCAGGGAAATTGACATGGCGGACTCCAGGTTGGGTTTCACCTCCTGATTACGCGGTTCCGTGGCAAATCCCCCAATCGCGCACCCCGACCACTCCGGCAGCGCCGCTTGAAGGCAATCACGGCAATCCTGAACGGAGCTGTGCATCCCTCGCCCGTTGTCTTCTATCTCTCTATCCGCAACAAGCGATATAATCCCTTTTCTCGCCGCCGAGGGGCGCTGCAGGTCAGTTTCGCCGGGAGCCTGCGCGGCAGAATGAATTCGAAGCGAAACGGCGCTGACGCGATTCAGCGGGTCAATCGGAAGGCGCGCATAGCGGGTTCTATGCAAGCCTGACGATTGATTCGATCAATCGATGGCAGCGTCGTTGCAGCCGGATGACTTCTGCCGCGCAGGCTCCTGTGGAACCGGACACAGGCTCGGTGCGCGATCCCCATTCCAACCGCGCCCGCCCCAATGAAACGGAGCGAAACGCATGAATGCCGTCGTCAAGAACCATTCCAGTGGTGACTTCAAGGTCGCCGATCTGAACCTGGCCGACTGGGGCCGCAAGGAAATCGAAATTGCCGAGCAGGAAATGCCCGGCCTGATGTCGATCCGCAAGAAATACGCCGCAAGCGCGCCGCTGAAGGGCGTGCGCGTGACCGGCTCGCTGCACATGACCATCCAGACCGCGGTATTGATCGAGACCCTGAAGGATCTCGGCGCCGACGTGCGCTGGGCCTCGTGCAACATCTTCAGCACCCAGGATCACGCCGCCGCCGCGATTGCCAAGTCCGGCACGCCGGTGTTTGCGTGGAAAGGCGAAACCCTGGAGGAATACTGGGACTGCACCCTGGATGCCTTGAGCTTCCCGGGCGGCAAGGGTCCGGAACTCGTGGTCGATGATGGCGGTGATGTCACCCTGCTGATTCACAAAGGCTACGAACTGGAAAAAGGTGACGAAAGCTGGGTCAACAGCGCCTCGGGTTCGCATGAGGAACAGGTGATCAAGAATCTCCTGAAGCGCGTGGCCAAGGAACGCCCGGGTTATTGGACC
>SHNG01000088.1 GCA_004295005.1 Gammaproteobacteria bacterium
GCGTAGTTGGCATGGAAGCGACTCGCACGCTCGCGCAGGGACTTCGTCAGGCGCCCGACCCGCACCACGGCCAGCGGCTGGGCTGCTGGAAATCGGGCTGCATGGCGCATGGCCTGCAGGATCGCCTGCGACAGCAACGGAATGACCCGATCAGCCCGCCCTTCTGCGGAGAATTTCAGTTCAACTGCATAGCGCTGGTGACCTCTGGAGACCAGCAGATCAGGCCCGGAATGGTCTGGCTCAAGCACCACCGACCAGCCGTAGTCGGCAAACACGCTCGCCAACGCCTTCTCACGCGCCCGGGAGTCTGTCGCTTGTCGATCAGCGTCTAACATGGCCGCGTTATATAACATGGCCATGTTATGTGCAAGTCGCTGATTGCCGGATGTCCGGCCTGTGCGCAACGCACACCCTCAGCGTTGGGCCCTTTGGCTATTTAGCTCAGCCGGCTGGAGTTCAGCACTCATAATGCTGTCGGTGGTTCGAGTCCACCCATAGCCACCAGAATTGCTCAAATAAATCAGCGTTTTACGAGCAATCAGCCCGCCATCGTCGCGGGCTTTTTTGTGCCCATTCGTGCCCGGTTCCCCAAGCAAGCAAATTGACGAAGCGCTTTGCGCGCCGCCTTGGTTCCCTTCAATTCTGGGGGCCTGATTCACGGGCCACTGCAATGCGAGTCGCTGCCGGCCGGTTCGCCAAAGCGCACCGTCGGCAACTTTTTCCCTGCGGCGGTGGCGCGCAAGGAACGCAGGGGTTCAAGCGTTGCGCCGTGTTCGAAGCCATCGGCAAACAGCAGGTCGGATGCGGCCTGCGACGAATAGGCGAGCTCCACTTCCATTCGATCGATGTAGAAACCGGGATCCAGTTGCAGTTGGACGGCGTTGTTTGCTGCGATGGCAGAAGAAGGGATGGACAACGCACTGCGCACCCAAGCCTGTGTTTCCGCGCCAGGCACACTTGCGGGAGTGGCCAACTGCCCCACCACGCCACCGCCAATGCGCAAGGTTGCGCGTGCGTTGCTGCCTTCTGCCGAGCGACCGTCGTGGACAAAACGCGCATGTGCAATGTCATGACCGGCAAGTGGCGGAACGGGAAGTGTGAGGTTCACGCTGGCGTCGTTGTCGAAGCACGGATACCCGGGGTCATTGCACCAGGCGCCGGAATGCGCAACCGAATACTCCGCTTGATTCGGCTGCGGCACGCCATTGATCGGCGCTCCGAAACGCTGGATGTCGCGCAGGTCATAAGCGCGCCAGCCGGTTTCGGTTGGTATTTGTTGCGCACCCACGTTCTTGGGGAAAACATCCGTCGCCGCATACTTGACCGGCCACGCACGCAGGTCGCGCCAGCGCAACTCCCGCATGTGACCGAGGAAGCATGGTTCCTGCGGGTGATGGTCGGCCTGGTAGGCGACGCCAAGCAGGTGCAGGTGCACTTCATTCCATGGAATTGAAACCGCCCACTGTTCGACAAGTTCGAAAGTTCCGTCTTCTTCCGGATCGGAACGAAGGATCACGCCATCGGTACGAAATTCCACTTCCCAATGCACCAGCGTTTCGGCCAATGCCGGATCGCTCGGCATGAGGTCGTCAAGCGTGCTTGCCGAATTCACGAACTGCTGGGTGACACCCGCCACACTGCGGGTGACGGCAGCGCGTACTTGCCAACCGGTCGTGCACGGCACATCACTGGCGCCGAACATGACCAGATTGATGGAATCCTCGGCGGGCGAATGGCCCGGCCCGGGTTGGCGATTCGTGCTGTCGGGCCACGGCTCAAGCAAGCCCGCATCACCTTGACCCGGGACACCGGTGTACTCGCCGGCAATTACCCGGTCCGCGGGAGTCAGGGAAAGCTCCCACCAATGCCCGGTCGTGTTGAAACTGGAAGCATAGAAGCGTACGCGTGCCGGGCTTTGCGGCGCGATCAGCAGTGGGTTGCGCAAGCGGGCATCGAGGATGTCCTGGTAGTCCAGATGCATCACGCCAACACCGTCGCTGCCATCGCCGCCAACGACGGCGTCGTTGTTGTCCAGACGGGCATCACGCGGGTCGCCTGACAGCGCCTTGTGAATGTCGATGTGAAATCGATTGCTGATGCTGGCGTCGATTGGCGTCACCGCGATGTAGGCGGAATCGCCGCGCACATCCCAGGCGCGCTCGTCCCACCACACCGTGGTACCGCCTGCACCGAGCGTGGCGGCATGGCTGCCTGACCAGGTGAAGCGCTCGCG
Organism: Gammaproteobacteria bacterium; assembly: GCA_004295005.1. Classification (GTDB taxonomy): domain Bacteria; phylum Pseudomonadota; class Gammaproteobacteria; order Xanthomonadales; family Rhodanobacteraceae; genus Dokdonella. The sequence goes on from SHNG01000088.1 coordinate 2,234, forward strand.
AAATTCGTACCCGTGATCGCCCTCAACCACTTCGGCGCCCTGCACGGATGTGGATGCGGCAAGAATCACCAGGGCGAGCACATTGCGTCGCATGCCGTTGACCTCTCGAGTCAATGATTGGCGAACCACCAAAGCGGCAGCTCAGCCCAGAGCGCATGTTTACGCAAAAGCATGCGGAAAACCCCAACCGCTGGCCTGATGGATGGCGGATCGTGGGGTGGAAATGTCACGACTGAGTGTCTGACAAACCTTCACGCCACGGCCGCCCCAAACGCCTGGAACAGGTCTCCGGGTAGCGGCTCCTCAAGCTCCCAATGAATGGCCATCGGCCGCTCGCCTTGATGGGACATGTAGCGCGCCGGACCGAGAAACCAGAACGCACGATCATCCGGCGAGAGGCGCGCAAACAGCAGGACGATGCTGCCTTGTTGCACGTGCTGCTGATAACGTGTTCCTGTTGGACTCGCGGCGGACGTCGTTGACTGGCTTTCCCAGTGGATGATGCGCGGGCTCACCGCGTAGTCTCGATAGCGCGTCGTGGGCGAGAAGCGCTTGCCGGATTTATCGAGCGTAAAAGCAAACACGTCTGTTTTCTGCTCCGGCATCCATTTGACGCCCTCCCTCCACGAAGTCGCCGTCTTGACCTTTGTCTCGCCAAGCGCCATCAGGATTTCCGGTCGTGTGTAGCGCGCATGCAATTGCAAGGGCGAATCCATTCGACACGCGAGCGGTTGGTGGATGTGATCAATGCGCGATTCCAGCACATCCATCAACTGGCCCAACTCGTCGAGTACCTGCGGATGCTTCCACAGCTCGGCGGCACCCGCTTCCAGCGACTCTCCTTCCCGCCGCGCAGACTGCAGAAGCTGCGCCAACAGCATGTGCAGCAAGCCACGCTGGCGAGGCTCCAGGATGGAGGCGTCAGGCGGGTTGGGCGAACGCGCCCAATCGCGGTAAGTGACGATGCGCTCGTTGTCGTCCAGGTGCAGCAGGCGGCCAATGGCCCGGCGCAAGATTTGCTCTTGTGGCCCTTCCGCCAGGACGGGGATTCCCGCTGCTTGCAAGAGATCGGACCATGCGTAGTTGCCCGAATAGATGTCCGTCAGTTCCAACCCGGATTCCTTGAGGAATGCCAGAAGCGTGGGTCGCTCAGAAATTGTTGCGGCGAACTGGCGCAGTTCACTGGCACGCGCAGCGGAGGTCCGCGGCAGGCATTCCCGCAAATTGCGCAGAACCTCAGCGGATGCCACGGCATCCAACTGCATGTGGCATCCGGAAGGCAGGAACGGAAAGCCCTGCTCCACCTGCTTGTCAATCTGGGCCCGCGTGCCGCCCAGCAATGCCCCCAAACGCTGGGCGAAGCGAAACTCCTTGCGATGCCGACCCACGAAGTCGAGCACCGTGCATACAGTCTTGTTCGGAAAGCGACGCAGGCCGCGTCCCAGTTGCTGCAGGAAAAGTGTGGCGCTGTCGGTGGGTCGCAAAAACAACAAGGTGTCCACGCTGGGAATGTCCACGCCTTCGTTGAACAGATCCACGGTCAACACAATTTGCAGCTTTCCGGATTCCAGATCGCGTAGCGCTGCTTCACGATCAAGCATGGGCGTTTGGCTGGTCAGCGCCAGCGCGGATACACCGGCTGCTTCGAACTGCGCTGCCATGAACTGCGCATGCGTGATCGATACGCAAAAACCCAGCGCGCGCATGCTTGCCATGTCGCTGACATGAAGTCGTGTTTGCTCAATGACGAGACGCGCAACGACACCATCACCGGTCACCAGATTGGTGAGCTGCTCAATGTCATATCCCCTGCCTCGACGCCAACCGATACGGGTGAGATCGGTGCCGTCACTGATGCCGAAATAGGAAAACGGGCAGAGCCGATGTTGGTCGATGGCGTCCCAGAGCCTGAGTTCCGCCGCAATGCGATCGTCAAACCAATGCAGGATCGATTCGCCATCACCGCGTTCCGGCGTTGCCGTCAGCCCCAGCATTTCGCACGGCCTGAGATGTTCGATCAGCGTCGTGTACGTTGCGGCGGCAGCGTGATGAAACTCGTCGATGATCAGCACATCGAACCAATCGGCATCCAGATGCTGGAGATCGGCAGCGGCAAGGCTCTGGATGGAGGCGAACACGTGTTGGAAAGCGCTTGGCTTTTGCCCATCAACCCAAAGCTCGCCAAACGCCGCATCGCGCAAGGCGTGGCGGAAGGTGAGAAGACTCTGGTTCAGGATTTCCTTGCGGTGGGCGACAAACAGCAATCGCGCCCTCGGCAGGCGTGCGCGCAGTCGCTGGTAGTCGAGCGCCGCCATCACCGTCTTGCCGGTGCCAGTAGCGGCGACGAGCAGGTTGCGATGCTTTCCGCGTTGACGTGACAGCTCGATCAGTTCCAGTAGTCGCGCCTGGAAGGGTTCGGGCCTGATCTCTAAGGGACTGAGCATCAAATCCGATTCGGAGCTTTTCTCCCTCCGGGCCATCTCTCGGAATTCATCCGCATCGAATGGGCGAAAATCCTCGTTGTTCCAGTAACTCTCAAACACCGCGCTGAACTTGTCGATCACATCGGGATTGCGTGCGCCGGAAACGCGCACGTTCCATTCAAGCCCGGTCACCTGGGCCGAATGGGTGAGGTTGGATGAGCCGATGTAGGCGGTGGAAAAACCGGAGTCTCGATGAAACAACCATGCCTTGGCGTGCAAGCGCGTACTGGAGGTGTCGTAGGAAACACGGATGTCGGCGCCTGCTTGCTGGAGCGCCTGGAGCGCAGCGAACTCGGTTGAACCGGTGTACGTGGTGGTGAGTACACGCAGGGGTTTCCCACTCTCGTGATGTCGACCCAGCAGTTCCAGCAACGGGCGG
>SHNG01000060.1 GCA_004295005.1 Gammaproteobacteria bacterium
GATCCCTGTAGAAGCGGAGCTTGCTCCGCTTCGCGTTTGTCGTTTGTCGTTTCCCGATGGGTCCGTGCCGCCAGCCGAGCAAGCTCGGCTCTACCAAAGCGCCGCGATCCCTGTAGAGCGCAGCTTGCTGCGCTCGTCGCAATGCCTGGCAAGGCAGCCGGGCAAGCTCGGCTCTACCCAGATGGGTTTGTAGAGCGCAGCTTGCTGCGCTTGCGGCAGCATCGCCGTAGTCAGTACGCAGGTACGGCAATGGGCTCAATCAACGAAGGGCCCTGGTTGCGCACATTGCCCACCGCCTTGCCCACGGCATGCCAGCGCACGTCGGGCAGGGGCGCGGCGTGCGCGATGCTCATGGCCTCGTCCGCCGATGCATACAACCATGCTTGATGAAGTTCGGCAGGCAGCATCAGTGGCATGCGGTCATGCAGCCCGGCAATGGGGCCTGCGGCATCCATGGTGATGATGGAATAGGTTTCCATGGGTTCCGCATCGGGCGGCGTGAAGCGTTCCCACAGTCCGGCGAACATCAGGATCGGTGCGCTGGCCGGATGAATGTAGAACGGTTGCTTGGCGCGACCTTCGCCGGGCCATTCGTAATAGCCGGATGCGGGAACCAGGCAACGTCGCGCGCGCCACGCGGCGCGGAAGGCCGGTTTGCTGGCCACCGTTTCAATGCGTGCATTGATGGTGTTGTATGCGATGCGCGTGTCCTTGGCCCAGGCCGGGATGATTCCCCAGCGCATCGCATGGGCGCTGCCGCCACCTTCGGTGTTCGCAGTGAGCACCCAGCCGATCTGTGTCGGTGCGAAGTTGTAGGCCGGTTCCGGATCCTGCGTCGGCGTGCTCAACTCGAGGCCGCTCGAAAACGCATGCACATCGGCCCAGCGATAGTGGTTGGAATAACGCCCGCACATGCTCCGCTTCCGATGTTGATCGGGGAGATCAGAGATTCTGGTAGTTCGGTCCGCTGCCGCCTTCCGGCGTCACCCAGTTGATGATCTGGTAGGGATCCTTGATGTCGCAGGTCTTGCAGTGCACGCAGTTGGCGGCATTGATCTGCAGGCGCTTGCCGGCATCGTCACTGACGATCTCGTACACCCCGGCCGGGCAGAAGCGTGTGCAGGGATTGTTGTACTCAACCGTGCAGCGCGTCGTGCAGATGTCCGGCTCCGCCACGTGCAGATGGATGGGCTGATCCTCGTCGTGCTGGGTGGCGGCGAAGTACACGCTTGCCAGGCGGTCACGCGGAGCGAGGTTGCGCTCACCCCATCCGCGTTCGGGCGATGTGTATTCATCGACCTTGCGCAGCGCCGAATGATCGGCGTGGTTTTTCAGCGTCCACGGTGAGAGTCCGGCGGTGGCGGTTTCCCACACGGCGTTGGCCAGTCCAAACCACATGCCCTTGTTGAAGCCGGGCCGAATGTTGCGCACCTTGCGCAATTCCTTCATCACCACCGAGCTGCGCAACTTCGCATCCCAGCCGGTCACGCCGCCGGACTCGGCAATCAGTTCGGCCGCCAGCATGCCCGAGCGCATGGCCTGGTGCGTGCCCTTGATCTTCGGCACATTCAACAGGCCCGCCGAGTCACCGATCAGGATCGCGCCCGGCATCTCCACCCTGGGCAAGGATTGGTAGCCGCCTTCCACCAGGCTGCGCGCGCCGGCGGAAAGAATCTGGCCGCCTTCGAGCAATGGCTTGACCAGCGCATGATGCTTGAGTTGCTGGAATGCCTCGAACGGCTTGAATTCGGGATCGGCGTAATCAAGGCCGGCAACGAATCCGATCGCCACGCGATTCTGGTCCAGGTGATACATGAAGCTGCCGCCGTAGGTGGCCGGGTCCAGCGGCCAGCCCATCGTGTGCATGATCTTGCCGGGCTGCGTGCGCCCCTCGGGCAATTGCCAGAGTTCCTTGAGTCCGATGCCATAGGTTTGCGGATTGCTTTCGGCATCCAGTTTGTAGCGCGCGATGAGCTGCTTGCTGATGCTGCCACGGCAACCCTCGCCGAGCACGGTGATTGGCGCATGGATGTCGATGCCTTGCGTGTATCCGGGCTTGTGCGAGCCGTCGCGGGCCACGCCCATGTCGCCAATGCGCACGCCGCACACGGCGCCCGCGTCGTTGAAAACCGCCTCGCTTGCGGCAAAGCCGGGAAAAACGTCGACACCCAGGGCCTCGGCCTTGCCCGCCAGCCAGGCACACAGCGCGCCCAGTGAGACGATGAAATTGCCGGTGTTGTGCATCTGCGGCGGAACCATCGGGAAGCGGGTCGCGCGCATGCTGTCGCGCAGCCACCAGAATTCATCGGCTCCGGCGGGAATGCAGATGGGTGGCGGTTCCTTGCCCCATTCGGGCAGCAGTTCGTTGAGCGGTTCCGGCTCGATCACTGCCCCGGAAAGAATCTGCGCACCGATGGTCGAGGCCTTTTCGATCACGCATACGCTCAAATCCGGCTTGAGCTGCTTGAGGCGGATGGCGAAGGCAAGCCCGGCCGGCCCGGCGCCTACCGTGATCACGTCATACTGCATGGTCTCGCGTTCGCTCATGGCCCGAATCCGCCGGTTGCTGGTTCGACGGCCATTGTCCGGTTTCGTGTCGCGGGCGGCAATTCATGGGCCATAATCGGCGTTCGAACGGGGAGCAGGCATGACCGAGTCCAGCGAAATCGAACTTTCTTCAGTGAGGCTGCGCGGGGCCAGCGCGTTCCAGCAGCTTCACTGGCTGGCCAGTGGCCGTGTCAGTGCAGCGCAATTGACCAATACCTATCTGTCGGCCATCGACCAGCACAACCCTGCCTTGAATGCCTACGTCTGCATCGATTCCGGAGCCGCGCTGGCAGCCGGCACCAGCGACCAGCGACGTGCCGCGCGCAGCGTGATCGGACGCCTCGATGGATTGTCGGTCGCGATCAAGGACAACATGGACGTGGCCGGTCTCGCCACGGGCCTGGGCCTCGCATCGCGCAGGAGCCGCGCGGTTGCCAACAATGCCGCGGTGGTCAATCGCCTGCGTGCCGCCGGTGCCGTGGTGCTCGGCAAGACCGAAACCGATGAGGCTGCCTTGGGTACCACGGGCAGCACGGCTGCCCACGGGCCCGTGCGCAATCCGCTGCGCACCGATCTCATCTGTGGCGGATCTTCGGCCGGCTCTGCGGTTGCCGTTGCCGCCGGCCTGTGCAGCTTTGCCATCGGCACCGACACGCTCGGCTCGGTGCGCATCCCGGCAAGCCACTGCGGCATCTATGGCCTGCGTCCGACGCTGGGCGAGATCTCCATGCGTGGCGTGGTTCCGGCTGCACGCAGGCTCGATACCGTCGGCATCCTCGCGCGCTCGGTGCAGGACCTCACCATCGTGTTGCAGGTGCTCGGCGGTTACGACGCTGAAGACGCACGTTCACGACGTCGTCGCGTTGCCTTGTCGCCTCCGGATTGGGAGCCGGGTCGCCTGCGCAGCGGCTTCCTGCCCGATCTGCAGGCGCGTGGCGTCAGCGCCGAGGTCTGCGCGGTGTTCAATCGCGCAGCCGATGCCCTGGCGCTGGAACTCGGTGAGCGCATCGATGCCGACTTCAGCGGTTATGACTTTGCACGCACCCGGCGTGCCGCGTTGCTCATCATGGAAAGCGAACTGGCCTGCGAGCTGGAAGCGGATCTCGACGACGGCGCACATCCGGTTTCCCAGCGCCTGCGCGACATGCTGCGCTTCCCGCGCGCCAAATCCGCCATTGATTACGCGGCGGCTGACCGCCTGCTCGATGCCGCCGTGCGCCGCGCACGCCGATTGTTCGAGCAGGTCGATGTGCTGGTGCTGCCCACGGTTTCCAACGGGCCATACCGCATTGGCGAAACCGAGCGCGCCAGCGACGCGGACCTGTGCAGCTTCGCCAGCGTTGCCGGCTGTCCCGCCGTCAGCCTGCCAATGGGAACTTTGGCCAGCGGCATGCCGGTGGGCTTGCAATTGATCGGCGCGCCTGGCTCCGACCTGCGCCTGCTGGATCTTGCCGAGGTGTGCGCCGCCGCCCTCGATGCCGCGCCGGAGTATCCGGTTATCGCTTATTGATCCGGCCCGCAAATGATCTCGATATTTCGTAGGTCGGTTCAAGCCGCAAAGCGGCGGAACCGACAGGTTTTTCGGGGAATGTCGGTTCCGTGCCTGCGGCGCTTGAACCGACCTACGTTGGACAATTTAAGTGCCGGATCAATAGTTGACTGTTGAGGCATCGCAGGCCGAGCGGTTCCCGCTGGATCGAGTGATGCCGTTCGTGGTGAGCCCTTCGGCTCTGCTCTGGACGGGCTCGTCGAACCATGGACGGATCAACCTGACATGTGCCCGACTTTCAATGTCCGCCCCGAGCGTGTCGAAGTGTCTTGAATACGCGAGAAGCTCATTGCCTCCATCGCGTACCAAGCCAAGCCCATGCTGCCGAAGACAGGCCGCCGATGCCTGCTGAAGTTAACGCGTAGCACCAGAATATCCGCTCTTTGCGGCCCGGAGAGAAAAAATCGGGCAGCAGTGCCTTGTTCAAATCAATGGGTGCAAGAGACGCCCAGAAAACCCACTGAAGCGTCATGAACGCGCCAAGCACTACAGCACTCAAACTCCAGTATGCCACTGCACGTGGACCATGTCCGTCATGACGGATTGCCCGGATGCCAGCCGCTGTTCCAGCTGCTGCACCACATGAAGTAAATACAACAAATGCCGTCATGCCCATCGTCGACACCCCTAAAGGGTCATTTCGCTTCAAGCGTTGCTATTTGAACGAACAGCCTTCCGTTCTGCACGCGTATCCCATTGCAGGATAGATTCGGAATGGATGCCTCACTCCCGCGCGTTGGCTTTCCCGGTTGCCGGTGTTTCCCAATGCCCATTGCCTTGCGCGATGGTCCACTCGACGAGCTGCGGCATGAGTTCGTTGATGGCCAGTTCAAAGGCGCTGGCGGCGCTGGCGGCATCCGTCGAGCCGGCCTCGGCGCTGGCTGAAAGCGCTTGGCTCGCAACAATGCGGTTGCTGTTGC
>SHNG01000041.1 GCA_004295005.1 Gammaproteobacteria bacterium
CGTCGTCGATGTTCACGGCGATGACACGAATTCGGCCATCCCCGGCCTGGCGCTGCACATTCTCCAATACGGGGATTTCCTTGAGACAGTAACCGCACCAACTCGCCCAGAAGGTGACCACCACCACCTTGCCCTTGAAACCGAACAGGTCCACCGCGTTGCCTTCCGCGTCGACGCCGACATAAGTCGGCGGCACTTCACCGACCTTGGGTGCCGCCTGGGCAGCACCGGTCAGCAAAACGGCCAGCCAGAACACGCCCTGCCCGACCAGCTGCCGAACCACGGCGCAGCACAAGCCAGGCACGACGGCCTTTGCATTCCTGTCCATTGAGGAATTCTCCCGGTTTGAATCGCATCGGCGCAGCGTACATTTTTCTCCACGAGGCTGACAGTGGAGGCTGACCCTGGCCAGATCCGGCTTGGCACCGCCATTCCTCGAAACCGCGTGTCAACCAACCGATTGCGGCTGCGTTAACCTTGGCATGGACCAAATCCTCGCCTACCCCATGCGCGAATCAGCAGTCGTAACGCAGGCCCTGCCGCTCGAACTGAGGCTCGACGTGTTTCTCGGCTCCATCGAGCGGCGTGCCCTGCGCATCGCCGAGATGGCCACGCGCGACCGTGACGAGGCACTGGACCTGATCCAGGAAGCCATGTTGCGCTTCGTGAGAAAGTACCGGGATCGACCCGAAGGCGAATGGGCGCCTTTGTTCCATCGCGTGCTCGACAACGGCATCCGCGACTGGTTTCGTCGCCAGCGCGTGCGCGGCAACTGGCTGGTGCGCTTGTTCTCGCATTCCACTGAAGATGATGAAGGCGACGTGCTGGAGCGCGTGGTCGATACACGCCAGCCGGAGCCGGCCCGCGCCTATGCAGATTCAGGCTCCATGGCTGCCATCGAAACCGCCTTGCGCGACCTTGCCCACCGCCAGCGCCAGGTTTTCGTGCTGCGCATCTGGGAAGGCCTCGATACGCGCGCAACCGCAGATGCGCTGGGAATCACCGAGGGCAGCGTGAAGACGCATCTATCGCGCGCGTTGGAATCGCTGCGCTCGCAATTGGGAGACTTCCATGAAAACCGGGAATGATGGGTTCGCGCTCAAGATCGCCGAGCAGCTTGAGAAATCCGCCAACGACCTCGACTCGCACACCCGCATGCGCCTGCGCGGCATGCGCCGGCGCGCCATTGAACAGGCATCACGCAAGACGCCGTTCTGGTTTCGTGGCACGCCAATGCTCGCATTTGCTTCGGTGGCGGCGATCGCGCTGACCGTTGCACTCTGGCCTCGTCCGCCAGGCCCTGTGACTGAAGTCGCTGCGACCCACACCGTCGAGCAAGCCGCGCCGGTCGATGCACAAACCCTGGATGCCATCGATGACCAGGGCACGGATGAATACCCGATTGCCTTTGAAGAAGACCTGGAGTTCTACCAATGGTTGGATCAACAGCTGGGGGACAGCTGATCGCGGCCTGGCTGTGGCTGGCGACGCCGGAGGCACCGCCAGCGCCAGTACCCGACCAGCAGTTGCTCCTGTATCTCGCGGAGTTTGGCGACGATGAGGAATCAGCGCCGGATCCCGTCGAGTTCGAAGTCGAATCCGTCGAAGCCACGCCCGCCAGCGAACCCGGGAAGAAAGATGAACACGTCCAACAAAAAGAACAGTGAACCGACGCGTGATGCTTGCGTTGCGCACCTGCGCAGAACTGGCGTGCTGATCGGCGCGGTGCTCGGGTTGTGCCTCGCCTGCTCAATGGCATTTGCCACCGAGCCTGCCACGGCCGCGCCGGAATGGTCGATGCTCACAAGCCAGCAACAGGAGGTTCTGGTCGAGTTCCGGCAAACCTGGAATTCACTTTCGCCGGAAATGCGCGAGCGCCTGCGTCTCGGTGCCGATCGCTGGAACAACCTCTACCCCGAGCAGCGTGCACGCGCCAAGGAGCGCATGTTGCGCTGGCAGGCCCTTCCACTGGCCGAACGTGAACGTCGCACGCAGCGCTGGAACAAGTTCCGCGCACTGCCACCGGCAGAGCGCATGCGCGTCAAGCGCGCAATGCGCGCCTACATGCGCATGCCGCCTGCCCAACGCCAGCAATTGCGTGAACAGTTCGAGTCAATCCCCGAAGCAGAACGTGCTGGTGTCAAATCCATGCTGCGCAGCTTCACGCCTGCCGAACGACGTCGCTTCCAGCACATGCTGCGCGCCGCGCCGGAAGCGCAACGGTCCGCGCTGATGCGCGAGCTGGCTCGGCTGGACTACGCCTCGCGCAACCGGCGCTTGTCCGAGCTGGAAACGCAGTTCAAGGTTCCACCGCCCGCCCAGTAGCGCCGCCCTTCGCGGCGGTCATTCGATTCAGACCCGGAAACCTGTGTGTCCGCCCCCGAGGCCGGACCAAGGCAGCGCCTTGCCTGCGACATGGGTTTCCAGCCAAGGCCAGCAGCGCATTGCGGCCCTGTGAAAACGCTTGCGATGCATTTGGAGGATTCCAGCCATGCAACTCACAATCCGCCTGCTTTCGTTCTTGTTGTTGCCACTGGCTGCGAACGCGCATGCACAACGCAATCCGGATCGCGGCATCCATCGGGATACCGCGCCGTACTTCGGCGAGTCGATTGCGCTTGAAGATGCAGCGCGCTTTCTTTCCCAAGCCACGTTTGGGCCAAGTTTCGCCGAGATAACCGCGTTGCCGCAGGAAGGCTTCGAGGGCTGGCTCAACCGGCAGATGGATTCGACCATCACGCCTGTCTCCCTTGAAGTTCCCTATCTTGAGGCTGTGCAGGCGATCGTCGATCACGATGGCAACGACAGCGACGGCAAGAACGGGGATGTGGATGACCTGCGTCAGCGCAGCCGCATGGAAGCCTGGTGGCGCATGGCCATTGGCGGCGTAGATCCGCTCACCATGCCACCGGCGAGCAATGTACATGTCGACCAGTTACGTCAGCGCGTTGCGTTTGCCCTGTCGGAGATCTTCGTGGTGTCCGATGCCAATGGCGGGCTCAGCAACCAGCCGTACGCACTGGCCTCGTACAACGACATGCTGGCGCGCAATGCATTCGGCAATTATCGCCAGCTGCTCGAAGAGGTGACCCTGCATCCGGCCATGGGCGTGTATCTGTCCATGCTGCGCAACCGCAAGCCGGATGCGACCGAGAACATCAGCCCGGATGAGAACTACGCACGCGAAGCCATGCAATTGTTTTCGATCGGGCTGGACATGATCAACCTCGATGGCAGCCTGCAACTCAACGGACTCGGCCAGCCGGTTCCCACCTATTCGCAGGACACCATCCAGGGCTTTGCCCATGTCTACACCGGCTGGAGCTTCGCCGGCTGCGAGTTCTCGGTCAACGTCAACCAATGGATGCGTTGTGCGCCGCGCGACCGGCGCGAGTCCGGCTGGCAACAGCCGATGCGCCCATACCTGCCGCAGTACGCGAGCGAGGAAGACAAGCAACTTCTGGTCTACCCAGGCGTGAGTCTTGCCGGTGGCGTGCTGCCCGCGGGTGGAGACGCGCAATCCGACCTCGACCTTGCCCTCGACAACATCTTCAATCATCCCAACGTAGGGCCGTTCATTGCACGGCGCCTCATCCAGCGCCTGGTTACGAGCAACCCGAGCCCTGCCTATATCGCGCGCGTTGCAAGCGTGTTCAACGATGATGACGCCGGACCCGCACAAGGCACGCGGGGCAATCTGGGAGCCGTGGTCCGCGCCATCCTGCTCGACCCGGAAGCACGCAGCGGACACATCCAGGCCCCCACCACCTTCGGCAAATTGCGTGAGCCGCTGTTGCGCCTGAGTCACCTGTGGCGCGCCATGGATGCCGCCAGCGTGAGTGGCCGCATCCAGTTTGCCGCCCCGGAGCAGGAGCTAAACCAGGCTCCCCTGCGCGCGCATTCGGTGTTCAATTTCTTCATGCCCGACTACGCGCAACCCGGCGAGGTGGATTCGCTGGGCCTGGTATCGCCCGAATTCCAGATCCTGAGCGAAACCTCGGCAACGGACATCATCAATGCGCTGGATGCGCGCATCTACCTGCTCTGGCAAGGCGGCCCGGATGCCAGTCCCGACCAGTTGCGCATCGATGTCATGCGTGATGCCGACCTGGCAGCCGATGTGGATGCGCTGATCGATCGCTACGACCTGACCTTCCTGTCCGGGCAGATGTCGCCATCTTTGCGCCAGAGACTGCACGATTATCTGGTGTCCCTGCCGGGGACAAGCAGTGACGAGCGTCGATTGCGCGTGCAAGAAGCCTTGTACCTGATCAATACCAGTGCCGAATACGCAGTGCAGAAATAACCGGAGGCCCGCCATGAATCGTCGAAACTTCCTTCATTCCTGCCTGCAAGCCGGCCTCGGCGCAGGCGCAGCCGCCGCGATGGGCCGCCTCAATCTCATGCAAGCGGCCATGGCTGCCAGCAGCGGCGTTGGTGACTACAAAGCCCTGGTCTGCGTGTTTCTTGCCGGCGGCAACGATGGGTTCAACATGGTGGTTCCCACCGACAGCTATTTCTCCACCTACGCAGCCACGCGCGCGAGCCTTGCCAACGAGCAGGCATCACTCCTGGCGCTTTCAGCCGCCGCACCACCGGCCGGCGAAGGCGAGGCGTATGGCTTGCATGCCGGCATGGAGGGTCTGCAAAGTCTCTTCAACAGCAGCAACGCCGCGGTGCTCGCCAATGTCGGCACCCTGGTCGTACCCACCTCGCAGGTTGCGTACCGGAACGGCAGCGTGCCCTTGCCGCCACACCTGTTCTCACACAACGACCAGCAAGCCTTGTGGCAGAGCCCATCGGCAAGCGCGGTTTCGCAACAGGGCTGGCTCGGGCGGGTGATGGAACTGGTGGCCGGACAGAACACACAGTCGCTGCTGCCTTCGGCAATCTGCCTGACCGATCAATCCTTGCTGCTGACCGGATCGACCCAGTTGCCGTACGGACTTT
>SHNG01000004.1 GCA_004295005.1 Gammaproteobacteria bacterium
TGGGTTCCCGGGTAGTCTGATCATTCTCCCGATGTTGCGTGACCGCGGAAATATTGCATCGGGCTTCAGAGTGACCCGTTCGGTTGGCTAAACGCTTGATTGTCCGCAGCCCTGGGGACATCGCATAATCCGCAATCCGCTTGATCATCCCATTCATGCAGATCTTCAAAAAATTCCGCATCGAAGCCGCCCATCGCCTGCCCAATGTGCCGGAGGGCCACAAGTGTGCGCGCCTGCACGGGCACTCATTCGAGATCGAAGTGCATCTGGCCGGGGAAATCGACCCCTCGCTGGGCTGGGTCTGCGACTTCTCCGATGTCAGCCACGCCTTCGCACCGCTGTTCGAGCAATTGGATCACCACTATCTCAATGACATCCCCGGCCTGGAAAACCCAACCAGCGAGAATTTGGCGATCTGGATCTGGAATGCCCTGAAACCGAGCCTGCCCTTGCTCTCCGAGGTAGTGGTCCACGAAACCTGCACCTCGGGTTGTCGATATCGCGGGGTCGTAGCCTGAACCAGGAATCCACGGCTATTACCCAGGAACTGCCGTGCTGCAACATGGTTTCAATCCAGATGAAATGGCTTGAAAACGTGTTTCTGTCCAGTTTCTGAACGAAATTTTGCAGATCATGTTGCATTGCACAAACGCCCCTGCTAGAGTGCGCCTCACCAACACTCTTAGAGAGGGAGATTCCCATGTACGAGCAGTTCAATTCGCAGTTCCTGTCCCTCGGCAAGACCTTTGCCGACGCCGCAGTCAAGGCCCAGGGCGTGGCCCTCGCCGGTTTCGAGAAGATCGCCGACGTGCAACTGAAGGCCGTCGAAAAGCAGGTCAATGCTTCCAGCGCCTTCTGGTCGGAAGCGTCCGAAGTGCGTGACTTCGACGGCGCCAAGGCCATCTGGCCGAAGGGCGTTGCACTGGCCAAGGAATCCGCCGAGAAGCTGTACAACACCAACCAGGAAGTCCTGGGCATTACCCTGAAGACCAATGAAGCCCTCGGCAACCTGATCAAGGGTTCGTTCGAAGCCACCAACGAAACCGTGACCAAGCAGGTCAATGCGGTGAAGAAGGCCGCTTCGGGCAAGTAAGTCTCCAACGAAAACCCTGTTTGCGCTTGCGCAGCAGCGGTTTTCAGTGGCATCGAAAACCGGACGGTTCTCCGTCCGGTTTTTTTATTGCCATGGATGGCATGTATGCCAGCAATGCAGGAGCAATTGCTGGCGATGGCCATGGATGGCATGTATGCCAGCAATGCAGGAGCAATTGCTGGCGATGGCCATGGATGGCATGTATGCCAGCAATGCAGGAGCAATTGCTGGCGATGGCCATGGATGGGACGCACCACCCTCACCCCAACCCTCTCCTTTATGCCCTATGGGTACGCCAGCGGGAGAGGGAGACAAGAGAGGAGCAATTGCAGGCGAAGGCTGTTTTCGTTTCTGTTGCCTTTTGATCCAGCCCGCAAATTCGCAACGGTTTGCGGTCGTAGAGCGGAGCTTGCTCCGCTCGTCGCAATGCCCGTCACAACAGCCGAGCAAGCTCGTCTCTACAGGTGAAGCAAGCTCCCCTTCACGAGTTCGACCATTTGCAAGACTGACCAACAAGCAATTTGGGCCATCACCCGCGCCAACGTGAAAGATTCACTCGCCTGCGCGACCATGCGAAACTCCGAATACGATGCCACGCCTGACCCTTACCAGCGGAGCGCTTGCCGGACAGCAGTTCAGCTTTTCCGAATCTGCCGTGATTGGCCGTGGCGCGTATTCGGACATCCGCATCGATGATCTTTCCGTGTCGCGCCGCCATGCCGAAGTCATTCGCGGCAGCGACGGCATCTGGCGCTTGCGTGACCTCGGCAGTTCCAACGGCATCCTGTTTGGCGGAAGCCTGATCCGGGGCGAATTGCTGATCGAAGGCCGGGTCGAAATCGTCATCGGCGAGGTGCGGGCGACACTCAGCGTGGAGGAAACCCCGACCGCTCCCGGCCAGCGCGAATCGGCGCTGCCGCATCTGCTCGATCGCGTGGAACTCCTGTCCTGGCTCGCCACGCTTGCGGCTCGTCGCGAATCGCCAAGGCAACTGATCGACCAGATCCTCGGAAGCCTTGTCACCCGCTTCGGATGCAGGCAGGTCGGCTTGTTCCTTTCCCGGCCTGGCAGCGACCGACTGGTTCCCTTTGCAGGATCCAGTGCCGGCAAGAGCGACTGGCAGACCAGCGCGGAACTGGCCCAGGCCTGCCGGCGCCATGTTGATGGCGTCGCCGGTGGTGCCACGGCCCTCGAACCGCTTGGCATCGCCAATCCTCCGCAATGCGTACTCGCAGCCCCGGTCATCCTTGGTGGCGAAACATTGGGTGTGGTGATCGCCGAATCGGATCGCGCAGACACCTGGAACCCGATGGACCGGCCGCTGGCCAAGGCCGTTGCCAGCGTACTTGCGGGTTTTGTCGATACCGAACGCAACAGTCGGCCCGAGCGCCGCGTCGCCGAGCGCGACCTGTTGCTCGCACGACGCGTGCAGCAGCACTTCCTGCCGCAATCATCCCTGCGCATCGACGGTTACCAACTGGCTGAATCGTATGCGCCCGCGCGCGTGGTGGGAGGCGATCACTACGACTACTTCCGCTTTGCCGATGATCGGGTCGGCATGATCATTGCGGATGTCTCGGGCAAGGCCGTGTCCGCCGCGCTGGTCATGGCCCGCTTTGGCATGGCCCTGCGCCTGATGGCAAGCCAGGCCAGCACGCCGCTGGACCTGCTGGTCACCTTGAACGTGTTGCTGCTTGATGAACTGGAAGCCGGCATGTTCGTTACCGCCCAGGTACTTGCGCTTTCTCCGCAAAGTGGAGAAATCGAGATCGCAAACGCGGGCCACCCGGCTCCCTTGCTGCGCTCGGCCGAAGGATCGATCAGTGAACTGGCGATGGATCCCGGAGCCGCATTGGGCGTCGGCGCGCAGACCCTGTTTCGCGCCAGCAGGTTCACGCTTGAGCCAGGCGCTTGCCTGCTGCTCTACAGCGATGGCCTAAACGAAGCGGAAAACGAGGCGGGCGAGCAGTTTGGCCTGGAGCGCGTTGCCCGCGCGATGGCGAGCGCCAGTGGCGCAGCATCGATCCGTGACACGATCCAGGGCGAGCTGGGCAGCTTTGTCGGCGCGGCTCCGGCAAACGACGATCTCACCTTGCTGCTGCTCAGCCGCAACGCTGCGCCGGTCCCGGATATGGATGTCTTCCGCGACTTCAATCAGTAACGGAACAGCTTCAACTGCGCAACGCCGCACCGAGGACGCGCGAAACCTCGGCAACGAGCGCCGCGGGAGCCGGCGTGCCGGATTGCGCTGCTCCGGCCTGAATACCAAACAGGCGCATGACTTGCGGCGCCAGCGGAGCGGCCGCGGCAGCCGGCTTGCCCTTGCTCGATCCCAGCGCGGCATCGCGGTTGACAAAGATCGAGAAGAGCTGGGTGAAGCCGGCCACATCGAAAACCTGGCGAACCGTCTGGTTGAGCGCACATAGACGCAAGCGACCCTTGCCTTCCAGCGACTTGGCAAGCGCCAGCAGCACGCGCAATCCGGCGCTGCTCACATAGCCCACGCCTTGCAGGTCGATCACGAAATCGGACGAGCCTTCCTGCAGGAAATCCTGCACGGCCAGTTCAAGATCGGCGGAAGTGTCGGTATCCAGGCGTCCTTCGAGGGCGAGCACGCGGATCTCGCCGACCAGCTCATCCTTGATCTCCAGCGACACGTCAGCCTTCCCTGAACACGAACCTGGCCATGCCGATCTGGATCACGTCCTCGTGCTTGAGCAGTCGCTGCTGGATGGCCTCGGCATTGACCCGGGTACCCGACTTGCTGCCCATGTCATTCAGGCTATAGCCCTTCGAATCAACCGTGATCTGAGCGTGGCGCGCTTCCACGCCGGGACCGCCGATACGGATTTCGTTGGCCGGATCCGAACCCATGGAAACCGGGCGCGGCGGCAACGGAATGGCCGTGCGGCCGGCTTCCGGATTCTGCGGAACCAGGCGCGCCGTGCGCAGCGACATGGTGGCATTGGGGCCAAATGCCGGCACCTTGGCATCTGCCCCGGGCGCCGGCGGAACCTTGGGTGGCTCCGGCATCTTCAACACCTGCAGGATCTGGGTCTGCGCAACAACCGGTTCGCGAGGCGCGGCCGGTGGCATGGGCGCAGCAGGCGCGATCATGCTGGGTGGTGGCGGCGGCGGTGGCTCGATGGCCATCGGCATTTCCTGGGTACTGGCCGGACCTGCAGCAGCGGGCATGACCTGCAACAGCTCGTCTTCGCTGGCAAAGACTTCCAGGAAACGACCACGCAGGGCTTCACCCTGCTTGTGAGCCTTGGCGCGCTCGGCCAGTGCCGTTTCAATATCCTTGAGACGATCCTTGTAGGTCGGCTCATCGAATTCGCCAAGCTTGCGGCGCAATTCGATTTCCTGCCGATCCAGCTTGACCGCCTCGTGCGCATCGGCGATGTCCGCAAGCGCACCGCGCAAGCGCGCGTAGGATTCCCGCGCCTGCTGGCGCAGTGGCTCTGCCTTGGCTTCGATGCCGCCCAACTGTCGCGAATAGTCGGCGCTGACGCGGCTGAACACAGCCGGATCGAAATCGGCCTTGACCGCTTCCAGTCCGCTCAGGCGTTCACGCAGGACATCCGCTTCCTGCTTGAGTTGCTTGAGCGCATCAATGACGCCAAGATCGACCTCGGCAAGGGATTCCGGCAAATCTCGGGTAGTGACCATTTCTCGCTCTCCAAGCCGTATCAGGCTGCGGCAAATTCGACTTCCACGGCGCCAAACCGAAGCTTGTCACCGGGCTTGATGGGGACATCCTGGCCAGTGGCCACACGCACATTGTTGACGAAGGTGCCATTCACGGTAGCCGCTTCCTCGCGCACAAAAAAGAGGCGCCCCTGGCG
>SHNG01000016.1 GCA_004295005.1 Gammaproteobacteria bacterium
CGATCATGTCGCCCCCGGCATACGCAAGCATCAGTTCCTCGTCCGTACGTTCAGACCCCATGGACGCGAGGTTAAGGCAATCCAGGGAGGTCGTCATCAACATGGTGCGTGGTGGAACGCGCTAGCCTCTGTTTCGGGGTTTGTCCAATCCGATGCTTCGATCAAGCAAAGGCTCTGGGCCCCTGCCTGCGCAGGGGCGACGGAAGGATGGGGCAATACGCATTTGGCTCGTCGTTCCTGCGCAGGCAGGCAGATGCTCCTGCGTTTCCTGCATGCAGGTCATCCGTAGCCCTTGAACCCAGTGCTTTCCATCTCCACAAGGGCTTAGGAAGATTGGGACGATTCCGTAAATCGCCCGTCGTCCCTGCGAAGGCAGGGACCCAGTGCCTTGGGTTGTCACCGAAGCCATGCACTTCAGCCCGCTGCCGCATCTGCATGGGCGTATGATCGCTGGCCTTTCTAGGCTCGGATCGCCCTGAACCATGCGCCAGCCTTGCGTTTACCTGCTCTCCAGCCAACGCAACGGCACGCTGTATGTGGGTGTCACTTCCGATCTGGTTCAACGCGCCTGGCAGCACAGAACAGATTGCGTGGAAGGATTTAGCCGGCAGCATCAGGTACACGCCTTGGTCTGGTACGAGCTTCACGAGTCAATGGAAAGCGCAATTGCGCGTGAGAAGGCGATCAAACGCTGGAAGCGTGCATGGAAGATCAAACTGATTGAAGCCACGAATCCATATTGGCGGGATTTGTATCCGGAAATTCCTCAATGCCGCAAACGTCGGTTCCAGGCGATCTTGTACCCCGTGTGACACATGAAAGCAGAGGCGCTGGGCCCCTGCCTGCGCAGGGGCGACGGAGATTGCCAGGATCGTGCATCATGCTCGTCGTCCCTGCGTAGGCAGGCAGGAAACTGTTCCTGCGTTTCCTGCACGCAGATCACCCATGCCCCTTGGACCCAGTGCCCTGGCCTTTGCTCGACGGGCACCAGAGTCCTGCCAAGCGAAAGACGATTGCGAGCGGTTTACTCGATCTGTTCGCGCGCCCAGTTCGCGTCGAGGGCTTCCATCGCATCCAGGGGTTTGAGATTGGCGGCCTTGTCGAAGGCTTCGGCGACATCATCCTCACGCTTGTCACCGTACAGCAGCAGCAGGCCATTGCCGTACTCGATCCAGGCGATGGGTGATGCCGGCGTCAGTTTCAGCGCGGCTTTGAGATGCTTTTCCGCATCAGCAGCATTGGCCCCGTAGGTGAGCTTGGCCAGCATGCCGCCCACCTTGCCGACGATCTCGGCGTGATACAGACCGAGCGCTGTTGAAGCCTCGGCATGCTTCGAGCTCATCTTGAGGGTGGTTTCCAGCGATTCGCGCACCTTGCCGGCCAGACCTTGCGCAAGGGCCTTGGCAATGGAAATCGACTGGGAAAGGCGACCCAATGCAAAGGCCCGGCGGAAGTGACTGTTGACCTGACCGGGTAGGGCAGTCACGGCCTCCTCGGCCAGACGGACCAGATCTTCATACCGCGAGGTTACGCTGGCCGGATCATCGACCAGGCGGCCGGCGTGGATTCCGGCGGCCTTGATCGCAACCGATGCGCCCAGGGCCTTCAGCGCCAGACCCGATTCGTAGGCGCGCTGGAACTCGCCACGATGAAAATCGCGCCACGCCTCCTGCAGATCGGCCGCAATGACCGCGGCATCCTTGCCCAGCTTTGGATTGGCCTTGAGCAACGCATCAACGTGCTTCTCGTCAGGAAAGGTTTCCTGGTCACCCGCGTGCAACTTGGGCCAGGCCTTGGCCAGTTTGTCACCGCTGTAATCGAATGCCTTGTCCTTGATCGGGCAGGGCGCCCAGGATTTCTTTGCCATTGTTCGTTTCCTCGTGCTTCCTTCCATCATCCTGCACCCGCAGCACGGGTTACGGCAAGCCGCTAGACTTTCCACTCCTTACCTGCCAGTGCAACGCTTCGACGCGCATGAATGCCAGCGAGACATCCGCCGACCCCGCCCAGCGCGCCGCCGAACTGCGCACACGCATCGAGGATGCCAACTATCGCTATCACGTGCTGGATGACGCGGCGATCCCGGACGTCGAATACGATCGCCTCATGCGCGAACTGGAAGCGCTGGAGGCGTCGTATCCGGAGTTGCTCAGGTCAGACTCGCCGACGCGACGCGTGGGTGCGCGGCCAGCCGAAGGATTTGCCGAGGTTCGCCACGCACAGCGCATGCTGTCTCTGGCCAACGCATTCAGCGATGCAGAAGTCGGGGATTTCGTGCAGCGCATCGTCGAGCGCACCGGAAATGCCCAACCGCAATTTTCGGTGGAGCCCAAGTTCGATGGCCTGGCCATCAGCCTGCGCTACGAGCATGGTGCATTCGTGCAAGGCGCAACCCGTGGCGATGGCGAAACCGGCGAGGACGTGACTGCCAACCTGCGCACCATCCGCGCCATTCCGTTGCGCCTGCGTGGTGCGGATTGGCCGGCTGTGCTGGAAGTGCGCGGCGAGGTCTACATGCCGCGCGCAGCGTTCGAGGCATACAACGCAAAGGCACGCGCCGAAGGTGGCAAGGTGCTGGCCAATCCGCGCAATGGTGCCGCCGGTTCATTGCGCCAACTGGATCCTGCGATCACTGCAGCGCGGCCGCTGGCTTTCTATGCCTATGCGCCGGGTGACGTGGCTGAGTCGGAATTGCCGTCCACGCATTCGGCGTTCATGACCCGACTGCGTGACTGGGGTTTTCCAGTCAGCCATTTGGTTGAAACCGCGCATGGCCTCGACGGTTGTCTGGATTACTTCCGTCGCATTGGCGCACAGCGCGACGCGTTGCCGTTCGACATCGATGGCGTGGTCTACAAGCTCGATGACCTGGGCCTGCAGCGGGAACTCGGTTTTGTCGGGCGCACGCCGCGTTGGGCCATTGCACACAAGTTCCCGGCCCAGGAGCAAACCACCCGCGTGCTGGCCATCGATATCAATATCGGTCGCACCGGGGCGGCCACACCGATTGCTCGCCTGGAACCGGTGCAGGTGGCCGGCGTGGTGGTGACCAATGCCACCTTGCACAACGCCGACCAGATCAGGCGTCTGGATGTGCGCGTCGGCGACAGCGTGATCGTGCGCCGCGCGGGTGATGTCATTCCCGAGGTGGTGCGGGTGATGCCGGAGCTGCGTCCGTCGGAATCAAGCAAGTGGCAGATGCCCACGCATTGCCCGATCTGCCGTTCGGAACTGGTGCAGGAGGAAGGCCAGGTGGTCTGGCGTTGTTCAGGGGAATTGATCTGCCCCGCGCAGCAAAAGGAATCGATCATTCATTTTGCCTCGCGTCGCGCCATGGACATCGAGGGACTCGGATCACGCCTGATCGAAGACTTGTGCGATCTGGGTTTTGTTGCCTCTGTGGCTGACTTGTACAAGCTGAGTCTGGATGATTTCATCGAGATGAAGCGCCGCGCCGACGAACGCGATGGCACCACGCCGGAAACGGTCAAGGCCGGCAAGGTGGCCAGCAAGTGGGCGGAAAACCTGATCGAGGCCATCGATCACAGCAAGCAGGCGACACTGGAACGTTTCCTGTTTGCCCTCGGCATTGAGCATGTCGGCGAGAGTACGGCCAAGGTGCTGGCGAATTGGTTTGGCACGCTGGAACGCATTCGCCACATGCCCTGGCCCTTGCTGAAACTGTTGCCGGACATTGGCGGAGAGGTTGGGCGTTCCATTGATCATTTCTTTGCACAGGCCGGCAATCAACGGGTGTTGGATGCGCTGCTGGAGCATGGCGTGAGCCTCAAGGACGAACATGACGTATCTGCAAAGTTGGCGGCACGACTAGGCATCGAGAATTTCCTCGTGCAGTTGGAAATTCCCAAGTTGACGGAACTGCGCGCCAAACAATTTGCCGCAGTCGGACAAAGCCCCGAGCAACTTGCGGAACTTCCCTCGCATCCATTGATCAGCGCGGGACTGCCTGCGGACACCGTTGCCGCGTGGCTGGATTGGCATGCCGATGCAGCCAACGCGACCTTGTATCAGCGCAGCGCAGCAGCGTGGAACGCTCTGCGCGAACTGGCCGCCTCGGTGTCCGCTTCCGCCGCAACGCTGCCGCTGGAAGGCAAGACCGTGGTCCTGACCGGAACCTTGTCCTCGATGAGTCGCGATCAGGTCGGTGCCAAACTCGAGGCGCTGGGTGCCAAGGTATCCGGCAGCGTGTCGAAGAAAACCGATTTCGTGGTCGCCGGCGAGGCGGCGGGTTCCAAACTCGACAAGGCGCAAGCGCTGGGAGTTGAAGTCTGGGATGAAGCTCGACTGCTGGAATACCTCAAAGGGCAGGGCGCTTGAGTCCGGATTCGAAGCACGCGACTTGGCGCGAGGCGCTGGCCTTGCGTGCACGCTTGTATGCCCTGATCCGCGAGTTTTTTGCCGAACGCGGTGTGCTGGAGGTGGAAACGCCGATCCTCTCCGAGGCGGCCAATACCGAGCCCAATATCGAGAGTTTTTCCACCACGTTCACAGGCCCGACTGAATCCCCATCACGCCAACGGTGGTTGCGCACCTCGGCCGAATTTCCAATGAAGCGCCTCCTCGCAGCAGGCTTGGGGGATTGCTACGAGCTCGGGCGCGTGTTTCGCAATGGCGAAGTCGGCAGGCGGCACAATCCCGAGTTCAGCATGCTCGAATGGTATCGGGTGGGCTGGAATCATCTGCGCCTGATCGATGAAACCGTGGAGCTGGTGCAGGCAGCATTGGCCCTGCGCGGGCGCAGGGCAGAGTGTGTGTCTTTGACTTACCGCGAACTGTTCGTGCAAACCCTTGCGCTTGATCCGTTCACCGCGCCCGTCGATGTGCTGCGCGCTGCGCTCGCAGATGCAAACATCGAAGCATC
>SHNG01000028.1 GCA_004295005.1 Gammaproteobacteria bacterium
CAGCCGGCGATCTCGCATGGCCGCTGCAATGGATGGCCGAGTCGGCCCAGTGGTTGCCGCGCAGCCACGCCCTCAGCGCCGGGGTTTCCGCCAGCAGTGCCCTGGCCAGCCTCGCGCTCGGACAAAAGGGGTTTTTCAAGCCGCGTACGGCATCACCGTTTCTTTGCTGCGACGGCAGTGCGGCAGCGACCAGTTTCTATGACACCGCTCCCTTGCGTGAAACCCTGCTGCGACTGGTCGATTTCGATCGAATCAACGGCGGCGATGTGCGCCTGTCGGTGGGTGCATCCAACGTGCGCAATGGCAACGTGCATTACTTTGACTCTGCCATGCAGCCCTTGCGGGTCGAGCACATCATGGCCTCGGCTGCATTGCCGCCGGCATTCCCGGCGGTGGAGATCGACGGCGAGAGCTGGTGGGACGGCGGCATCGTTTCCAATACTCCGTTGGAACATGTGCTGGCCGCGGCACCAAGACGTGACAGCCTGATCCTGCAAGTGGACCTGTGGAGTGCGCGCGGCGAGCGCCCCGCCACGATCATGGATGTGCTGGAGCGCGAAAAGGACATTCGTTTCTCCAGTCGCACCCGTTACGGCACCGACTCGGTGGCGCGCATGCAGAAATTGCGCAACGCGCTCGACGACTTGTTCAAGACACTGCCGAAAGATGCCTTGCCTGCCGAGCTGGCGGCACGGTTGAAGCCTTGGCGTTGCGACCGCGTGTTCAACATCGTGCACCTGATCTACCAGGCCAAGCATCACGAGGAGCAGTACAAGGACTACGCGTTCGATGCTGCTGCCATGCGCGAACACTGGGCCAGCGGCCTGTCCGACATGCAGCGCACACTGGCTGAGCGCCGCTATTTCCTCATGCCCGAACGCGGCAGTGGCGTGGTTACCCACGACATCCACCGCGCACTCTTCAAGGCCCGACCGGATTCCGCCTAAGGCAACGCTGATCAAGTCGCTTCCGTTCGTGGTGAGCCCACCCAACCCGCCCCGCTCGTGGTGAGATTCTATGTTGCCAGTCAACCAGCTCTGAGCAAAACTTCCGTTCGTGGTGAGCCTGTCGAACCATGAACGGAATCAAGGCGCCATACGCTCATTTTTCGATGCGCTCTAGACAAGCAGGACTCAATCAGCGTTGCCCTGATAGCAGTTTGCCGCCGCGCCTTGACTCGCGTCATCATGTGCCGATGAACACGCCCTTGAGCGAGCGCTTGCGCAAACAACTCGGCGGTCCACGCGATGGCGCCTTGCTGCGCTTTTCGCTCGGCAATGCACTTCTGTCAGAAGACGATGCGAGCGGCGCGGTTGACGCATTTCGCGCGGCGCTTGAGTTCAAGCCCGATTATTCGGCAGCGTGGAAATTGCTGGCGGCTGCACAACTCAAGGCGGGTGATGTGGCCGCTGCGCAAACCAGCTATGAGCGCGGCATCGAAGTTGCCCAAGCGGCCGGCGACATCCAGGCGCAGAAGGAAATGCAGGTATTCCTGCGTCGCCTGCGCAAGAGTGACCCGGCATGATCACCAACCGCGGCGTGCTTGCCTTGATCCTGTTGCTGGCGGCATTCGGGGCCGGCAACTGGGTCCTGCATCGACCGATCCCGCACGCGGCTGGCGTGCTGGTGGAATCGCAACCGCTGCAGAGCGAGCCTTCGGATACCGCAGTGATCGAGTACGGCGACTACCGCCTGCTACCATTGGCCGACTTTGAAATCGAGGCGCGCGTGCTTTCGCGGGAAGACTATTCGATCGATGCCGGCAGTGATCTCTCTCCGACCGACCTTGCGCTTGGCTGGGGGCGGATGTCCGACAGCTCGGTAATCGAGCAGCTCGACATCAGCCAGTCGGTGCGCTTCTTCACTTATCGCTGGCGCGAGCAACCGCCGATTCCGCTCAAGGAGATCGAGCGCAGCAGCGCCAACATGCATCTGATTCCAGCCGACGCCAACGTCGAACGTCAACTGGCCAAGGTGCGCAAGGGTTCGCTGATCCGCATGCAAGGCCAACTGGTGGAAGCGCATCGCAGCGATGGCTTCCAGTGGCGCAGCTCACTGACCCGCGAGGATACCGGTGGCGGCGCTTGCGAACTTGTGCTGGTCGAGTCCATCGAACGCATCTGAGCGAAGCGTCAGTCAGGGCTCTGCCTCGAATCCATCGACGAAGATCACATCACCGACGCCGTAACTGCGCACGATGGCCGAGACGCGCGTTCCCGCCGTGCCGGGCAGGGGTTCGGTGTGCTCGTATCCGAGCAGGATGACGCTGCCGCCCTGTAAGGTGTTGCTGGGCGCACTCCATGTGGCGCCACTGATGTCGACCACATGATTGAGCTGCACCTGGCTGAAAAATTCACCTGGCGTCATCGGCAACTCGTCGGCGTCGAAAAAGAGTGCGCTGCTGGTGTCGATAGTCAGCCCCAGCATGTCCAGCGTGGGTGCACTGATGTCTGCCACCGGCGCGCGCAGGGAAACGTCGTTGGCATCGGGATTGCCGCGTTCGCGCACGCGAAAGGCGAAGCGGTCGCCGAGTCTGTCGATCCAGCCGCGCACCTCGACCTGGGTCGGCGCGGCCAGGCCGTTGGCCATGATGCCGTCCTCGTCACGCAACTGGGGGCTGTTGAACACGCTGACGCCGAACGGACGAATGGCCTCGCCCGGAGTCACGTCGGCCGGCATCAGCGGCGCTTCGAAGCGCACCACCGGGCGCACGAACTCGATACTGTCGGCGAGGAGGTGGGTGGCATCCTGGAACACGCCTTCCACGCCAATGGCCGCGCCCGGTTCCAGATCATCGGGGCCGCCGAACTCGAATACCGTGCTTGCATCCCAGGCAATGACGAGATCGCCGAAGGCCAGGGTATCGCCGGGTCCCACGGTGCTGACCAGACCCTCCAGAGAGCCCTGTGCTCCCGCGGTTCCGAACGGCACCGGATTGGCGCATTGACCCGAGGTGACGGTGTCGATCAGATCGCCGGCCTGGAAATCCGGGATGCTGGTTGCGCGAACCTCGATGTAGTCACCGAGTGCGGGCACACCACCGGCACAACTGGTGAATGCAATATCGATCAGAATCCATTGCTCGCCGACGCGCACGCGCAAGGGCGCTTGCAGTTGTTCTTGCATGTAGCCGCCGAGCAGGAACTTGTTGCCTTGCGCGCCACGTCGCTCGATCAGACTGGCCAGCAGGCTGCCGTTGGCGTCCACGAGGCCAGCCACGACCAGCGGTGTGCCAGGAACCAATTCTGACGGGTCGGCAAATCCTTCCAGTACGGTGTCGCCGGTGATCGCAACTTCCTGGCCCAACACGCGCAGCGGATTCTGGGTTGTGACCGGACCAATCACGCTGTAGCTGAACACCAGCGGCGGAAGGTTTCCATGCATTCCGTTGCCTGCGGCCAACCAGTCCAGGCGCATGCCGGGGGGCTGTCCGATCAGGTCTGCCAGCACGCCCGGCTCATCGTCGATGATGACCGGCGTATCCGAAGGCAGGGTGTAAAGGCGTCCGCCAACCTCCAGGGTTTGCGTGGGCTGAGCCAACACCGACGCGGCAGCGAGCAGGAAGGCAGGGGACAACAGGCGCAGGCACATGGCCATGAATCACGACAGCGAAGGCGGGATGTCAGCTTCGCACGTCGACCAGGCGCAGGGAATCGGGGGAAACACCCAGCCGCGCCGGCTTGCCTTTGCTGTTCAGCGGCCATTGCGGAACCGCAGAATGCGCACCCCGCCTACGCAATCACGATACCCGCTCGGCGCAGGCTGAAGTGCTCGGGCTCGCTGGCAAGTCCCAGCGAGCCCGAGCTTGGTGCAGCTTTCCGACCCCGATTGGTCCGGTCAGCCATCTACGAGCCCGGTCATTACCGGCCGGATCCATAGCCGCAATTGCTTTGCAATCGCGCACCGGGCTGCGTTGCATGGTTCAGACCGTCACCAGGCTGCCGTCGAACCGCCGGAAGGTGAAATTGTCGAAGGCACCGCCGCGCAGGGGTTTGAGTTCGCTCAGCATGTTGATCGCCATGCGTTCGCCGAGCACGAGGCTTTGCATGGAATCGCTGCGGAAATGAATGCCGGTCTGCACACGGCTGATGCCGATGTTGGCCGCCAACTTGTTGAGCTCGCCTTCCACAGTCAGCGGCGTACCCGCATAGGGAACCAGCGCGGTACCGTCCGCGTTCGCCAGCACCGGATTCGGCAGCGTGGCGTTGCCGTCGAAGAATGCCTTGAGCACGGTTACGCCGGCGGCCGCGATGACCGCATGGGCAGATGGGTAAGACGGATGCGGCGGGCATCCGCCTTTCCATGCCATCGGCATCAGGTAGGTACCGTAGCGGCTGAAGGTGGCCTGCAGCGCGTCGGAACCCAGCAATGCGGTCGGGATCGGATAGGTGGCGGCTCCGTTTATGTGGTTGTGCACACGACCGGCGTAAGCCTCCGGTCGCAAGCGTCGGTGCACCTGCCACTTCTGCCAGAACACCGGGGTCAGGGCGGCCAGCGTGCAGCGGGCAACCAGTTCCCAGAGTTGGCCATTGAGTCCGTCGGCTTCGTTGGGTTGCGGCATGCGCAGGCCTGGGTTCCTCGGAATAGCCAGTCGGAACAAGTGGATAAGTGCAAGCATGACGTGTTGATAGCCAAAGCCCAGCGGCACGTCCAGTTGCAGAGAGCGGGTGAGGTCGCGGGAAGTGCAAATCCACCGTGGCGTGCCGGATGCGGCGGTTGGACCACCACCACCGCCACGCATGTTCGCCAGCCAGTCGGCATAACTGGTTGAGTAATCAACGCCGGCCAGTGGCGGCGTGAGAACCTGGGGCGTGCTGTAGGCGCCCTGT
>SHNG01000057.1 GCA_004295005.1 Gammaproteobacteria bacterium
CTGGCTGCGACCGCCTGCAGGGCTTCCATTTTCATCAGTCGATGGGGCAGGAAGCGGTACTCGACCTCTTGCGCAACAGTGCGCATGCACGCTCGATGAAGCCCATCCCGGCAAGCTGAACCCGGACCAGCGTCAAGGCAACCCAAGCCAGGGGTCGGCGACATCGCCCACGCCGTATAATGCGCACCCCAAACCCACACTCCGCGGGTGATGCTATGGCTTCAACCATGAAGGCCCTGGTCAAGCGCGATGCCGGCAAGGGCATCTGGATGGAACAGGTTCCGATGCCGGAAATCGGACCCAATGATGTCCTTATCAAGCTCGAAAAGACGGCCATTTGCGGCACCGACCTGCACATCTACCTGTGGGACGACTGGTCGCAACGCACGATCAAACCCGGCCTGGTCATCGGCCACGAATTTGTCGGTCGCATCGTCGAGGTAGGCGCAGGCGTGCGCGGCTACGACATTGGCCAGCGAGTGTCCGCCGAAGGCCACATCGTGTGCGGCGTGTGCAGGAACTGCCGTGCCGGCAAGCAACACCTGTGTCCGCATACCGTGGGCATCGGCGTCAATCGCGCCGGCGCATTCGCCGAATACATCGCGGTACCGGCGTCCAACCTGTGGCCGATTCCGGACCAGATTCCCTCCGAGCTTGCGGCGTTCTTCGATCCCTATGGCAATGCCGCGCACGTGGCGCTGGAGTTCGACCTGATCGGTGAGGATGTGCTGATCACCGGCGCCGGTCCAATCGGCATCATTGCCGCCGGCATCGCCAAGCACGTGGGCGCGCGCAACGTGGTGGTCACCGATGTCAACGACTACCGGCTCAAGCTGGCTGCCGACATGGGCGCGACCCGCGTGGTCAACGTCTCCAAGCAGTCGTTGGTGGATGTGGTCAAGGACCTGCACATCGAGGGTTTCGATGTCGGCATGGAAATGAGCGGCAATCCGCGCGCGTTCAACGACATGCTCGAATGCATGTACCACGGCGGCAAGATTTCCCTGCTCGGTATCCTGCCGAAGGGCGCCGGAGTCGACTGGGACAAGATCATCTTCAAGGGCCTGACCATCCAGGGCATCTACGGCCGTCGCATGTATGAGACCTGGTACAAGATGACCCAGATGGTACTGAGCGGATTTCCGCTGCAGAAGGTGCTCACCCACCAGATCCACATCGACGAATTCCAGAAAGGCTTCGACCTGATGGAAGCCGGCCTTTGCGGCAAGGTGGTTTGCTCCTGGGGTTGATGCGGGCACAACGGGCCAGTTGAGCATGTCGAGCTTGTGCGCACGGGTGGAGGCTGAACTCCAATCGCTGCCACCTGGACCGGTCGCGATTGCATTCAGCGGCGGCCTGGATTCATCGGTCCTGCTGCATTGCCTGGCCGCAAGCGCCGAAGCCCGCAAACGCGGCTTGCGCGCCATCCATGTGAATCACCAGTTGCATGCCGACAGCGATGCCTGGGCAGTGCACTGCGTGAAGATCTGCAATTCTTCCGATGTTCCGTTGCAGACGCTGCCGGTTCGGGTCGACCGTGGCCAAGGCCGCGGGCTTGAAGCCAGTGCGCGCGATGCGCGACATGCCGCAATCCAGTCCGCCATGCGGCGCGAAGAAATCATCGCCTTTGCCCATCATCGCGACGACCAGGCGGAAACCGTGCTGTTGCGCCTGCTGCGTGGTGCAGGACCGGAAGGCATGGCGGCGATGCGAAGCCTGCGCGCGTTTGGACCGGGCCAGGCCTGGCGCCCCCTGCTGGCCCATCCACGCAGCGAACTGGTCGCCCATGCCAACGAGTTCCAACTGGAGTGGCTGGAGGATCCGAGCAATCGCGACACCCGCATCGACCGCAATTTCCTGCGTGAAAGGGCCATTCCGCTGTTGCGCGAGCGTTGGCCGAATTTGCAATCCACCTTCAGCCAGAGCGCACAGTGGATGCGCGGCGCCGCCGATTTCATCGAACAGCAGTCCGACATCGCGCTTGCGACACTTCGCGGACCTGATCCTGCCAGTCTGCACGCAAGCGGCTGGCTGGCCCTGGCCGATGCCCTGCGCGATCCCGTGCTCAGGTCATGGCTTCGGGACCTTGGCCTGCCACCTCCGAATCGCCATCAGGTCGGTGAGCTGGAACGACAATTGCGCGAGGCGCGTGCAGACAGACTGCCCTGCGTGCGCTGGCCTGGAGTGGAACTGAGGCGTTATCGGCAATGGATCCATGCCATCGCGCCCATGCCCCGCGTCCCGGCCAACTGGCAACAGACCTGGAATGGCAATGCCCTGGCGCTCCCCGCGGATCTTGGCACGCTCGTCCTGGTTGATGAGCGAGACAAGGCAATTTCCCTGCCCGACGCCGATCACTTGCAGGTGCGGTTCCGGCGCGGAGGCGAGCGCATCCGGTTGCGCGACGAGCCGATCCATCACGAATTGCGCGATTTGTTGCAGCAGGCTGGGGTTCCGCCCTGGTCAAGGGATCGCATGCCGCTGGTTTTCCATGCGGATGGCAGGATGCTCGCCGTGGCGGATCGCTGGATTGGCCATTTCGGATGCCAGTTGCTGGCGCTTAACGAACCACGCCTGGTCTGGAAAACTCGTTGACCCTGCGCGATTCGCAGGATAGCCTTCGCCGCATGTCCGGCAGCAACCCCGCCAATTCAAACCAGGTCGCCGAGTTCGAGCAGTCGCTCGATGAACTCGAGCAACTCGTCACCCGCATGGAACAGGCGGAAATGGGGCTGGACGACTCCCTCAAGTCCTTCGAGCGCGGCGTGGAGCTCTATCGAAACTGCCAGAGCGCACTCGAACAGGCGGAGCTTCGCGTCAAGCAGCTGCTGGACCCGACCCGGCCCGAGCTTGCCGAACCTTTCGACCCCGATACACCGTGAACTCCCATCCGGGCGCTGAATCCCTCGCGTCAGGCGCAGCCGGCCGCGAGATTCGCCAGGCCTGCGAGCTGTCCTCCACGCTTCGCGGCTTTGCCGAGCGCAGCAATGTCATGCTCTCTCGCGCGCTGCCCGATTCCACGCAGCCTCCGATACCGCTGCATCAGGCAATGCACTACGCGGTGACCGGTGGCGGCAAGCGCATGCGCCCCTTGCTGGTCTACGCAAGCGGTTGTGCATTCAACGCACCGCTCGAACATCTGGATGCCGCAGCGGTCGCGGTGGAAATGATCCACGCCTACTCGCTGGTGCATGACGATCTGCCCGCCATGGACGACGACGCCATGCGTCGCGGCCAACCCACCTGTCATGTCGAGTTTGGCGAAGCCATGGCCATACTCGCCGGCGACGCCTTGCAGGCCTTGGCTTTTGAAGTGCTTGCCCGCGATCATGCAGCGCCGATCAGCGCAGATGTGCGCCTGGAAATGATGCGCATCCTCGGTGATGCCTGCGGCTCCCACGGCATGGCCGGTGGCCAGGCGCTGGATCTCGCGGCCATTGGCCAGCACCTGGGCGCGAATGAACTCGAACGCATGCACGTGCTGAAAACCGGCGCCCTGATCCGCGCGTCAGTGCGACTCGGCGCATTGGCGGCAGGCTGCCGGGATACCGATCTGCTGGCCGCACTGGAACGCTATGGGCATTGCGTGGGCCTCGCCTTCCAGATCCGCGATGACATCCTCGATGTCGAAGGTGAATCTGCCGAATTGGGCAAGACTGCCGGCAAGGATGCCGCACAAGGCAAGCCCACCTACCCCGCCATTCTCGGCATGCAGGCATCACGCATCCACCTTGCCGCGCTCACCGACGAGGCGATGACGTCCATTGCCATGCTCGGTGATTCGGCAGCGCACCTGCGCGATCTCGCGCGCTTTGTCGCCGAGCGCGAGAGTTGATCTCGCGGAGTCGCGTTCGCGCATTTGGATCCTGCGTCCATTCGCTCGTGGCAGCCATGTTGCCTGTTGGTCGATTCCCCGCGCAGCGACACCGCGATGCTCCGTTCGCCTGTGGCGAGCCAGACCCCGTGTTTTCCCTCGCCTTCGGCGAGCGCCCTACTTTCTCTTGCGTGGCCAAGAGAAAGCAGGCAAGGAGAAGGCCACCCCGCGCAAGCGCCCTGCGCACTGTCCCTGTGCTGCGGGTGCGCGAGTCTG
Organism: Gammaproteobacteria bacterium; assembly: GCA_004295005.1. Taxonomy (GTDB): domain Bacteria; phylum Pseudomonadota; class Gammaproteobacteria; order Xanthomonadales; family Rhodanobacteraceae; genus Dokdonella. Next base: position 4,091 of record SHNG01000057.1, read on the forward strand.
CTGCGGGGTTCGCTGACAGCACGTCCGTGTGCTGACAGCGAACTGGCCCACATCGTGTGGGCCATCCTGCGGACCTGTCCTTCGCAGCCTCGCCGCCCGCGAGGGGACCCGTTGGGCGCGCATCGTGCGCGCAGAAGCAGGATCAAGGGCCAAAGCTGCCTCCCTCACCAGCGCAACGATGCGCGAGCTTTTGCTTCTGCTCACATGCGCGGGTGATGGGGCCCCTATGCTGTGGAGAAGGGACGGAGGCGACTGCAGGGATGCAGGAGGTAGAGCAACGCAGGGAGCAGTTGACGGATCACCCCTTAGTTCGGCTCGCTTGGCGCGAGCCGGTAGGCTGTCAGTACAGGGTTGTGCTGTAGGCCCACCCCGAAGCCACTTCGCGCAGACGCAGGGATGGGGCCAGACCAACGACCACGCTGAAACGGCGCAAGCACGCCTACCTGCACATTCGAGGTTCGAACCGCTGTAGGTCGGGCTTCAGCCCGACGTGCGATCTCCTTCAAGCCAAAAGCGTCGGGTTGAAACCTGAAGACTCATGTCGCCGCCTCCCACGTTGGCGGTGCCGTCCACGGGGTGAAACCCTATTCTGGCTCGGCCCATTCCAACGACAGGAGACGACGACCATGTCAATGTACGCCGGCATCGATCTGC
>SHNG01000161.1 GCA_004295005.1 Gammaproteobacteria bacterium
GGCTTCGGTGACGATCTGCAGGATCAGTGTGGATTGCGGAAACAATGCCGGGTCGAGTCCTGCGCTGCTGATCAGGATGGCGCCCTTTCGGTTGGGTGCGATTCCGCGCGGGTACTGGCGGTCGTGGTGAAACAGGGAATAGCCCAGCACATAGCGCCGACCGAGTTCGGTCTCGGCCAGTTCGCGTTCGCCCGCACGCACGTCAATCAGCTCGGGCACATCGGTTGATGCGTCGAAGACCTTTTCACGCTTGAACACGAGTCGACCGGCCTGATTCTTTTCCACCAGGGTGCCGAGCACCAGGCGCGACTCGGGTCTGAACAGCAGGTCCAACGGCGGCTTGGCCGGAGCGGCGAGGGCAAGGGCACTGCAAACCAGCAGGCCACAGGCCAAAAATGCCTGAAACAGAGGCATCGCCGTGGGACGCAAGGTCTTGAACATCTGCGGGCTCCTGAAGTCGGGGGGCATCCGGCGCATTGCGGATACCGCAATCAATCCCGAAGCCTAATCGATGCGGACGCAGGCTCCCAGCATTGTCGTCTCGGACGTGGGGTACTCCTCGCAGTTCATTACTTGCGGCATATTGCTGTAAAACGATAATCGACATATCGTTGCACAATAAATCGCACGGGGATCCACCATGACCGCGTCGGCCACAACTGCCCTCAGGATTTCGCGCGCCCTGTTGATCCTTTTGCGTGTGATCAACCTTTCGATGGGCATCGGCATACTGTTGGCACTGATTGCCAGCCTGCCATTCGCGGAGACCATCGCCGCCTTCTTCACCAAGCGCCCAGGAAGCATCGACCCGGCCTGGATGCTGCCGGTGCTGCGCATTTGGCTTGTAGCTGCCATGGCCATGGTTGCCATCGTGCACGTGTTCCTGACGCGGCTGCTTGCCGTCGTGGACAGCGTGGGCGACGGCGACCCATTCGTGGCGGAAAACGCGCAGCGTCTGCGCAGCATGGCAATTTGCGGCTTCGCCATCGAAGCACTGGGACTGCTTTTCGGCGTGTTCGCCACGCTGATGAATGCAGCAGGCTCGAACATCGAATGGAAGCCATCCCTCACCGGCTGGCTGGCGGTGGCCTTGCTGTTCGTGCTGTCCCAGATATTCGCCGAAGGCACGCGAATGCGACGCGACCTGGACGGGATGATCTGACATGGCGATCGTGGTCACCCTGGATGAAATGCTGCACCTTCGACGCATGACGCTCACCGAGTTGTCGACGCACGTCGGCATCACCCTTGCCAACTTGTCTATTCTCAAGACCGGCAAGGCGCGTGGCTTGCGCTTTCAGACCCTGGCCGCCATCTGTGCCGCGCTGGAATGCCAGCCCGGCGATCTATTGCGCTACGACCCGGCGATTGCGGAACTCGATGGCGATGTCGGCAGCGCCGATTCAGGCGACTCGGGAGACGCCGCGTGATGGGCGCCTTGGTCGTGTTGCACATTCTTGGTGGAAGTGTGGCGCTGCTCGCAGGTGCAGTGGCGGGCTTTGCGCGCAAGGGCGGCCGAACGCACGGCATGGCCGGTACCACATTTGCGCTGTCCATGATCGCGCTCGGAATGACTGCCGCGATCCTGGGGCCGCACGACGTGCCGCCACAATCGCCGATTGGCGGCCTGATTGTTGTGTACTTTGTCGCAACGGGCTGGGTCACGGCGAATCGACGAGACACGGGTCCACGCCTCCCCGATGTCATTGCTTTCCTCTTCATTGGCTTCAGCGCCATTGCGATAGCAATCGTCGCCATTGGCCAACTGCGCGCAGGCATTGTTCCTGAATCACCGCCACCGCCGGCGGTGTTGCTGGCATTCGCCGGACTCTGCATGCTCGCCGCACTCGGTGACCTGCGCTGGCTGTTGCGGCGCACGCTGACACCGGTGCAACGGCAAATCCGTCATCTGTGGCGGATGAGCTGGGCGTTCTTCATGGCCACAAGTGCATTCTTTCTGGGCCAGCAGGATGTCATGCCCCTTGCCTGGCGTGGATGGCCGGGATGGATACTGCCTGCCTTGGCGCCCTTCGCATTGATGCTTTGGGGGGCGGTGTGGGTGCACTGGCGAAATCGACGCCTGCGGAACGCGGTTGCCCATGCAAAACGAGGCGCATGAATGAAAACGGGTCGCATTGCTGCGACCCGTTCTGCCTCAATCGATCCAACTAGGACCTTAGTAGCGCCTGGTCGGAATCAAACGCATCACTTCAGCTTGGCATCCGCGCGCAGTGCTTCGGCGCGGTCGGTCTTTTCCCACGAGAAGGTGGTGAACGACGAGCCATCGGCGAGCTTGACCAGTTCCGGCGTGCGCCCGAAGTGGCCGTAGCTTGCGGTGCGCTGGTATATCGGGTGCACCAGGTCGAGCATGGTGATGATGCCGTAGGGACGCAAGTCGAAATGCTTGCGGATCAGCTTCTCGATCTTCTCGTCGCTGATCTTGCCGGTGCCAAAAGTGGTGACCGAAATCGAAGTCGGCTCAGCCACGCCGATGGCGTAGCTCACCTGCACTTCGCAGCGGTCGGCAATGCCGGCGGCTACGATGTTCTTGGCCACGTAGCGCGCTGCGTAGGCAGCCGAACGGTCGACCTTGGACGGATCCTTGCCCGAGAACGCACCACCGCCGTGACGCGCCCAGCCACCGTAGGTGTCGACGATGATCTTGCGTCCGGTCAGGCCGCAGTCGCCGACCGGTCCGCCGATCACGAACTTGCCGGTCGGATTGATGTGGTACTTGGTGCCCTTGTGCAGCCACTTGGCCGGCAGCACCGGCTTGAGGATGTGCTCGCGCACGGCCTCGATCAGGTCCTTCTGCTTGATCGACGGATCATGCTGGGTTGACAGCACCACCGCGTCGATGGCCACGGCCTTGCCATTCTCGTAACGCAGGGTGACCTGCGACTTCGCATCCGGGCGCAGCCACTTGAGCTTGCCCTTCTTGCGCACCTTGGCCTGTTGCTCGACCAGTCGATGCGAGTAGTAGATCGCCGCCGGCATGAAATCCTTCGTTTCATTGGTGGCATAGCCGAACATCAGGCCCTGGTCACCCGCGCCCTGTTCTTCCGGCTTCTTGCGATCCACGCCCTGGTTGATGTCCGGCGACTGCTTGCCGATCAGATTCCGCACGCCACAGGTGGCGCCATCGAAACCGACGTCGGAGGAGTTGTAGCCGATGTCGAGGATGACATTGCGGGTCAAGGCTTCGAGGTCGATCCAGGCACTGGTGGTCACCTCGCCGGCAACGATGGCGACGCCGGTCTTGACCAGCGTTTCACAGGCCACGCGGGCGCGCTTGTCCTGGGCGAGGATGGCATCGAGAACGGCATCGGAGATCTGGTCGGCAACCTTGTCCGGATGGCCTTCGGAAACCGATTCGGAGGTGAACAGATAGCTGCTCATTGCGGCATATATCCTTCAATACGGATGGAGGGATGAAACGGGCGCGCATCATACACGCCTGCGCGGGGTTTTGCAGGGTAGCAAGTCGGGCCTGCGGCACCAAGAAGCGACGTTGAAATGCTGGCGTGGGTTCGGCGGGTTCGCTGCTTGAGCTTTCCTGCACGCGTTGAGGTGTCGGGCTGAGGTCCGACCTACACCAGAACGAACGACGGTTGCACCGGTAGGCGTGCGTGCGCCGCTGCCAGCTTCGTCGTGGGTCGGGTTTCAACCCGACGCTTGTGCGCAATGCCATGTCGGGAATCGACACGGCGATTCCGCTGCGTTGGTGTTATCGCCGAGGTGGTTACCGTGCGACGGCAGTTTTGGCTTGCGCAGCCAGTCCGCTAGACTGCGCGCCTGCTGCCGCGTTGGCCGGCAAATCCCGTCTGCATGCCCGATCCCATGAACATCACGAGTGGCACCTTGCGTGCCCATCCCGATAAGCGCTTCGCAATCATTGCCAGTCGCTGGAATCCGCGCATTGTCGATGCCCTGGTCGACGGCGCGCATCGCGCGCTGCGTGAGCATGGCGTGGCGGCCGATGCCATCGACCTGATTCGCGTGCCGGGCGCGTGGGAGATTCCGATGACGGCGGCGAAACTGGCTGCAGCCGGTGCCCATGCGGCGATACTTGCGCTGGGTTGCGTGGTGCGTGGCGATACCCGCCACTACGAGCATGTGGCCGATGGTTGTGCCCAGGGTTTGATGCGGGTGGCCTGCGAATTTCGCCTGCCGGTGCTCAATGGCGTGCTGGCGGTGGAGCGGCATGCCGATGCCGAAGCCCGCGCTGGCGGTGCGCATGGCAACAAGGGCGAGGAAGTCGCTCTCGCTGCACTTGAATTGATCGATCTCTGGAGAAGCCTGTGAATCACCCGCACCGTCCCGAAGGCGTGGACCTGGCCGCCCGTTCGCGATCACGGCGTCGCGCACTGCAGGCGATCTACGCCTGGCAGGTGGGTGGCAACCGCATGGTGCAGGTGATCGAGCA
>SHNG01000184.1 GCA_004295005.1 Gammaproteobacteria bacterium
TTCCGATCCTGGAAGGGTGTGTCCGAGGAAACCACCACCGGCGTGCATCGCCTGTATCAGCTCGCCGAAGCCGGCAAGCTGCTGGTGCCGGCGATCAACGTCAACGACTCGGTCACCAAGAGCAAGTTCGACAATCTGTACGGCTGCCGCGAATCGCTGGCCGATGGCCTCAAGCGCGCCATGGACGTGATGCTGGCCGGCAAGGTCGCCGTGGTCTGCGGTTACGGCGACGTCGGCAAGGGTTCGGCTCACAGCTTGCGTGCCTACGGCGCGCGCGTGGTGGTCACCGAAATCGATCCGATCAATGCGTTGCAGGCGGCGATGGAAGGCTTCGAGGTCAACACCGTCGAGAACACCCTGGGCCGTGGCGACATCTATGTCACCACCACCGGCAACAAGGATGTACTTACCCTCGCACACATGCAGGCCATGAAGGACCAGGCCATCGTCTGCAACATTGGCCACTTCGACAACGAGATCCAGGTTGATGCGCTGAACGCCTCCGGTGCGGCCAAGACCAATATCAAGCCGCAGGTTGACAAGTACACGTTCAAGGACGGTCGCGCGATTTTCCTTTTGGCCGAAGGCCGACTGGTGAATCTCGGTTGTGCCACCGGCCACCCGAGCTTCGTCATGTCCAACTCGTTCTCCAACCAGACCCTCGCGCAGATCGACCTGTGGGCAAACAAGGACAGCTACCAGCCGAAGGTTTACATCCTGCCGAAGAAGCTGGATGAGGAAGTCGCACGCCTGCATCTGGAAAAGATCGGCGTGAAGCTGACCACGCTGACCAAGGAACAAGCCGACTATCTCGGCGTGGCAGTGGAAGGCCCGTACAAGCCAGAGCATTACCGTTACTGAGCCTGCGCTGACATGATCAGGAAAACCCGCGGAGCGATCCGCGGGTTTTTCTTTTCACGAACACCTCGGATTGTCGCCGCTTCCGCTTGTGATGTGCCTGTCAAACCATGAACTGAGTCAAGCCCTGACACGCTCACCTTTCGGAAAACCCGGGACACGACAAACTCGGGACAAGCGAAACAGGATCAGCGCTGCCTCAGGCCAGTCGCCCGAATTCTGTCCAACGCGACGGCTCGGCCACCGCTTCGGCACCGTCAACAACCAGCACCGCGCGATCGCGACCTCGATGCTTGGCCTCGTACAGGGCACGATCTGCCTGTGCAATGGCCGCTTCGATCGCCAACATCGCAGGCCGCTGGTCCGCTTCTCCCTGGGCCGGATAGGTGGCGGCTCCGGCCGAGATCGAGATTTTCAGGGGAGCTCCCGGGACCTCGACCGGCTCATCGCTCACCGTTGTCAGCACATCGCGCAACCGTGCTTCCACCGCTGTCGATTCACAGTCGCCGAGAGCCAGCAGGAATTCCTCACCGCCCCAGCGCACCAGCATGTCGGTTCCCCGCACGCACCGACGCAGGCGTGTGGCTACGGCCTGCAGCACAAGATCACCCACGGCATGACCACGGGTGTCGTTGATGCCCTTGAAACGATCCACGTCTATCAGGACCAGCAGCAGTTCCCGCTGCGATCCGCTGCGCCTGCGCTCACCTTGTGCCTTCGCCAGCTCCGGCAAGACACCCAGTGCATGGCGACGGTTGTGCAAGCCGGTGAGTGCATCGGTGCGTGACATTTCCTCCAGCATGAGATTGGCATCGGCAAGCTCCGCGGTTCGGATCGCAACATCCTGGGCGAGCTCCATTGCGCGCATTCGCAATGCCCTGTTGCGCCACCTTCCATACAGGGAGCCGATGGCAACAAGCGCCAGTGCACCCAGAACCAGCGCCCACGGTCGCTGCCACCACGGTGCCAACACTTCGAACGGAAACAGCAAGGGACCACTGACGACGCCATTGGCGTCGCGGCCCCAGACTCTTGCCTCGTATGACCCGGACGCAAGGCGACTGAACTCGAACCGGTTTTCGGCCGTCCATGCCTGTGGTTCGGTTTGCAGGCCGACCAGTTGCACGCGATAGCGGATATGTTCCTCGCGCTCGAACGCGAGCAAGCGCGCCGAAAACACCAGCGGCGAGGCATCTGCCGGCAAATCCGCACCCTCAGCAATTTCTCGAGCCTGCACCCCTTCGGTCACCGACTCCCAGACCAGACTCGACGCGCTGCCAGATGCCGATTCGGACTGCGGATCGAACACCTGGAGGGCCGCCGTGCTCGCAACCCAAACCCTGCCGCGCTCATCGCTTGCAACGCCACGTCCAACCAGGAAATTGCGATCCACCAGACCGTCTTCCCGGCCATAACGGGTGACCTGCAGCGATTGCAGGGGAGCATCACCCGGCCCGTCAAGGCGGGCCGCGCCACCCGTGCCAAACAGATACGCGCGGCCTTCGTGATCGAATCCGATCTGCTCAACAAAGCCATCGGCAAACACGTTCTCCAGGCGCTCGCAAGCTCCCGTCCGCAGACGCAACACCGGCCCATCGGTTCCAATCCAGATTTCTCCGCCTGAGGCACCTTCGTGCCCAATGATCGTGGTTACGTGTGCACCGTCGAGGCAATCGCCCGCTGCTTGCTGCCATCGTTCACCGTCCCGATGCAACACGCCTTCATCAAGCCCCACCCAGGTGCGCGGAGCATCATGGCCGAGGCGTGCGAATGCCAACGCACGGATCGCGGGCCCGCCTTGCAGCAGTGGGTGACTGTCGTCCCTGAGCAATCCTTCGGATGCACTCCAGCGTGCCAGCCCATGCCCGGTTCCCACCCAGAGCGTGTCGCTTCCGAGCGGATTCGATTGCACTGCAAGCAGGCCGGCATAAACGGCGGGAAGCTGGGAATTGTCGGCCGTGTATTCGCGGCGCACGGTGCCATTCAATTGCCACAGGCCGGTCTGCGCCGCCACCCACAGTGAACCGTCCGCCGTAGCCGCCATGTCAACGACAACCGCGTCCTCTGGAATACCCTCGATCGCCTTCCATCCGGTTTGGGTCAAGCGCAGGGTTGCTCGCGCAGAACCCAGCCAGAGCGTTTCCATGCCATCGGGAAAACGCACCGAGCCGAGACCCACCATGCCGCGAGTCGGGATGTCGCGCCGTTCATCCAGCAATTGCCAGCGTCCCGGATCGGCCCGCGCAATGCCACCGGCCACGGTACCCACCCACAACAAGGGCGTGCTGCTGCCCATATCGGTGTATGCGAGATGTTGCACCGCGCTGTCAGGCAATCCCTCGGCCTGGCCTGCAAGGCCCCAACTGCCGTCCTCCCGAATCAGCGCAAGCCCTCCCGGGCGCAGGCCAACAAAGAGCAGCCCACCATCACGACCGCGCCCAGGAAGGATGGCCTGTACCGCGCCCGGAAACCCCACGGCCGGCGTGTAACGGACCAGTCGCTCACCGTCGAAGCGCGCCAATCCGCGACCGGTTCCGATCCACAAGTCGCGGCCGTCCTTGCCACCCCACTGCACGAGGGGTTTCACATAGTTGTTCGGCAGTCCATCGGAACGATCAAGGAGGAAATCGGACAGAACGGGTTCGCCGTGTGCATTGATGTCAATGCGCAACAATCCCTCTCCTCCGGTACCGATCCACAAGCACGGTCCGTTTGGGCCATGGCCGCGCACGACTTCGCGCACGCGCTTGCCCCGCAATGGTTCGAACATTCGACAGCCCAGCGCATCGCATCGCGCCAATCCGCCGTCGGTTGCAGCCCAGACTCCGCTCTCGCCTTCGGCGGCCAGTGCGTAGACGACGCCTGCCTCGGCGGAAAGTCCCGGCACCGGCTCGGCGTTGCCGCCTCGCACACGAAACACGCCTACGCCATCCGTGCCAACCCAAAGAGAATGATCCGCCCCCAGCAGCAGCGCACCGACAGCGTGAACACCCCGCACTCCGGGCAACGCCACTCTTTCCCAACTTGCACCGTCATACCGGGCAAGGCCATCGCCGAGTCCGGCATAGACCTCGCCAGTTTCATCCTGGGCAATTGCATAGGCAAGGTTGTTGGGCAGATGGTCGTTGCTGGAAAACAGGCGCCAGGCGCGCCAGGGGAATTCCAGCGGCAAGGACGCGCGTGGCGCATCCACGCTGGGGACAGGCCTCGCTGTTCCGGCAAGGGCAAACTCCACGCTCAGGGTCAACAATGCAGCCAGTACCGACCCGTAGCCGCATCCTGCCCGTGCTCCAGATTTCGCCATCCCCACGGCTGACTTGCGCATGCGCCGAGCCTAAGACATCGCGCCGCACCTCGCCACATGGCCCGCTTTCGATCTGGAAAAAGACCGTGGATCACTGCCCCTTCCCGCATTGCAACGCGCGCACGAGCCGTGCGCAGTCGGGCGTCGTCCCTCAGGCTTTGCCAGCAAGCGCTGCGAACACGCGCTGCCGGATGTAATTGGCGGTGGAAGGATCCAGTGCCTTGCCGATCACGCGTTCGAATGCCGACACCAGTTGATCCC
>SHNG01000171.1 GCA_004295005.1 Gammaproteobacteria bacterium
CGGCACCCTGGTGGAAAAGAATCCGGCCGGTCGACTCGTGTTCAAGCGTGAAAAGGTCTTCGACGCATCAACCGATGTGCCCGAGCTGATTGACGTGCGTGCGGGCGAACGCGAACTGGCCGAGACCGAACTCGGTCGGCGCTATGTGCTGGGCTATTCCCTGTTTCACCACGACCGCCAGTACCCGCGCGGAATCGCACCCAACCGAAAGGGCGCCATCCTGATCAGCAGCGCCGGACTCGACCCGGCATTGTTTCCGCAATCCACACTGATCCTGCAGATCGTCACCGAAGCCTCGCGCGGGGAAGGCCGCCAGTCGCCGGCAATGAAGCGCCTGCTGATGAAGGCCATCAAGCGTGATGATGCGCGCCTGCAACTGCTGGCCGCAGGCCAGTTCGCCTACAAACCTGCCCTGGCCGAGAAGCTCACGGCCGGAGATCGTCAACGCCTTGAGCGACTCGCGCGGGATCCCGACTCCCGCGTGGATGTACGCGCCATGTTGCTTGCGGCAGCGGCGGAGCAGCCGGCTGCCTTTGGAAAATGGGCCGGGGATGAGGTACGCGGAATACTGGCATCTACGCCTCTGGACGGATATTCTTCAGAGTCTGGGGACCCGAGCGGCCTCGTCCTGTTGGCGTTCAGTGAAGCGAGCTTGCACCATATCCCGGTGCCTTACGACTCGATCAGGCGCTGGCTGCGAAGCCCGCAACGGTCATTGATCGAAAAATCAACCTTCCTGCTGGGGGAGCAGTACCCGGCAAGGCAACGCGATGCGCTTGGGGAGGCGCTTGGGGACTCCTCGATTTCCCGTGACACCCGCCAGATTCTCGACGATCAGTTGCGTTTCATCGACCGGCAACAACAAGCCGCGTCCGAATTGCAACAGCAAGGACCCGGATGATCGAACGCTCCCGACCGGCAAGACTCGCCGCGTCGGATGCCGCCACCGCACAGCATCTCCACGAGGGCCACTTACCATGCAATTGCGATACCCGTTGATCACCCTGGGCGCGGCAAGCCTGCTTGCCTTCAGCGTCCATGCTTCGCCCCTGCAACCCCAGGTTTCCCGTGCGGTACGCAGCGACGTTTCGCCGCCAATGCGCGACATCATCCGCAACCTGCCGGCGAACGCCGGGGAAAACTCCACGGCTCCGCACTACATCCCCAACATCTTCATCAAGCCTTCGGGCGCGGTGAACCAGTGGACAGTGCCCGACTACTCACGCGTGCAGACTGCACCGACGGGAACTCCGGCTCCAGCCGTGGGTGTGGCATTTGATGCGATCGGCAATCCTGTTGCCTGCGGTGGTTGCATCCCTCCCGACACCAACGGTGACGTCAGCGACGTCCATTTCATCCAGTGGGTGAACAGCAAGTGGGCGGTCTACAACAAGTCCACCGGTGCCGTGGTTCAGGCGCCAACGGCGGGCAACTCGTTCTTCGCCGGTTTCGGCGGCAAGTGCCAAACCACCAACTCGGGCGATCCGATCGCGCTGTGGGATTCCCAGGCAGAGCGTTGGGTGATGAGCCAGTTCGTGACCTCGGCGCCCTTCGCGCAGTGCGTGGCGGTCTCGGTGACTTCCGATCCGTTGGGCGCGTACTACCGCTACGAGTTCAATTGGCCGATCTTCGGCGACTATCCCAAGATGGGTACCTGGACCGAAGCCAGTCACGCCCAGGACGCCTACCTGCTCATCACTCACGATTTCAACGGCGCCAGCCAGTTCCAGGGCGCTTCGTTGATTGCGATGGATCGTACCCGCATGCTGGCCGGCGATCCCGATGCCGCAGTGGTGCGCTTCCCCGGCTTTGACGCCTATGGCGTGCAACCACTCAACCTCATTGGCCCGAATCCAGCTCCGGCCGGTGCCTGTCCGGTGTTCACCCACTTTGATTTCACCGACAGCTCATACCGCTTCTGGGATATGTGCCTGGACTGGGGCACTCCGGCCAACTCGACAATCTCCGCTGTGAACAACGTCGGCGGCGATCCCTATTTCCCCTACTTCGACGATATTCCGCAGCTCGGATCCACCGCTCCGCTAGATTCGTTCGGCTCCAACACCATGTACCGCGCCACGGCTCGTTCGTTCTCGCCCGAGGCACCGGACCGCATGTCCCTGGTGGTCAACCATGTCGTGCAGGGCGGTCCCTCGCAGGCGGGCGTGCGCTGGGTGCACTTCAACCTGAAGCCGCTGGTTGAGGCCACTGGTGATGTCGACCGTATTTTCGGCGATGGCTACGATGGCACCCCGCTTCCGGTCGCACCAAAGGCTGCTCTGACCAAGACCCTGGTCGACCAGGGCATCTTTTCTCCCGCAGACAACCAGCACCGCTGGATGGGCGGCATTGCCATCGACGGCAGCGGCAACATCGGCCTGGGCTTCTCCAAGTCGAGCAGCACGATCAATCCTCAGGTCATGTACACCGCGCGCACCCTCACCGATCCGGCGGGATCCATGCGTGACGAACAGAACTGCACGGCAGGCGTGGCCAACGGCTCGCAAACCGACAGCGCCGGTCGCTGGGGCGACTATTCGTCGATGAGCGTCGACCCGGTTGACCAGTGCACGTTCTACTTCACCTCCGAGTACTACGCGACCAGCTCGGCACGCAATTTCAGCACGCGTGTCTGCTCGTTCACCTTCCCGGATTGCGGTGATCCGAACTTCGTGCTGGTCAACGACACACCAGCCCGCGTGGAGCTGTGCGGCGCATCCACATCGGCCGACCCGACCTGGACCCTGCGCGCAGGCGTGCTCAATGGCTTCACCGGTGCCGTGACCCTCAACGCATCCGGTTTGCCTGGTGGTACCTCGGCGAGCTATTCGACCAACCCGTTCAACGCTCCGGGCAGCAGCGTGCTGACCCTGGTCGGAGGCGAGGCCTTGGCCAGTGGCGAATATGCGTTCTCGGTCACGGGCACCAGCGGAGTGCTGAACCGCAGCTCCAGCCTGCAACTGGGCGTGTCTGCAACGGCTTCCGCAGCGCCAACCCTGGTGGCACCGGCCAATGGCGCCACCCAGGTTTCGGTTCTGCCCACCCTGAGCTGGAACGCCAGCGCGGGTGCCTTGGAGTATCTGGTTGAAGTAGCCAGCGATGCCGGCTTCACCAATATCGTCGCCAGTGCCACGGTAACCACCACTAATTGGAAGGTTTCCAGCCTGCTCAACGAAACCACCGCCTACTTCTGGCGGGTCACGCCGCAGAACTATTGCGGCAATGGCACAGCATCGGCCGTGTTCGGCTTCACCACCGGCCTGATCGGACAGTGCCCGAGCGGCACCACGGTGCAGACGGTGTTCAGTGACAACTTCCAGAACGGCACCAACGGCTGGACGGTGGGCGGTAGCGGCGGTTCGGCAGGCTGGACCCAGCAGGCTGCTCCGGCAGGCACCGGACTCACCACGACCGTGTGGGGTATTCCGAACAACGCGACCACCAGTGACCGCAACGTCGCTTCGCCGACGATCACGATTCCTGCGGCTGCGGTGACCAGCTTCCTCAAGTTCGATACCTATCACAGCTTCGAGATCGATGGCCCGACCGGCTGCTGGGACAACGGCACGCTCGACATCAAGGTAGGCGCGGGAGCATTCACCTACATCGAAAACAGCCGCATGTTCACTGATCCCTACGATGGCCTGGTCTCGGCCGGTGAAGCCAACGCGGGCGCGCTGGGTTATTGCCACAAGCCAAACCCGGTGCCGACTGGCGGCATTGCCTCGGTGGTCGACCTCGAAGGCTATGCCGGACAGAACATCCAGATCCGCTACCGCGCAGTGACCGACTCGAACACGGTCGGTACCACGCCAACCGGATTCTTCATCGACAACTTCAGGGTGGAAGCCTGCGTGCCCTGATCCACACCCACGGAAAGGATTCCTGAAGCTACAGATCGAAACGGGCCGCATCGCGGCCCGTTTCTTTTCCGCCCGTGCAAACCGATTCTTGGGAAACCCTGAACAAGTACGGAACTCATTCGTCGCGAGCAAGCTCGCTCCCACCATTGCTTGATTTTGTGGGAGCGAGCTTGCTCGCGACAATACTTGTTCAGACCTTCCCTTGCGGGTCGCGTCCTCGAACCGACGGGACTCCGGTCAGTACTGATTCCGAATCACGACAGGGAAAGTCCGAGACCCGGGAAGCTCGCAGAACGTGGTAAAAGCTCGCGGATCAAAAAAGGCGGATCAAGAGTCAGCATCATTGATTCAAGGACTCAAGATACCGCGCGGACTTGCGGTCACCACCACGCCCGGCAGGCATTGATCGACGGCCGGTCTTTGCTTCGATCTGCCGCTTGAAACGGTCATCCCCCAGCACCCACGCCTTGTTGCTCGCTTCTCGAATGGCAGCAAGTTCCTGCGCAGGCATCCTGCCTCGAAACAGCGCCCGGTAAGCCGTCTGGCGTTCC
>SHNG01000154.1 GCA_004295005.1 Gammaproteobacteria bacterium
GCTGGAAGCGCGAAATGAACTCACGCGAGGCCCAGGGTCCGGCGGCCAGCAACTTGACCGCAACTTCGCGATCCAGACTGATCTGGCGTGCTCGATAGACAACACCCATGCCGCCCTGACCAATCAATTCAAGCAGCTCGTAGTCGCCGAGCTGACGCTGCTGAGGGTCATTCAGATCCAGATCCAGCGCGTCCAGTGGCAGGAACGCCAGGTGACGACCAACGCTCAATTGCTCGCTGCCCTGGCGCTGTCGGACCGATCCACTCAGGCTTCCAAACGCGAGATCTGCCAGGGCTGCCTGGTCGCCGGAGGGCAGCAGCGAGTCCGCGAGACCGGACTCCGGCGGCCGCATGGTCTGCTTGCTGCTCATCGCGCCTTTTCGCGCAGGATCGAATGCAGCACCTTCATCTCGGCATCGAGTTCATCAGACGAACTGATCGTATCGGCCAGCTCCTCGCCAATCAGTTCGCGCAAGCGCTGGCGCAAACGCTTGAGGGCAACCACCAGCGCCAGCGGCCTGCGCCCCAGTTCACGCGCAAGCTCTTCGTATTGACCTGCGACCGGTTCCACGGCGAGGAACTTGTGCAATGCCTCGTACATGGGCAGATGACCAGTCTGCCGCGCTTCTGCGCGAAGGCGGTGCGTAGCCCGCGAAAGCATCTCCAGCGCAAAGCTGTACTGGTAAGCCGCTTCCGGCGAATGCGACTGGATGTTGTCGCGCTGGTAGCGCAGTTCGAGATTGTTCGGGGCGTGCTGCAGTTCCGATGCCATCTCGCCATCCGGCGTGCGCCGCCAGTCCTCGGCGAGAAAGGCATTCAGGCGCGCCAGCAGGTAGGCACGAAAGCGTGCCTGGGCGAGCGCTGCCGCGTCATCACGGAAATGCACGAACAGGTTTTGCAGGAAGCTTCGTGTGATGTCCTGTGCGATATCCGGCGCATGGCCGCAACGCCGTACATAGGCATATACCGGATACCAGTAATGCATGCACAGCTCGACCAGCGCGCTGCGAGGGTCCTGCGGTGCGGCAATCGCGTGCTGGGTCACCATCGACCAACGCGACCTGGAGATGCTTCGATGACTCGGCTGCGGATTGCCTGTCATGGGCTCGGCTTCCACTCGGGAACATCCCGGCGATTCATGAACCGACCTGCGAAATTTCGGTGTCTGCCTGCATGGCCGCACCCAGCGCACCGCGCAGCTCGCGCAATTCGCATTCAAGATCACCCCGACTGCTGGTGGATTGCGCCAATTCGATGCGCACGAGTTCGCGCAAGCGATGCCGCATTCGATGGACCGCAACCGCCAGAGTATTGCGACGCAAGTTCAGCGCCGTGGCCACGCGGGTGTAGTCGGCGTCATCGGGGGCTTCGGTGAGGAACTCACGCAGATGCTCGAACAAGACCTGCTTGCCGGCCTGCTGGGCTTCGCTGCGCAGGCGACGCAGCGCACCTTCGAGCACGATCATGGCCCAACTCCGCTCGAAAGCCTGGTCGGGCGTTTCTCCTCGGCCGATCTCGCTGCCCATCGCGATTTCATCGATGGAGTCGAATTGCACACCACCACCACGCTTTGCTGTCTGCGTTTCTGCATGGGCATTGATCAGGAACCGCTTGACAGCAGTCAGCAGGAACGCGCGGAAGCGACCCCGTTGCGGATCGGCCACCGAAAACGTTTCCTTCTCGAGGAAATGCACGAAGAAGGCCTGGGTCAGGTCTTCGGCCGCATCGCCGCCGCGTACACAGCGGCGAATGTAAGCCAGCACTGGCGTACGGTAAGTTCGGCACAAGTCTTCGAGCGCTTCACGTGCTTCGCCCGCGCCTCCGCGTGCGCGCAGGATCACGCTCCAATGGGTCGTGTCGAAGCCGCTCATTGACGAAACTCTCCGCCAGTGCCGCCGGTCTGGATTATGCGGTGATCCGAGTCAGCGGGGCCAGTGTTCGGCATCAACACACCCGGAAAATGCGCTCCGCCGCGCTGCTTGCATAAACCGAGCCGCGCACCTGGCGCAATTGTTTTTCCAGGCGCAATTCATCTTCGCGCGCAATCTGCCACTCGTCCCGGGAGATACCCAGATCGACAACCGGTACATGGCGTGCGATGGCCTCTGCTTCGAGGTAGCGGCGAAATTCCGCGTAACCGTCCAGTTCATCGCGCAGCACGTCCATGGCGATATCGACCAGCAGCGCATCATCCAGCAGGCCGATCACCGGCGTCTTGTCGGGGATGAGGCCCAACGGGTCATCGACGTAGTCCAGCAGATTGCCGATGCGACGCTGGAAATCCTCCGACAAACGCCACGCCGTGTCTGCCCGCATCGCGCGCATCTCGGCTGCGCGGCGCAAGCGCGAGCGAATGAACGGCGAATCACCACCCATGGCTGCTGTGCGCAACACGCGGCGCGCGACTCCGGCAAGCTGGTCCGCCGAAAGGGATGGCATTTCGGCATTCAGTGACTGCGCCAAGGCATTGAAGCGCTGCACCTGCACGTCCTGGATGTCGATGGTCTCGATGCCCGGGGTGAAGATTCCCGATTGCGCCGCCGACAGATCCAGACGGGCAACCGAACGCTCGGGTACGAAATCGAGTCGGTTTGGCATGGTCGTGCTCCTAGGCTGATAGTGAAGTCGCGGAACTGCCTGCCAAATGACACAGGAGCTTCCGTAGTTGCCAAGTCGTTATTCAGCAATCGCGCGTGATGATTACAGCAGCGCTCATTCGAAGCCCGATTGGAAGATGCGATCGCCCGTCGCTTCGGCATTGACAGCAGCCCAGAAGCCCCCATCCAGTTCCACGTTGCCGCCCGCCAATGAGACGGCATCCTGCTGGCCAGCCGTGCCTTCCAGGCTCCAGTTGCCGCCCTGCAAGCGTGCGTTTCCGGCACCGATCACCTGTGCATCGATGCTGTAACCATTGCCGGCGGGCGCCGCAGGTTCTGCTCCGGAAGCCGACAGGACGGGCGCTGCAATCAAAAGCGCCATCACTCCCCAAGCCCGACCAATGGATGCGTGGTTCATGGCAAGGCTTCCTTCGGTTGCTCCATCTTCACCGCTTCCAGCCGCATCCACGGCCGCAGCGCTTCGGCGCTGGATTTGCCGGCTTCCGCCGGATACAGGTACTTGCCGCGATCGCTGCCAGTCTTTTCGACCACAACCTGGATGCGATGGGCTTGTGCATAGGCATCCTTGCGCGTGCCGGTGACCTGCCAGGAAACCTCCTGTCCGGGCGCGCCACCGGCCAGCTTGAAGCGCCGGTCCTGGATGCGCTTTGCCACATGCAATGACGGTGCAGGTGCATCCAATGCGGTCAACTGGTAGCGGAAATCGCGATTGAGCGCCTCGAAATAATCCGGCATCTCGACCCAGGCTTCGCCATTGGCATCCAGGGTGACAAGACCGTCATAGATGTTCTTCATGTCCGGCGATTCCACAAACGAGTGGTACAGCAGCTTGTTTGCAGGATCGAGCGGATGGTCGATTTCAAAACTGCCGAGCGGCCTTTGACAGCGTTCCATTGACGGAGACCCGACCATTGAACACACCCGCATAACCCGTGGCTCCGGCGACACCCATCACGCCGATGCCGGGGCCGCTGTAGCCATGCACGCCTATGCTGCCAGGCGCATCAGCTTGCCCGTAGACGCCTCGACCTGTTCCGGTGATGGCGGATGCATAGCCGACCACACCGAAGCCGTCTTGCGAAATACTGCGTCCGCGAACACCGGCAGCGCCAGGTCCGCCTTGTCCTGAAACGCCATCATTCAAATCCGAGCCTCCATTTACGCCGGGCGCAGAATGCGAGTAGCCAGAAACTCCGTATCCGAATTGTGAGGAACTACCGATAACCCCACTGCCATTGGTTGAACTGCCAATCACCCCAGGCCCAGAAGATGAAACACCCAGGACACCCGTTCCAGAAATTGTTGCTTCGCCGTAGATGCCACGGCCATTAGGTCCTGTTGCACTCCCCCAGACACCACGGCCACCATTGGTTGCGCTGCTCCCATAAACACCGGTCGCAGTGGTTCCAGTCGTGCTTGAGGTGGATGTCGCGTATCCGGCCACACCAATGCCTTGCTCGGATACGGATTGCCCTTCAACTCCGATGGCCGCACCAGTGGGCGCGGCATTCTCCCCACGTACTCCCGCGCCATTGCTACTGAAGGATTTCCCCAACACTCCAATTCCGCTGCCGGTGCTCGAAGTGGTCGTGGCCGTGCCCACTACACCGACCGCGAAGTCACCCGATGCTCTGCCTTCGGCACCAACACCGGATGCGCCCGTGTTTTCGACCAGCAGGCGGGTTCCTCCCGCATCGGTGGTGAGCGTGAGTGGATTGGCTATGTCGAGGGCAACGCTTCCACTGTTGCCACCACCCACAAGGGCGCATCCCGCGACACCTC
>SHNG01000043.1 GCA_004295005.1 Gammaproteobacteria bacterium
GATCGCCTTTTCCCTGGTCAGCGGAAAGCAGGTTTATTACCTTTTGCCGGAACTTGCCGGCGTGGCCATGGTGCTGGCCGCAGGGCTCGGCGACAGCGGGCGCAGTCGCGTGCGTTCCTGGTGGTGGAGTGGAAACTGGCTGCTGGCGCTGATTGCCTTCGGGCTTTCGATGGCCTTGCTGCTTGCGCCGGGATGGGTTGTCGAAGGGCGCATCCAGGCCAGCGATCTCATCGAGTTCACGCGCGCGAGCCCATGGTTTGCCGTGGCCGGTGCGCTGCTTGGACTGGCCTTGCTGTGGCCTATGCGCAATCTGGCGCAGGTGGTGAGGCAGGTCAGCGCGGTCAGCATCATCGGCGCCTGCATCGCCTACATGATGTTTGCGCAAACGCTGTGGCAACGTTTTGACCTGACGCCTGTCGCGACGCAGGTGTCCGCGTTCCAGCGTCATGGCATTGCGGTGGCCCACTTTCGCCTGTATGAAAACCAGTTCCAGTTCCTTGGTCGCCTGCAGCAACCGCTGGTCGTGCTGGATGACGCCACGGTCGGCGAATGGGCCCGCCAGCATGTGCAGGGTCGCTTGGTCTACTCGACGCGAAACCTGGACCCTGCCGACCTTGCGTATGCCGATCTGGTGCAGCCCTATCGAGGCGAGTGGTTGCTGATCGAGCGCGCCGATCAGTGGGTACAACGTCGCCACGGAGGCTCCCCGCTGCCGCCTGCGCACCCTGCCCGACGCTATCCACCGGACTACTGGCGGTATCCGGCCATCGACACGGTGCCTGCACAGGGCTGAAAAAGCGCCAAGCTGCGTTATGCTGTTGTCTCTTTTTCGCAACGAGCGAATGCCATGCCGGCACGCGTCCTGGTGGTTGATGACGAGCCCGATATCCGCAGCACGGTTCAGGAGATCCTGAGCGACGAGGGCTATCTGGTGGCGACTGCGGAGTCCGCTGCTGCCGCCCGCGAGGCGCGTCGGGGCGAGCGTCCGGATGTGGTGTTGCTGGATATCTGGATGCCCGATCTCGATGGCATCAGCCTGCTGCGTGAATGGAACGAACGCGGCGGATTGCCCTGCCCGGTCATCATGATGAGTGGTCACGGCACGATTGAAACCGCGATCGAGGCCACTCGTCTGGGTGCTTATGATTTTGTCGAGAAGCCACTGTCGCTGGCCAAGCTGCTGTTGACCGTGGAACGCGCGCTGGAAACCAGCCGCCTGCGCCGCGAGAACGAAGGCTTGCGCAACCAGATGCTGATGCCGCTGGATCCGGTGGTGACCAGCCGCACCATGCAGGCACTCAAGCTGCAAATGGAAAAGCTGGCGGCCCACGATGCGGCGATCCTGATCCAGGGTGAACGCGGCACCGACAAGGAAGCACTCGCGCGCTGGCTGCATGAAAGCAGTGCGCGTCGCGGCGGTCCTTTCGTCACCGTGTCACCCGGGTCCATCGCCCGCGAACATGCGGCGCGCGCGCTGTTCGGCAGTGACGAGAACGGCAGCGTGCAATATGGCCTCATCGAGCAGGCCAATGGCGGCACCCTGTTCCTCGACGAAGTGATCGACCTCGATGCAGAGTTGCAGATGCGCCTCGCCAGCGCGCTGGCACGGCGCAGCCTGATCCGTTGCGGTGCGCCGGATGCGGTGGCCATCGACCTGCGCGTGATTGCAGCAAGCGCACAGGATCTGGAAGCCGCGGTACAAGCCGGCAGGTTCCGCGAGGATCTCTACTATCAGCTCAACGTGGTGCCGCTGCAGGCGCCGAGCCTGCGCGAGCGCATCGAGGACATCCCCGAGCTTCTGCGTTACTACGCGGATTATTTTGCCAACCGCGACAAGCTTCCGTTCCGCCTGTTTCCGGTGTCCGTGCAGAACCGCCTGCGCAATTACACCTGGCCCGGCAACCTGCGCGAGCTGCGCAACCTCGTGCAACGCCTGCTCATCCTCGGCAATGCGCCGGAGGTTTCCATCGAGGAAGTGGAGCTGGCCCTGGGCGCGGCGCCGTCCGAGAGATCCCTGCCGACCCCGGTTGCGCCGGGCATCGATTTCGGATTGCCGCTGCGTGAGGCACGCGAACAATTCGAGCGCAGTTACCTTCTGCACCAGCTCAACGAAGCCGGTGGCAGCGTGGGCAAGCTGGCCAAAATGGTTGGCATGGAGCGCACCCACCTGTATCGAAAGCTGAAGGATCTGGGCATCGATCCGAAATCGACTGGGCGCGAGGACTGAAAACCGTTTTGCCTGCAAATTGCCTGCATCCGGAACCATTGCTGTTCACGGGGGCTCCAAACCGCGTTCACCATCGATTTGCGCAGCGCTGAGGTGAGCGCGCGCAATCATCTGCTTTTGTCCATCGAGGAAGCTGCCATGCAATTGAACAACAAAGTCGCACTCGTCACCGGCGCTGCCAGTGGCATCGGCAAGCGCATTGCCGAGGTGTTTGCGCAAAACGGAGCCGCCGTTGCCATCGCCGATCTCAACCTGGACGGTGCCAATGCCGCGGCCAGGGAAATCAATGATGCCGGCGGCAAGGCCATCGGCGTGAAGATGGACGTTACCGATGAGGCAGACGTGGATGCGGGCGTTGCACAAGCCATCAAGGCGCTGGGCAAGGTCGATATCCTGGTCTCGAATGCCGGCATCCAGATCGTCAAGCCGATCGAGGAGTTCTCGTTGGCCGAGTGGAAGAAGATGCTGGCCATTCACCTGGATGGCGCGTTCCTCACCACGCGGGCCTGCCTCAAGGACATGTATGCGCGCGGCGAAGGCGGCGTGGTCATCTACATGGGTTCGGTGCACTCGCACGAGGCCTCGAAACTCAAGGCGCCGTACTGTGCAGCCAAACATGGACTGCTTGGCCTGGCGCGCGTGCTGGCCAAGGAAGGCGGCCCGAAGAAGGTGCGTGCCAATGTCATCTGCCCCGGTTTCGTGCGCACGCCACTGGTCGACAAGCAGATTCCCGAGCAGGCCAAGACCTTCGGCATCAGCGAAGAGGACGTGATCAAGAACATCATGCTCAAGGAAACCGTGGATGCCGAATTCACCACGGTGGATGACGTGGCCAACCTTGCCTTGTTCCTCGCCGGCTTCGAAAGCAACGCGCTGACCGGGCAGAGCATCACCGTCAGCCACGGCTGGCACATGCAGTGAGTCGCACGCGCAGCACGCGAAGCGCGGCAACTGCGCCCGTAAAAACGGGCATTGCCCGGCTTGCCGATGACTACCAGCAGGTCGCCCTGGTGTTGCAGGGCGGCGGCGCACTCGGTGCCTACCAGTGTGGTGTGTACGAAGCCTTGCATGCCGAAGGGGTACGCCCGCATTGGATTTCCGGTACTTCGATTGGTGCCATCAACGCGGCGATCATTGCCGGCAACGCCGAAGCCGATCGCATGGCGCGCCTCAAGGAATTCTGGACTGGCATAACCCGGCCAGCCGGCGATCTCGCATGGCCGCTGCAATGGATGGCCGAGTCGGCCCAGTGGTTGCCGCGCAGCCACGCCCTCAGCGCCGGGGTTTCCGCCAGCAGTGCCCTGGCCAGTCTGGCGCTCGGACAGAAGGGATTTTTCGAGCCACGCAAGGCATCACCGTTCCTCTACTGCGACGGCAGTGCGGCGGCGACCAGTTTCTACGACACCGCTCCCTTGCGCGAAACCCTGCTGCGTCTGGTCGATTTCGATCGCATCAATGGCGGTGATGTGCGCCTGTCGGTGGGTGCATCCAACGTGCGCAATGGCAACGTGCACTATTTTGATTCGGCCATGCAGCCCTTGCGGGTCGAGCACATCATGGCTTCGGCAGCCTTGCCGCCGGCATTCCCTGCGGTGGAGATTGACGGCGAGAGCTGGTGGGACGGCGGCATCGTTTCCAATACTCCGCTCGAACATGTGCTGGCCGCGGCACCAAGACGCGACAGCCTGATCCTGCAAGTGGACCTGTGGAGCGCGCGCGGCGAGCGCCCCGCCACGATCATGGATGTGCTGGAGCGCGAAAAGGACATTCGCTTTTCCAGTCGCACCCGTTACGGCACCGACTCGGTGGCGCGCATGCAGAAGTTGCGCAACGCGCTCGACGACTTGTTCAAGACACTGCCGAAAGATGCCTTGCCTGCCGAGCTGGCGGCAAAGCTGAAGCCTTGGCGTTGCGACCGCGTGTTCAACATCGTGCACCTGATCTACCAGGCCAAGCATCACGAGGAGCAGTACAAGGACTACGCGTTCGATGCTGCTGCCATGCGCGAACACTGGGCCAGCGGCCTGTCCGACATGCAGCGCACCCTGGCCGAGCGCCGCTATTTCCTCATGCCCGAACGCGGCAGTGGCGTGGTTACCCACGACATCCATCGCGCACTCTTCAAGGCCCGACCGGATTCCGACCAAGGCAACGCGGATTG
>SHNG01000166.1 GCA_004295005.1 Gammaproteobacteria bacterium
ACGGCAAGTCCGGCAGCGCGCAGTGGAGCGATCCAATTCGAGAACCGCGTGGCATGACTGGACCAGCCATGCGAGAGCAGCACATACGGCTCACGCGAAGGGTCCCCCCAGGTGTACACGGCGACCTGTTCATTGCCGAACGCCATGGTCGACCTGCGCGCACCGAAGTCACCAATGGCGAGTGCCCGCGTGCGCGAAGAGGCGAATGGCGTGCAGAACAATTGATAGGCGCGGCGCAAGGTGGCTTCCGGTCGCAGCCAACTGCCCACGCTGAAGCGAAGCTTGATCAGTGCCAGCATCATGTTTCGAACGATCGTGCTATTTCCGGACCAGGTTGAACTTGCCATGGGAACCTCGATGACTCAGGTGGAATGTGAATTGAAAAGGCGATCAATCGCCTTTTCTGCCTGCGCGCGTGCGCGCCGCGCCTCGAAAAGCCTGGAGTCCTGATGCAGGGCCAGCGCGATACCAAAGATTTCAAAAGCGATTTGCGCAGCGTCGGTGTCCTTGCGCAAATCCCCTGCCTCGATGGCCAGGGTGACCGCGCGTGCGGTGGCTTCCCGCCAGTGGCGCATCGCCTCCACGACGGCATCGCGAAGCGGACCTGGCCTTGAGTCGTATTCACTGACCGCGCCCATGATCAGGCAACCCTGGCGGTTGTCACGAACCCAATCGAACCAGTACTGCACGATGGCCCGCAACCTCGGCATGCCACGCGCCTGCTTCAGCGAACGAATCAGGACCTTCTCACCGAATCGGCGTGCGCCCTGTTCGATCACTGCCAGTTGCAGCGCCTCCCGCGAGCCAAAATGCGCAAACACGCCGCTCTTGGACATCCCGGCAGCCAAGGCCAATTCACCAATCGAGAGGCCTTCGACACCATTGCGACAGGCAATGGCATACGCCCGATCCAGGATCAGATCGCGCGTTGCGGCACCTTTGCTGGTTGTGGCGGCGGCGGGAGACATGGCGCGCACAATAGCACGACCGTTCGTTTTATTTCAAGCGTGGCATATCCCGCTTCCCGCAACCGGGGAAACATCTCTATTCAGTGAGCGCGGCGAAACCGCAGCAGCAGCCGAATGAACCAACCGGCAAGGAACAGGAAGAACGCAAGCAGGCCGCCGATGAACCAGGACTCTTCCAGACGCGGCGGCTGCAAGGCATTGGCACGCAGCACCAGCCAATGCACGCAACACATGAAAACCAGCAAGGCCAATGCAAATCTGTGCGTGTGGCGGATCAGCCAGGTCATTGTTTCCCCTCGTCGCTCAGGCGCAAGCCAATACTCCCGATTGGGCAGGTTGATCTTGTCCCCGGAAAGCTTTATCGCGGCGATCATGGATCCTGCCAGCAGCAAGGGAATGCCACCCGCGAGAACGGCCATCAATGCCGTGTACGCCCCGCGCGACATGAAGCCGTTGGCCAGTCCTTCGCCACCGAAATGCGAGGCCACGGGATCAGGAAGACTCCAGGCGGAGATGACCACGAACGCAATTCCCGCAATCGCTGATCCCAGCAACCACTTCATGCGGCTCTCCATCCAGAATGCAAGGTCATTACCAGCGTTTCGCGGCACTCACATTCGAACCCGCGCAGCAGCCATTTCACGCAGGAGTTCATGTGCGCACTCCCATCGCCATCAATTGCCCGTGTGCTGGGCGGACTGCACCTGCATCACGCGAATATTGCTGATCCCGTACTTGTGTGCCATGGCCAGCACCTGAGTCAGGTTTTCATAGGAAGAATGCGCATCCGGAATGACGTCCAGTTGCACCGGCACGCCACGTGCGGATGCCGACCTCAACCCGAATTCGAGTTCGCTGCGAGAACTGGATTGCCCCTGGAAAACCAACTCGCCTCCGCCTCGAATGGAAATGGCCAGCGCCAGCGGTTCGACCTTCGGGGGCTGCTGACGGCTTTCTCCAATGGGCAGTGGAATGCGGTGCGTGAGCAGCGGCGCGGCAATCATGAAGATCACCAGCACCGTCAACATGACATCGATCAAGGGGGTGATGTTGATCCCGGACATGGCCGGGGATTGCGCAGAACGAGCATTGGCGTACAGCATGATGCACCTCCGATATCGGGTGGGTGTTCCTTACTGCCAAGCCAAGATTACACCTGGGCCGCCTGCTGCAAAACCCCTTGAGCGCTTTGCAACTTCCACCTACCCTGTTGGTTCATCGTGCAGAACAGGAAATCATTGCAAATGAAACGAATTGTCTTCCCCGCCCTCGCTATCGGAATCTTCGTTGCCGGCATGGGCATAGGATTCGCCTCGCAGCATGTGCTGCCCTCCATGTACCACAAGCTGAGCCCCCGGGAGGCCGCCGAAAACCTGCTTGAAGTCGCAATGGAGGAGGCCGAAGGCGGAAGCTGGGAGATGATCGGCATAGGACGGGTGCTTTACCTCGGCGGCCAGAAGGCGAAAGGCGAGGCCATCTTCAGTCGGATTCTCAATGACGACCCGGATGACAGCGACTCCTATCGCATTGCCCACGTTTACGCGGAAGCCGGGGAATGGGAAAAGGCAAAACCCATGTTCGACCGTTACATCGAACGCAACCAGAAGGAATACCGTGATCTCGTGGAAATCGGCGCTCTGTACATGATGAACGGTGATCGCGAAACCGCGGAGCGCCTCTTCGACACAGCCTTCAGGTCACGTTGGGAATTCTGGTCCATCACCTATGCGGCGGGTGCCTACCTGGGCGTGAAGCCGCAGGGATAGGCATGGCTGGCCGAAATTGCCACATGAGCGGAGCGAGCTCCGCTCTACGAAAATCGTGACGCGGAAGTAGAGCCGAGCTTGCTCGGCTGTCGGCGTGTGACAACGAGCAGCCGGCCAGATTGCAGGTCGACTGCAGGTCGGCCGTAGGTTCGGGCTTCAGCCCGACACGATGCCGCACAAGAGCCAAAAGCGTCGGGTTGAAACCCGACCCACCAGGCTGCTGCATGCTTCAAGGCTGTAGGTCGGGCTTCAGCCCGACACGATGCCGCACAAGAGCCAAAAGCGTCGGGTTGAAACCTGCATACCTTGGCGTGAAGCCGCAGGGATAGGCATGGCTGGCCGAAATTGCCACATGAGCGGAGCGAGCTCCGCTCTACGGGAATCGTGATGTTTAGGTAGAGCCGAGCTTGCTCGGCTGAACCGGGTTGCCACCAAGCGCAATCACGGAATCCGGCGGGCGATTTCCAGCGCAAGGCGATACGGCTCCGGATCATTGCGGTTGCTGAGCAGAATGATGGTCATGTGCCGCTTCGGCCAGCGCACGATCACGTTGCGGAAGCCGATGGATTCTCCGGAATGCCACAGGGTATCGCCGGTGATGCGCCAACCAAGACCGTACTGCGCCTGATACGGTTCACCGATCACTTCCACCTGCGGGCTGAACGCGAGTTTGCGTGAGGCGTCGCTGAGCAGGCGGTCGTCGTAGAGCGCCGCATCCCAGCGCGCGAGATCATCGATCGAGGAATAGATGCCGCCATCGCCGAGCACGGCGCTGGTGGAACTCTGGTCCGAGCGCTGCCATTTGCCATTGATTTCACTGTAACCGTAGGCGCGATGCTCAATCTCAGGGCCTTTGGCGACATAGGCCAAGGTGTTGCGCATCCCAAGCGGCTCGAAAATGCGCTGCTTGAGAAATTCGGGAAAACTATGGCCAGAGGCGTTCTCGACGATCAAGGCCAGCAGCGCGTAGGCACTGTTGCTGTAGCGATACGAAGTACCGGGTTCGAAGTACAGTCGATCTTCACGTTCCAGAAGTTCCAACACGTCGGCATCGTGTACCTGGGTTACCTGGTCGGTCGGCATCAGGTCTTCATAGTCGATCAAGCCGCTGCTGTGCGTGAGCAGATGACGCAGGGTTACGGCGTCGGTGATTGTTGGCAAGCTCGGCAACCACTGTCGCACCGAGCCATCCAGATGCAGCTTGCCGTCTTCAACCAGCAGCAGAATGGCCGCAGCCGTGAACTGCTTGGTCACCGAAGCCAGGCGGTAATTCGCTGCGGGCGTCGCCTCGACGCCGGCCTCCAGGTCAGCGAAGCCATAGCCCTTGCGCAACAGCGGCTTGCCATCCTTGAGCACCAGCAAGGAGGCACCCGGCACGCGGCCCTGATAAGCGCTCATCAACAGGTCGATTTCAGATTCGACGCCCATGGGCCTTGCTCCCGAAGCGCATGCAGTCACTCCAATCATGAGAAGCAGCAGTGCAGAATGCTGCAAGAAGCGCGATACCGCATCATTCGCCCGCAGACCGCTGCTCCACCCTGCCATTCTCGTCATGTTCGGCTTCCGGAATTCATGGCACTCGGCTGAAGCGAAAGGCACTGGATCCCGGATAGCGCTGCGCGCTTCCGGGATGACGGA
>SHNG01000055.1 GCA_004295005.1 Gammaproteobacteria bacterium
CGCAGGGCGCAGGCGATGGCGAGACGCAGGCCATGGACCATGGTTTCCAGCGGCATGCCCTTGTCCGGTGCGTGTCGTTCGGCCTGCTCGGTCATCCACGGCACATGGATGAATCCACCACGCACCTGCGGATGTTCGGTCACCAGCAAATGGGCAAGCCAGTAGAAAACCTGGTTGCAGACGAAGCTGCCGGCGCTGAGTGACAAGCAAGCCGGTACTGCCGATGCCTGCAGGCAGGCATGCATGGCCTTGAGCGGAAGGCTGGAAAAGTACGCGCCCGGGCCATTGCCCAGCACCGGGGTGTCCATCGGCTGCAGACCGCGATTGTCGGCAATGCGGGCGTCGATGAGGTTGATGGCCACGCGCTCAAGGGAAATCTCCGGCCGCCCGCCTGCCTGGCCGAGTGCAATCACCAGTGCCGGGTGATGGTCTTCCAGTGCTTGCGCAAGCTGGATGGGTGCATCCTCGAAGGAAACCGGCAGCACTGCACCGACCATGCGATGGCCTTCAATGACCTCGCCCTCGAGCGTACGCACGATGCGTTCGGAAGGGTTGACGGTTTCCCCGCCAAAGGGCTCGAAACCGGTGATCAAGACACAAGGCAGGTTCATCGAAACACCAGCAACAACATGAGCAGGATATTGGCGAGCATCAGTGCCAGCGCGGTCGGAACCTGGGAGCGGATCACGCCGTACTGGTCGGGCAACTCCAGCAGCACGGCAGGCACGATATTGAAGTTGGCGGCCATGGGTGTCAGCAGGGTGCCGCAGTAGCCGGTGAGCATGCCGATGGCGCCGAGGATGGCCGGGTCGGCGCCATGCTGGTGGATCAGCAAGGGCAATCCGATGCCGGCCATCATCACCGGAAACGCGGCGAACGCATTGCCCATGATGACAGTGAAGAACACCATGCCGAGTGCGAATGCGAGCAGGCAGGCAAGGCGGCTGTCGACGGGAATCATGGCGCTGGTCAGCGCAGCGATGGCATCACCGACACCGGTTGCGGCGAATACACCACCCAGGGTTGCCAGCACCATTGGCAGCAACACCGCCCAGCCCAGTGCATCGAGCAGGTGCCTGCCCTGGTGGATGGCCTCGACTGCAGGAGATCGCGTTACACGCAGGGCTGCAATCAGCGCCAGCAGACTGGCGATTCCCAATGCAGAGAGAGTCAGGGCCTTGGGGTCAAGCAGATCCAGGCCCTGCCTGGAGAGCGTACCAGCACCGAAGTAGAGAATCAGGGTGAACGCAGGAATGGCCAGGGCCGGCATGAACAGTCGGTTGCCCAGGCGCAAGGATTCACTGTCCCTGCGCGCATGTTCTTCCGCGCTGTCCTCGCGCACGGACAGGCGGCTGCGCGAAGCGAGCAAGCCGAGGGCAATGACGGCAAGTCCCATGGCCTGGGCTGGCCATGTCGACCCCCGCTGATGGGCATCCAGCACGAAATTGCCGAACAGGAAGGGTGCCGAGAGCACCAGCCAGAAGGCACCCATGGCATGACGGCGATCGCGCAAGTTGAGCCACGCGCTGACGATCAGCAGTGCACCCACCAGCCAGTAGAGATACTCAACGCGCAGCATCGTCGGTGCCTCCGGTGCTGGAAGCCGCACGCTCGCGCAGCAGCCGCCTTTGCAGGAAATGCAGGCGGATGGAATGGATCACGAAGGCGCACACGGCAGTCGGTAGCGCCCACAGCGAGATGGCCAGCGGTTCCAGGGTGATGCCGTTGCTGGCAAAGAAACCCTGGATCAAGAGCACGGCGCCGAAGGCCATGAACACGTCTTCACCAAAGAACAGGCCGACGTTGTCGGTTGCAGCAGCGCTGGCACGTACCGTATTGCGCTCGGCATTACTCAATTCGCCGTCCAGGGTGCGTTCGGCGGCGGCCTCGCTCATCGGCGCAAGCAGGGGACGCACTGTCTGCGGGTGCCCGGCAACATGGGTCAAGCCGGTCATGCTGATCAATTGCCGGGCTGCCAGATAGGTGATCTGCAAGCGCGCGAGGGTGAGTCCACGGAAACCCGCAATCCAGCGTTTGGCGCGCTCGCGCAGGCCGTGGTGTTCCAGCACGCCAATCGCCGGCAGGGTGAGCAAAAACAGCAGCAACACGCGATTCTCGACGAAGGTCTTGCCAAGCAGGGCAAGCAGATCGGGCAGGGTGACACCGGCAGCCAGTCCGCTGGCCAAACCGGCGACGACGACGACCAGAACGGGATTTCTCCGCAACGCGAATCCAGCGATGACGACAGCCACGCCAATCAGCGGCCAGTAGTTGAGTTCAGTGGGCATGCATGGGTTGTCCGCATCAGGAAAATGGAAACAGGATCTGGATCAGCGTTGCCTTGAACCGGGTCATCTGCGCAGGCCTTGCACATTCACGCCGGCGGCATCGAGCGCATTGCGCAAGGCGCCCGCGAAGGCTACGGCATCACTGCGGTCACCATGCAGGCACAGGGTGTCGGCGTGAACGTGCAACGCAGCGCCATCGATACTGGTGATGTTCTCTCCGCGCACGATGGCCAATGCTTGCGCGATGGCGTCATCGGCCGAATCGATAACGGCACCCGCCTGGCCACGTGCAGCGAGGCTGCCATCGGACCGATAGCGCCGGTCGGTGAAGGCCTCATCGGCGACATGCAGGCCATGACGGATACCCGCTGAGGTCAACTGGCTGTTGGCAAGGCCAACCAGAATCAATTGGGGGTCAAACGCCCGCACTGCCTCGGCGACGGCATCGGCAAGCGCCACATCCGCCGCAGCCTGGTTGTACAAGGCCCCATGCGGCTTTACATGCGCCAGCGCAACGCCTTCCACGAGGGCGATTTCGGCAATGCGTTCGAGTTGTTCGTGAAGCAGGCTGCGGATCTGGTCGCGCGAGAGGGCCAGCGCGCGTCGACCAAAGTGTTCGCGGTCGGCATAACCCGGATGTGCACCGGCACTGACGCCATGCATGGCGCAGAGCCTGAGCGTGGCGCGCATGCTGGCGATGTCACCGGCATGCGCGCCGCAGGCAATGTTGGCCGAACTGATGAAGGGCATGACGTCGGCATCGTTGGCGCAGCCTTCACCGAGGTCGCAGTTGAAGTCGATGCTGCGCTGCATGTTGCGCGCCCGCTCAGGGTTTGGCAGCCGTGGCGGGTTGCCAAAGCACAGCCTCGGGTTTGCCGCCGAGCATTTGCGCGCGCACCAGCGGAATGGGCGGTCCGCCGAATGCGAGGAAGGCATCATGGAACGCCTTCCAGCCCTGGCGTCCGCCGTGCCTGGCAGTCCAGTCCTCACGCAGTTGCATGATCATCAACTTGCCCATGGTGTAGTTGAGATAGCCCGGGTCCCAGGTTCCGCGCGAGGCTTGCTGGCGCGCATTGCCGGGATCCTGATAAGCCTTCTCGCGGAACAGGCGCTCGGATTCTTCCATGCTCATGCCGCCGGTGTGCATGCCGATGGCGGAAACAAAGCGCACGTTGCGCAGCAGCGCATTGCTCAACTGGCCGATATGCGCCTCGGGTGATGAATCCTCCAGCCCGGCGTCAAACATCATTTCCTCGGTGTAGTGCGCCCAGCCCTCGGTGTAGGCATAACCGGCAAACAGGCGACCAAAAATCCAGTTGGAACGGTTCACGTGCAGGAAGTGCAGGAAGTGGCCAGGCCACACCTCATGCACGGAAGTGAACAGCAGGTCGCTTCGTGCCGGGATGTAGGCATCCTGCTCGGCCTTGGACCAGGTCGGATCGGGCGGAGCAATGTAGTAGGTGGACGGCAGGTTTTTCTCGTATGGGCCTGCAATCTCGATGTAGGCAAAATTGGAACGGTTGAACGGTGGTGCCTCTGCCACCAGCGCCTCCTCGGGACCCGGGATGGTGACCAGATCCTTGTCGATGACGAACTTGCGCAGGTCGACCAGTTGCCGGCGCGCTTCCGCAACCGCGCCGTCCCTGGGCTTCAACTGCGCCTGCTTGTGCATGCATTCCTCGATGCTCTTGCCGGGTGCAAACGCATCGCAGGCGGACTTCAGCGCAGCCAGGTTGCGTTCCAGGTCTGCCTCGCCGATGGCCTTGAGCTTGTCCAGCGGAATGTCCATGCGTTCGTTGGCATACAGCATGTGACTGAACTTTTCGGCGCCCAGGGCAAAATCCTGGGTCGCGTTCGGCAGTTGCGCGATGTACCAGTCGGCCATTTCGCGGGTGGCCTTGATCGCTGCGGCGTTGGAGGCCTTGAAGCGCGCTTGCAGGTCGGCATCATCGATCTGCGCGAAAATGGCCGGGACATCATCGGCAAAGAAACTGGAGTATCCGGCAAACATGTCGCGCCCCAGTTCGATGTAGGACTTGGGCAGCGGCGTGCGCATGTTGGCGCGCA
>SHNG01000090.1 GCA_004295005.1 Gammaproteobacteria bacterium
TGCTCGAATCCGTCCGCAGCGGCCGCATCCTGGAGCGGGCCTGACTTGGCCGATTGCTTCTGCTATTGCATCGTCCAATGCAGGTTCACGCCGATGGAACGCTCGGGCGCATAGGTCGAAAGCTCATCGGACGTGGCAAAGTACTTCTTGTCGAATGCGTTGCGCAGGTAGACCTGCATGTTCAATGCGGGCGTGAAGTGGTAACGGAAATCCGCATCGACCACATTCACCGCGTCGCGCTCGAGCTCCTCGAACCCGGGCCGGTCGAATGACCAGCGCCGACTGAAACGGGCACCCGCATCGAAGGTGGAAGCACGATAGCGCGCTTCGATTTCCGTGGTTACCGGCGGAATGCCGTACAACTGCTGGCCGGTGTTGTCGGTGCCACGCACCACGGCCACGCTGCCACGCAAGGTCAAGGCATCCATCGGCGTGAAACCCAAGGCCGCTTCACCGCCATACAACCTGGCGTGGCCCACGTTGACGTAGCCGTTGACGTCGGCACTGATGTCGATGAGCTGGATGAGATCGTCCACATTGGTGCGCCACAGATGGACCTCTCCTCCCCAATTGCCACGGTCGATGGCATAGCCGATATCGATACCCCGGGATTTTTCGGCACCGAGGTCGGGATTGCCGACCACCTCGCCCTGGGCGGTTACTCCGGTGTAGAAACGCTCCTCCAGGGTGGGGAAGCGGAATCCACTGGCGAGGTTGGCGGTGACGCGACTCCAATCGTTCGGTGAGTAGACGAGTCCAGCAGTCAGGGCGTTGGCAGTATCACTGGAGTGGATGCCGTCATGATCCTGCGAATTGCGGGTTGCGCGTCCGCCAAACTCCAGGGCCACGTTTGCGGACGCCTGCCAGTCGGTCAGCGCAAACAGCGACCAGCCATCCTCGCTGCCGTTCTTCAGGCTGTAGGTGCGATTCAACACCGACACCACCGCATCGTAGGCATCCACGTTTTCGCGGCCGAGGTACTCGATGCCGATGTTGGTGGTGAAGTTTCCGTGCTCGAGCGTTTGTTGCACGGTGCTGCCGATGTCGAAACTGCTCACCGCGGCAAATTCATCGTCGCGACCCGGTCGCTGGTTGTACGTGCCCAGATACTGGTCATGCACGCGCAAGGCCGCCTCGAACCCGTTGGCATGGCGCAATCGAATGCGGCCCAGGGTGTGGCTGTCTTCCGGGTAGGTGGTGGTGCGGTTGGGAAAGCGCGTATTCGACTTGCCGATGTTTTCCGTACGCGATGGCAACAACAGGGCATCCAGATTGAAATCACCGAGCTGTGTGCGCATCTGCAACGACGCACTCTCGCGGCGGAAGCTGGTGTTCAGCGGTGTTCCATCGGGCGCTTCGCTGTCACCGGCCTCGTGGTGGGAGGCCGCAAACGAGAAGTTCTCCGATCCGTAGCCGGCGGTCAGGTTTGATTCGTCCCCGGATGTGGCATAGCCACCCTCGACGAAGGATGCGTCGAACCAGCGTGGCTCGATCGAAATGGCGCCGCCCAGTGCACCGGCGCCAAAGTGCGCCACCGACGGGCCACGCGTGACATTGATGTCCCCAAGCAACGCGGGCTCGACAAAGGCAACCGGTACGCCGGCGCGTCGCTGCGCGGTGATCGGCATGCCGCCGACCAGGATCAGGATGCTGTTGGCACCGCTGCCGCGGATGGAGAATGTCTCGAAGATGCCGTTCTGTCCGGTGGCCCCGACGCCCGGCACCCGGGTGATCAGATCCTGGAAATCCGAAGGAGACGCGATGGACTCCTGAAAGGAGATCGCTTCGCTGGCAAGTGCGGACGGATAGTCGTTGGCGGTGCCGCGTGCGGTGACGCGGATGGCCTCGGTGACCCAAGGCGCTTCGCCTTGCAGTGAGGCGTGCTCGGCTTCCGTCTGCGTGGTTTCGCTTGTCTTCTTGCGCGGATCGGAATCTTCGGCGGCACGCACCAAGCCGGCATCGTCGGCAAAGGAAACAATGCCAAGGATCGCGGCCAGGGTACTGCGCTGCAAGGTACGTGACATGAACTCCCCCAATGATTGATGGCTTTGCACAATGCAAGCGGGGCAGTCTAGTCAACGGGCCCGAGTCTGAAATCCGCCTTGCGACGGAACGCCCCGCCTGCCAGCGCGCTCGCCCGGAACCGCCAGCCAGGTCGCCGGATCAAGGCCATTCGGCTTGAGCATTGACTGAAGGAAAGGCAGGATGCGGGTTCGAGTCCAACCTCCGAATCGCCCGCATGCCGCACATTGCCCTGGTCTCCACTGCCGAAGCACGCGCAACCGATGAAGATCTGTCGCCCCTGCAAACAGCGCTGGAAAAAGCCGGCGCCACGGTCACCATCGCCGACTGGCACGACATGCGCGTCAAATGGTCGGGTTTCGACCTCGTGGTATTGCGTTCATGCTGGGATTACACCGAGCACTACGTCGAATTCCTGATCTGGGCCGAACGCGTAAGCCTGCAAACGCGACTGCTCAATCCGTTCGAAGTCGTGCGCTGGAATACCGACAAGCACTATCTGGCGGAACTTGAGCAATCCGGAATCGCCATCGTGCCCAGCGTGTTCATCGAGCCGCATGCGGATGTGGACACACGAATCGGAGTCATGCTGGAGCAGCATCCGAACTGTGCGGAATTCGTGGTGAAGCCGGCCATCGGTGCGGGCTCACGCGATACCCAGCGCCATGCGCGCGGCCACCTCAAGGCCATGGGTGCCCATATCGCGCGCCTGCTCAAGGCGCAACGCTCGGTGATGTTGCAACCGTATCTGGACCGCGTGGATGAAGCCGGCGAAACCGCGCTGATTCACTTTGATGGGCAGTACAGTCATTCCATCCGCAAAGGGGCGCTGCTGCGTCCGGACGAAGGCCCCACCGATCAGTTGTATGCACCGGAAACCATCGAAGCGCGTGAGCCTGGCGCAGACGAGCGCGCACTGGCCTCGCGCGTGCTTGCCGCCTTGCCGTTCGAGTCCGCTCCAGCCTATGCCCGCGTCGACCTGATTCGCGCTGATGACGGATCTCCGGTCCTGCTTGAACTGGAACTGGCCGAGCCGTCCCTGTTCTTCAATCACTCCCCCGGTTCTGCCGAGCGGTTTGCGCAGACCCTGCTTGGCCACGCGGCACGCTGAAACCTGAAAGCCCCACCTCGGTCAGATTCGCTCCGAAGCGGCGTGCCACAGCGTACGTCGGCACCGCCGATGTCCAGGTCGTGACGGCTGCGTCACTTGACCAGCGTTGCCTTAAACCCGCTGCACGCCATCGGCATCCAAGCGCGACGGGATTCACCCGATAGCAGGAGCATTTGCATGTTGAATCGGTGGCTGGTACACGGATTCTTGTTCGGCCTCTGCTGGCCGTTTGCGGCGCTGGCGCAGGTCGATCTGTCCACGCTTGATCAGCACATGAAGGGACCGCGTGCGCAGGTCCTGGTGCTCGGCACCACACACCTGTCCGGCATGCCGGCGAGTTTCAAACCCGGGTTGCTGGAGCCCCTGCTGCAGCGCCTGGCCACATTCAAACCGGATGTCATCGCCATCGAGGCCCTGTCCGGCGAGACCTGCGACCTGATGCTGCGCCATTCGGCGGTCTACTCCACCGTAGACGTGTCGAACTATTGCTGGAACCCCGCGCAAGCCAAGGCCGCCACCGGCCTGGATGTGCCGGCAGCGATTGCCAGGATCAAGTCCACGCTTGCGGACTGGCCCCCACACCCCGCACCACACCAGCGCCGAAACCTGGCTGCGCTGTTCATGGCTGCCAATGACCGAGCTTCCGCCTTGGTGCAATGGTTGCGCCTGCCGGAAACCGAGCGGCATGCCGGCAATGGTCTTGACGACAATCTGGTTGCGTTGCTTGACGGATTGCGCACCAAGCGCAATGAGAACTATCTGATTGCGGCAGCGCTCGCGGCACGTCTCGGGCTTGAACAGGTGATCGCAATGGACGACCACACCGGCGACAACATCACCATTGACAACGAGGAGGCATTCTCCCAGGCGGTTCGCGCAGCCTGGAATTCGGCCAGTGCGCAAGCGCGACCGATCCGCGAGCGCGCGGACGAGTTGTCCAAGGGCGAGGACATGCTCGCGCTTTATCGCCAGCTCAACCAGCCCGAGACGTTGCGTACCCAGGTGGCCGTCGATTTTGGCGCCGCCATGGGGGATCCTTCTCCGCAACACTACGGCCAGCGCTATGTGGCCGGCTGGGAGACGCGCAACTTGCGCATGGCGGCCAACATCCGCGCCGCATTCCGCGATCGGCCCGGTGCACGCGTGCTGG
>SHNG01000007.1 GCA_004295005.1 Gammaproteobacteria bacterium
AGATCATTCAATCCACGGGCCTTTCACCCGCCACCAGCAACCTTTCGTCGCCAGCGAGCCGCACATCATACAACCAATTTCCTGACCGTCAACACCCCAAATCGGTCTTCCTTCACCCCAACCTGCCAGTGCCGGGCGAACCTCGCCGACCCAGCTACGCCAAAGAGCCAAGACGCGCATGACAGCCGATCCGTGGGCCACGAAAGCCTGATCACTGCCGCGCAGGATCCCGGTGCAATCCTTCCTTGCGACCCACGACTACTGGCAGATCACGCGCTGATCAGGCGCACCCGCGAAAAGTTTCGCTTGCCTATCTGCAGTACGCCCTCGAACCCGGGCAGAAGCACTTGCTGGCCATCTTCCACCACAGTCGAATCGATTCTTACCGCGTTTTCCTTGAGCTTGCGATTTGCTTCGGAGTTGCTGGAGGCCAGGCCGCAGGCCGTCAGCAGCGCCGACAAGCGAATGCCGGTGGCCGGGACAACGATGTCTTCAATGGCCAACTGGGACGTGTCGCCCTGCCCGCGCACAACGGCATTCCATCCTGCAATGGCCTGCTCTGCCACGACCGAATCATGGAAGCGCGCAGCAAGCTCGCGGGCGAGACGCAGCTTCAGATCACGCGGGTTGAGTTGCCCCGAATCCACGTCGCGCTTGAGTTGGGATAGCTCTGCAAGCGATATGTCGAAACTGAGCAATTCGATCCAGCGCCACAGCAAGTCGTCGCCGATTTTCAGCGTCTTGGTGACAATGTCGATGGCCGGTTCATTGATGCCGATGTAATTGCCGAGAGACTTGGACATCTTGGCCACGCCGTCCAATCCTTCCAACAACGGCATGGTCAGCACGATTTGCGCCGGCTGACCGAAATGCTCCTGCAGCCCACGCCCCATGAGCAGATTGAATTTCTGGTCGGTACCACCGAGTTCGACATCCGCCTTGAGCGCCACGGAATCGTAGCCCTGCACCAAGGGGTAGAGGAATTCGTGGATAGAGATGGACTGCTGGGCGGCATAACGCTTGGAGAAATCATCGCGTTCGAGCATGCGCGCAACAGTGTGTTGCCCGGCCAACTTGACCATGTCGGCGGCAGTCATCTTGCCGAACCATTCGGAGTTGAAGCGAACTTCGGTGCGCTCACGATCCAGCACCTTGAACACCTGATCGGCGTAGGTCCTCGCATTGCTTTCGATGTCTTGCGGGGTGAGCGGCTTGCGCGTGACGTTTTTCCCGGTCGGATCGCCAATCATGCCGGTGAAATCACCGATCAGGAAAATCACCTGATGTCCAAGCTCCTGAAACTGGCGCATCTTGTTCAGCAGAACGGTATGGCCGAGGTGCAGATCCGGCGCGGTTGGATCAAAACCGGCCTTGATTCGAAGGGGCCGTCCACAGGCCAATCTCGCCTGCAACTCTTCGGGCTTGATGATTTCCTCTGCGCCGCGCCCGATCAGGTCCACGGCGGCTTGAATGTCGGTCATTGAATCCTCGGCAATCCAGCAGTTGCAGCCCAGTCGATGGACCTGCATCCGCTCACAAGAGTGATAAGTAAGTTAATTGTTCGTTAATCGACGAATGCCGCGCAAACCCGCGCCATCATTGGCGTTGACGACACTCCGGGGGCGCCGTTATGGTACGTCGCCACCCGCCGGAACGCGATTGTGACCGAGACCAGCACGCCCTCCCACAACGCGAGTGATTCTGCGCGCACGTCGACCGCCGAAGGTCGCGCCCTTGCTTCGCCGGGCCGCGCAAGACTGCGAGGCCAGACTTGGGTTCTGCTGCGCAGTGTAGCAACCACCCCTTCAACCTGGCGACGCGAACATTGGCTGCTCGGCGCCTGTGCCGTCCTGGTGACCCTGATTGTCGGCGTCATCATGCCCACCTTTGCCAGCGCAACGCGAAGCGACGCCGATGAGTCTGCGCTGACCACGCTGAAGCTGGAATTGCCGCCGCTGCCTGCGGTAGCCGCCGAAGATGCCGACATTGCCACATTGGCTGCCGACAGCGCCACGAATGGCAACTGGCGAGTCGTCACGGTCGAGGCAGGCCAGACACTCTCCGATATTTTCCGCTCGCTTGGTCTGGGTGCGGACATCCTCCAGCGGACATTGGATGCCCAGACCGATGCGACTGCATTGCGCAAGATCCGCCCAGGAGACGAATTCGCTTTTGACCTGGATGGCGTTGGCAAATTGCGGGCCCTGCGCTTTGACCGGGATGAATCCACGCGCGTGACGCTGAGCTTTGTTGACGGCAATCCGGTGGAAACCGTGGAGGATCGAGCCGTTGAACGACGCGTGCAGATTGCACACGGCGTCATTGCAAGCTCCCTCTTCGAAGCCGGTGACCAGGCAGGCATGAGTGACCTCATGACCTTGAAGCTGGCAAACGCATTCGGCTACGACATCGATTTTGCGCGCGACTTGCGCGAGGGCGACAGCTTCAGCGTCATCTACGATCAGGTCTATCGCGACGGCGAGCAGCTGCGTTCCGGCGAAGTGCTGGCGGCTACC
The DNA here is from genome assembly GCA_004295005.1 of Gammaproteobacteria bacterium. Taxonomy (GTDB): domain Bacteria; phylum Pseudomonadota; class Gammaproteobacteria; order Xanthomonadales; family Rhodanobacteraceae; genus Dokdonella. Next base: position 2,517 of record SHNG01000007.1, read on the forward strand.
TTCATCAACCAGGGCAAACGCTTCACCGCCATCCGACACACCAATGCCAAGGGCGAAACCCTGTACTACAACGAAGACGGCCGACCCTTGCGCAGGGCTTTCCTGCGCACGCCCGTTGAGTTCACGCGTATCTCATCCCGATTCAGCAGCGGGCGCATGCACCCCATTCTCGGCAAGATGCGCGCCCATCGCGGCGTTGACTATGCCGCACCCAGCGGCACCCCGATCCGTGCCGCTGGTGCCGGCAAGGTGGTTTTCCGAGGCAAGAAGAATGGTTACGGGAATGTCGTGATCCTTCAGCACCAAGGCAAATACACCACGCTGTACGGACACATGTCGCGCTTCGCATCCGCGAAAGTCGGGCAACACGTCAGCCAGGGGCAGGTCATCGGTTACGTCGGCATGACCGGGCTCGCAAGCGGTCCGCACCTTCACTATGAATTTCGCGTCGGCGGCACGCACCGAGATCCACTCAAGGTGACCCTGCCCAAGGAAGAGCCGTTGCCGACGAGCGAACTTGCGGTTTTCCGCAAGAATTCCTCGACCCTGCTGGCACGCTTGCACATGATCGAAGCCATCCACCTGGCGCAACGGAATTGACGATCCCATGTCCGGGCTATTCCTGGGCCTGATTTCGGGAACCAGCGCGGATGGCATCGACGCCGCACTGGTTCGTTTCGAGCCGGACCTGCACGTCCTGTCGACGTTGACCCATGCCTATCCCGAAGATCTGCGCACTCGCCTGCTCTCGCTGACCAGGGCGGATGCACGCATTTCCCTGGATGAACTCGGCGCGCTTGATGTAGCGGTTGGCGAGCAGTTCGCCGCCGCAGCGCTTCGCCTCATCGGCAAGTCCACGGACCCAATCGTGGCCATTGGCTCGCACGGCCAGACCGTGCGCCATCGCCCGAATGGACCGCATCCCTTCTCCATGCAGATTGGCGACCCTGCGGTCATTGCCGAACGCACCGGAATCACCACCGTTGCCGATTTCAGGCGCGCCGATGTCGCCGCAGGCGGACAGGGCGCTCCGCTGGCTCCCGCCTTGCACGCCGGATTGTTCGAGGCGCAACGGCCTTGTGCGGTGCTCAATCTGGGCGGGATCGCCAATCTGACCCTGCTCTCGAGTGGCACCTCGATGTCAGGGTTCGACACCGGGCCTGCCAACTGCCTGCTGGATGCATGGAACGCAAGGCACAACGGCTCGGCATGCGATCAGGATGGCGCGTGGGCTCGTTCGGGAACAGTCGATGACGCATTGCTGGCTGCAATGCTTGGCGATCCCTATTTCCGCATGCCCTCGCCCAAGAGCAGCGGCCGCGAATACTTCAACCTTGACTGGCTGGATGCGCAGCTTGCCCAGCGCAGCGTGCGTGCGGTGGATGTACAGGCCAGCTTGCTGGCATTGACCGCGCAGACCATTGCCGATTCCCTGGACGCGCAGCCGGTGCAGATCGAACAGGTTTTTGTGTGTGGTGGAGGCGTGCACAACCGTGCCCTTATGGATGCACTCTTGCTGACCCTGGCACCTCGATCAGTGCAGAGCGTGGCTGCAGTGGGCGTTGATCCCGATTACGTGGAAGCCATCCTGTTTGCCTGGTTGGCTCGCGAGCGAATTGCCGAACGCCCCATTGATCTCACTGGCGTCACTGGCGCCAGCGGCGTGCGCAGACTGGGAGCAGTCCACCTCCCGCCATCAATTCA
>SHNG01000014.1 GCA_004295005.1 Gammaproteobacteria bacterium
TGTCCTGCCCGGACAGCAACCCGGCCTATCGCGAGACCACGTGCAAGGGCTATCCGAACGGCCAATACAAACCGACCGGCATCCTGCATGATTTCGGTGAAACCCAGCGCATGTACTTTGGCCTGATCACCGGCAGCCAGTTCAACAACCTCGAAGGCGGCGTACTGCGCCGGAACATGGCGAATTTCTCCAGCGAGATCGATTCCGATACCGGAGTCTTTGACCCGGACGTGATGGGAATTGTCAACACGATCAATCACCTGCGCATGATTGGCGGCGGTTATGCAAGTGGGGTTGTCGACAATTTGAACAACAATGCGAACTGGAACTGGGCCAACGGAACCGGCAATTGCGTGTCGCAAGGTTACCGTGCGCTCAACAACGGCGAGTGCCGCATGTGGGGCAATCCCCTGGCCGAAATGGTCTACGAAAGCATGCGCTATTTTGCTGGAGCGGCAACGCCAACCACCCGGTTCAGTTCCGGAGGTGGCGCCCAGGGCGTGGGTGAAGAATCCACCATGGAGCTGGAGCAGGAAACCTGGAAGGATCCCTACGCTTCCGCCGATGAAGGTGGTGGCGGATTCCTCGCCTGCTCGCGCCCATTCCAGACCCTGATCAGCGACATCAATCCCAGCTACGACGGCGATTTGCCCGGCAGTCCATTCACCGGGGCAATAACTTCCACCAACAACAACCCCACCTCGATCAGCGGCTTCAATGCGGCCAACGAAGGCCAGATAATTTGGAACGATGAGTTTGTTGCTGGTAGTCGGCAGGTCTTCATTGGAGATGTTGCCAACACCACCGATGCGGCGCCTACCGCGAAGACCGCCTCCAGCTTTGGCAACATTCGTGGCCTGTCGCCGGAGGAGCCGTCCAAGGGGGGCACTTACTACACGGCGAGCGTTGCACGCTTTGCACGCAATACTGACCTCAATTCTGTAACTGGCGATCAGTCACTCAGCACCTACTCCATTGCGCTGGCTTCGCCACTGCCACGCATCCGCTTCCCGGTGGGTGATGGGTTCATTTCCCTGTTGCCGTTTGCCAAGACATCCAGCGGTACATTCGGCACTGGTCCGGGCCCGCGCAGGCCAACCAATACGATTGTAGACTTCTATGTCGAGGAGATTGTCAACCTTCCCGGTCAGGCATTCGATGCCACGGTCAATGGCGGCTTGCCGTACGCCGTGTTCCGCATCAACTACGAGGACGTGGAGCAGGGCAACGACCACGACATGGATGCCATCGTGCGCTACTACGTGGTGGCCAACGCCGACGGCACGGCGACCGTTACCCTGAATTCCGAGTATGCGGCCGGTAGCGCCAACCAGATCATGGGCTTCGTGATGTCCGGGTCAACCCATGATGGTGTCTATCTGGATGTTCGGGATACCGATTCAACACTGAATCCCGTGCCTCTATACGGATTGAGCACGCCCAACCCGGAACTTCCCGGAGCGTGTGCGAATGCGACCCCTCCAGCCGCTTGTACCGTCATGTTGCCACTCAACTCCACGCGTACCTTCACTCCGGCAGCCGCTGGAACCAACAGTGCATCCTATCTGAACGACCCGCTCTGGTATGCCGCCAAGTATGGTGCTCCGGATGCCGCAACCAACGACGAAAACAATGATGGGGTACCGGACAACTACTTCCTGGTCACCAATCCGGCGATGTTGCGCGCCCAGTTGAACGAGGCCTTCACCAACATCTTGGACAATTCATTCCCGACAGCAAGTGTGGCTACCAGTACGCCACGCTACATTCCCGGCGCAACCCTGGCCTATGAGGCTTCGTACACATCCACCGACTGGTCAGGTGATGTAAAGGCATTTCGACTGAAGTCCGACGGCACTTACAACAACGCAGGTCCTGTTACATGGAGCGCCAGTGCCAACATGCCTGCTGCCGGTTCGCGCAATGTGTATACCGCAAGTCCGATTACCGGCGGGTTTGATGGTGTTCCGTTCACCTCGGCAGGATTGGATACGGCTATGGAGACGCGCCTGCTGGGCACGCTGGATCCGACGCTGTACACCATTGATGAGCTGATTGCATTTCTGAAGGGCGATGCCAGCAATGAGGCCGGTGCAACCGGATGCTCAAGTGCAGCGGATTGTCCCTACCGCGAGCGCGGTTCGCGGCTTGGCGACATCCTCAACTCGACTCCGGCCGTTGCAGGCGTGACCAGCTTCGGTTATGGCAGCATCCTGGAGACGGTTGCGCCCAGTGCGGCGGCCGCCTACCCAGCCTTTGTGCAGGGCAAGAAGCTGATCTATGGTGCCAAGTCTGAGTCGCCGATTCTTTATTTCGGCGCCAACGATGGCATGTTGCATGCGATTGACGGTCGCGACAATGCCACTACCGGGGGTGTGGAAGAGTTTGCCTTTATTCCGAATGCCGTGTTCGACAACCTGCATGAACTGGCCGAGCCCGGTTATGTACATCGCTATTACGTCGATGGCACGCCGACCATAACCGATGCTTATCTCGGTTCATGGAAGACCGTGCTGGCGGCATCAGTAGGTGCAGGTGGGCGCGGCGTGTATGCGCTGGATGTTTCCGACCCGCGCAATTTCGATGAAAACGACGTGTTGTGGGAGTTCAACAGCAGCCTCGATACGGACATGGGCCAGTTTGTTGGTCGCCCCTACATCGGCATTACCGAAGGTGGTACCTGGGTGGCGGCGTTTGGCAATGGCCTCAACAGCGCCAACCAGCGCGCAATACTCTATGTGCGTGACCTTGCCACTGGCGCAGAAATCGCCAAGCTGGATACGGGTGTGGGTTGCTCATCGCTCGACAATAGCTGCGTGGAGGGACCCAATGGCCTCGCTACGGCAGTTCTGGTTGACAACAGCGGCAATGGTGCCGCCGACACCATCTATGCTGGTGATTACCTCGGCAACATGTGGCGCTTCGAGCTGAACGGCGGTACCTGGTCTATCGGGAACTCCGGTAATCCGATATTCAAGGCAACAGATACGGATGGAACGCCGCAATCAATCACCAGTGGCGCCTACACCGTGGCCCATCCGCTCGGCGGCACCATGGTCATTTTCGGCACGGGTCGTTACTTGAATCCGAACGATGCCGACGAAACCCAGATTGGCGTGGGGACACGAGCGGATGCAGATACCATTTACGGCATCTGGGATAGCCGCATCTACAATCCGGCCGATGGAACCTGGACCGCATTCTTCCCCATCGCGGGTCGCGCCAGCGGAACCTACGCAGATCTCGAGAGGCAGGAAATCACCGGCTACATTCCCGTTACGGATACGGGATTGAACGGGTATCGCGAGGCTACACGCAATCCGGTGGATTATCGTGAGACTGCAACAGGCACAGGCAAGCTGGGTTGGTATCTTGAACTCAAGTGTACAGGTTGCACGGATACCACCTTGATGGATGGAGAGCGCGTTACCGCCACTCCCCAAGGAATCTTGAGCAATGTGATCTTCAACACCTTCCGGCCGGAAGGTGACACCTGCAACCCAGGCAGCCTCAATGCAACCATGGTGCTTGATGCGCTGACCGGTGCGGCAGACTACGTGCCTATTCCCCCGCCGGGTGGATGGCAGACGGGCCAGGAGCCACCCGGTGGTGCGCTCGCGGGCACGGATACGGTGCGTGGCCCGCCGCCGGGCGAGCCGCCGATCGTGATCATCCATCCCGAAAATCCAGGTGTGCCCTGTCTGCCAGGTAGCGACGGATGTACGCCGCCGCCTGACGCTTGCGATCCGCTGGTCGACCCAACCTGCGAACCGCCGGTTACCGGTTGTGCATGGCGTTCACCGAACTCCGCCGGACGTCCACCTGGGAAAGCGATTCCCTGCGGGCGCATTTCGTGGAAGCAACTGCGCTGATTGATTGAGACAAGTCGACAACCGGGCCCAAGGCTGGGCCCGGTTACATTTCAAGGTTGATTTCAAATGGAATTGACGCTCAACTGAAATGGCCTGGATTGGAATGGCCGAGAGGAATACCCCGTGAACAAGCAGAAGGGTTTCACGTTGATTGAACTGTTGATTGTGATGATGATCGTTGCAATTCTTGCCGCTATTGCGTTGCCGGCCTACGATGATCATGTGCGCAAGACGCGCCGCACCCAGGCCAAGGCAGACATGCTGGAGCTTTCACAGATGCTGGA
>SHNG01000123.1 GCA_004295005.1 Gammaproteobacteria bacterium
CCGTCAAGGCCGGGGCCGGCGCTCAGCAGATCGGCATGATGAATGCCGGCGGGAATGGACATGGCGGTGTCCTTTCGTGATTGGCGGACAGCATCGGTTGCGCAGGAAGCGAGCGCAAGCATCGCGCACAAAATGGCCGCCCGTTGGAATCGTTTCGTGTTCATGCCTGGACGCTAACAGAACGCTCCATGGCCTGCATCGTACTTTGGTACCACGCGCATGGCTGAAGCGTCGGTTCCTTGTGAAGTCGACATCTGTGTACAGTGTGCGCATGCCGCGCCTGCTGATCGCCGATGACCACCCGCTGTTTCGCCTGGCCCTGGCGCAAACCTTGCGCAGTGTCGTGTCCGACGCCGTGGTGCTGGAAGCCGGTTCGCTGGCGCAGTTGCATGAACACCTTGCGCAGGACGCGGACATCGACGTGATCCTGCTCGATCTGCACATGCCCGACAGCCAGGGCCTGATGGGTCTGGCCGCATTGCGCGCCGAGCATCCGGGCGTGATGGTGGCGATGATTTCCGCGCACGATGATCCGCACACCATCCGGCGCGCGCTGGCCTACGGGGCCATTGCATTCATTCCCAAGCGCAGTGACGTGGAGCAATTGCGCGAAGCCTTGCGCAAGGTACTGGCAGGCGAGAGTTACCTGCCCGCCGATCTCGCGGCACAGGTACATGCGAACCCGGCGAGTGCGCAGGATGCCGACAACGCGGCGCGCCTTGCCAGCCTCACCCCGCAACAGTTCAAGGTGCTGGTGCGCGTGGCCGAAGGTCAGCTCAACAAGCAGATTGCCGATGCGCTGGGCATTTCCCTGCGCACCGTGAAGGCGCACATGACCGCCCTGTTCGAGAAGCTCGAGGTACGCAATCGCACCCAGGCCAGCGGACTGTTGCGTTCGCTGCAACTGGCCGATCCGGCACGCCACGTGACTCGGGACTGATGCACGATGGTTTCGATCTGTTGGCTCCTTCGGGACGGTGCTGAAATGGCTCGCTTGTTGCGAGCGCCTCCAGGGAAACTCTGAACAGGTACGGAACTCATTCGTCGCGAGCAAGCTCGCTCCCACAAAATCAAGCAATGGTGGGAGCGAACTTGCTCGCGACATTACTTGTTCAGACCTTCTCTAATGCAAGGTTGTCATGCTGCGCGAAGCGCAGCGCAGTCGCAGCATCCACTCGGAACGTTAGCGTTTCCCTTGATCTGCATGGGCGAGCAGTCGCGCCATCATTGCCTTGAGCGCCAGCGGCTTGAGTGGCTTGTAGAGGAGAAAGCATCCGGCTGCCTCGACCGCGGCGCGGATGGCCGGATCATGATCGGCCGTGATGATGATGCACGGCCGGAATCCTGCCTCCATGCCGAGTTCCTCATGCAGTTGCAGGCCGGTCACGCCATCATCGAGGTGATAGTCGAACAGCAGCAATTCCGGCTGCATGCGCTTGAACGCGCGATGCACCGATTCGCTGAAGGCGGCCGTTTCGACCGCGCAGCCCCAGGTTTCCAGCATCAGGCGCATGGCATCGCGCACAGCGACATCATCATCGACCACCAACACGCGTGCGCGGGGGGTTTGTGGTTCCAGCGGAGCGGGGGTTTCGCCGGTTTCGGCCAAGACGGTGGCGCGCTCGACGTCGATCCAGAATACGGTTCCCTTGCCGGGGCGCGAATGGAATCCGATCCGATGGCCGAGCAATCGCGCCATGCGCTCGGCGATCGAGAGTCCAAGGCCCAGGCCCTGACCGCTGCGATCGAGACGGCGGAACTCCTCGAAAATCAGTTCATGGTCAGCCTCGTCAATTCCGATGCCGGTATCCAGCACCTGGATGCGCAACTGACCGGCATGGCGTCGGCAACCCAGGAGGACGCGACCCTTGCCGGTGTAGCGCACGGCATTGGAAAGAAAATTCTGCAGGATGCGGCGCAGCAGGTTGGGATCGCTGTGCACCCAGGCGCGGCTGCCGACGCAATCCAATTCGAGGCCCTTGTCACGCGCCAGCACGCGAAACTCGGCAGCCAGGTTTTGCAGCACATCATCGATGCGGAACACGCAACGTTGCGGACGCATGCCGCCGGCATCGAGCTTGGAAATTTCCTGCAGGCTGCCGAGCAGGGTTTCGGCGGAACCGAGCGCGCCTTCGATCTGCGTCACCGCTTCGCGCTGCGGCGTGGCTTCGATTTTCTGGCCCAGCGCGTAGGTGAACAGACGCGCCGCGTTGAGCGGCTGGGCGAGATCGTGGCTGACTGCGGCAAGGAAACGCGTCTTGGCTCGATTGGCGCGATCTGCCGCTGCACTGGCATTGGCCAACTCCGCGGTGCGCTCATCGACACGCTGCTCCAGGGTTTCGTTGGCGAGGATCAATTCCTGCTCGGCGCGACGGAAAGCGGTGACGTCGGTGAAGGTGGCGACGAAGCCACCGCCGGGCATGGGGTTGCCGCGAATCTCGACCACGCTGCCATCCGGAAAGCGGCGCTCGCTCAGATGCGCGCTGCCGGATTTCATGTGCACGAGGCGCTTGGCCACGGCGGCGTCGATGCTGCCGGCGGCATGGCCGGCATAGCCACGTGCGATGGCCCAGTGTGCAAGTTCCTGCACCGGCTGTCCGACGCGCAACAGGTGGGGCGGAAACCCGAACAATTCGGCATAGCGCCGGTTCCACGCCACCAGTTGCAGATTGCGATCAACCACGCTGATGCCCTGGCTCATGTTCTCCAACGCGGCTTCCAGCACACGCTGGTTGAAGCGCAGCGCCTGGGATGCTTCATCGACGAGGGTGGCCACGGTCTGCAGGCCGGAACCGGGTTCCTTGCGCACGGTGTCGAGCAGCAAGCGCGCCGATGCCGCGCCGAACACCGCGGCCAGTTCGGATTCCACTTCGGTTTCCAGTGCGCTGGCGCTGATGCCCTTCACGAACAACTGGTCGACCCGCGCATCGGGCAGGAAACGCGACGCAAGTTCGCGCAGCGCGGCCACTTCAATGGAGCCGCGCCGTGCCGATGCCGGCGTGCTTTGCCAGCGCAGCGCAAGCAACCAGGTCAACAAGGTGCCGGCAGCAAGGCTGAGGATCACGGCACGCAGCAGGCGACTCCAGTCGCGCAGGCCCAGGAAGGTATCGGGTGCAAGCCAGGCGATGCCGAATGGGCCTTGTTGCAGCCAACGTGTATCGCCAGCGAAAAGCGGTGCGAGCGTCGGCAACAGCAGGATCCAAATCCACACGACGACCGCACAGATCAAGCCCGCAAGTACCGCGCGCGGCGGCGTGTGCGGTCGCCACAGGGCATAGCCCAGCGCAGGCGCCAGGGTTGCCAGCGCCGAGAACGACACCGCACCGATGTCGGCCAGTGCATTGCTGCCGGCAATGGCACGACTGTAGCCCCAGGCCAGCAAGACCACGGCGAGGATGCCGAGGCGTCGTTGCAAGAGCACTTCGCTGCGCCGGTTCGGACCACCCGGCTGGGCCCAGGCGCCGCGCGCGCGCAAGGGCGCGAGCCAGTGGTTGCCGATCATCAGGCTGAGCGAAAGCGTGGCCAGGATCACCATGCCGGTTGCGGCGCTCAAGCCGCCAAGAAAGGCGAGCAAGGCCAGGCCGTGTGCATTATTGGCGAGCGGCAGGGCCAGCACGTAGAGATCCGAAGGCACGCCCAGCGAGGCAAGCTGCGCGTGCCCTGCGCGTGCCAGCGGCAGCAGTGGCAGGGCGATGACCACCATGTACAGCGGAAACATCCAGCGTGCCGTGCGCAGGTGCTTTTCGTCCTGGCATTCCACCACGCCGACATGGAACTGATGCGGCAAGGTGAACATGGCCAGCACGCCGAGCAGGATCAATGCCGGGAATCCATCGGCACCGCCTTCGCGGATCGGCAGCGCTTGATCAGCGGCATCAATGCCGAACCAGACAAACGCGCCGAGGGCGAGCATGGCGGTGAGCTTGAGCAGGGATTCCACCGCCATCGCCAGCACCAGACCGCGATTGTGCTCGGCGGCGGTGGTGCTGCGCGTGCCAAAAAGCATGGCAAACAAGGCCATGGCCAGCGCCACGTAGAGCGCGCTGTCTTCCCACG
>SHNG01000157.1 GCA_004295005.1 Gammaproteobacteria bacterium
CAAGCCGGTGACGCCTTTCCACAGCGGATAGCTCACGGACGCGTCGAACTCGTGTCCGTAATCGCTGCCACCGTGGTCGGCCTGGAAATCATGCCAGCGAACTACCCATGAAGCCTTGCCGATCTTGCCTTCGGCGCCCAGGAAGCGGTCATCCAGTCCATTTGCCGGCGTGTTGCCGAAGCGGTCGGCCCAGCCATTGAATGCGTGCAAAGACCCATAGGGTGTCGAGAATCCGGTTTGCCCGTTGCCGCCGAGCATTTCCTGGCCGATCTTGAAGGTGACGCCGTTCCAGCGCAGGCGCGCCTCGATCAATCGATAGGGCTCGCTGAAGGACAGCGGATTGTCGGCATAGTCGGACTGGTGTGCGTATTCGACTGTCCAGCCGGGTTGCACGCCTTCGCGTTCGATATCGGCATTCCAGCGCGCGCCCGCGGTGCGCGACGACAGATCCTGGCGATCGTGGTTCTCCACCAGGTAGGCATAGGCCGTCAGCTTTCCCAGCGGAAGCGGTTGGGACAGATTGATGAGATGGCCATCGAGATCCCATTCACGCAGAAGGGGATTGGGATTGTTGTGCCCATTCACGCGCAACACCCGGCCAAGCCAACTGTAGTTCAGGGCCGTGCCGGACTCGTGGAAGGTCTTGCCCAGGGAAAGCCCATCGAAGGTCTGCTCATTCTGGCGCCAACCCGAATTTCCGAAAAAGCGCTGGTTGTCCAGCAAAATGCGATGACGCCCGAGCGTGGCGCTCAATGAATTGCCGGAGTAGCGCACGAAGGCCTGGTTTAGCTCGGTTGCCTGCGGATCGGCGACGGTCGGGTAAGCGGTTTCACCATTGGCGGTGCTGTTGAAATCGTCACCGAACAGGGTTTGTACGCGCTCGCCGTCCGCATACGCCTGCCAGTTGGGCGCAAAAGCCCACAGGTAGCCAAGGCGCAGCCGCAGGGTGTCGGCTTGCGCCGTGCGCGCGAAGGCGTCGTCATCCACGGACTCATGGCGATAGCGCAGTTCCACGACCGGGCCGCTCTTGACCGCGTTCTCCGCCGCCTGGGCGCAAGCGCTGGTTGCAAGCAGGAGCAGGGCTGTCAGTTCGCGGCGAAGGTGGCGGCTTTTTGCGGTCATGGTGTGCCTCGTTTCCGATATCGGCTGAAAGGCCGAACTGCGCATACAATCTGCACTGCGCGGAGGTGCTTGCCATTGATTCCGGTCAAGTCCGAGGCGCCGGATTCTTGATCGCGACGTATTGCCGCAAGCCGTGAAACATTGACTTGTGCGCGTATTGATCCAGATCAGGGTGAAGGTCCGGCCGCGGAACGAAAATCCCCTGCAACAGAACAATTTTTCTGACACGAGGAAACGTCCCATGAAACGCCTTTTACTGGCAATTGCGATAGTCGCTGCAGCCGGCCTGGCCGGTTGTTCGTCGGATTCGGGTTCCGCTGGCACTTCGGTCGCCAAGGGCACTGTCGCGGTAGAGACGGGTGGCTCCGCCAAGGGAGATTTTGGCCCGCCCCAAGGCGAGCCGATCAAGGCGGTGCTGACCAGCCCACCGCATGTGCCGCCGGCAACCAACCGCAACTACCCGGCCAAGGTCATCGTCGACCTTGAAGTGATCGAAAAGGAGATGCCGATTTCCGAAGGCGTCACCTACACATTCTGGACCTTCGGCGGCACCGTGCCGGGCAGTTTCATCCGCGTTCGCCAGGGTGACACGGTGGAGTTTCACCTCAAGAATGCGCCGGACAGCAAGATGCCGCACAATATCGATTTGCACGGCGTGACCGGTCCCGGTGGTGGCGCGGCATCGAGCTTCACCGCGCCGGGTCACGAGTCGCAGTTCACCTTCAAGGCGCTGAACCAGGGCTTGTATGTCTACCACTGCGCAACGGCGCCGGTCGGCATGCACATCGCCAACGGCATGTACGGCCTGATCCTGGTCGAGCCACCGGAAGGTTTGAGTCCGGTCGATCACGAGTACTACGTGATGCAAGGCGATTTCTATACGACCGGCAAGTACCGCGAGAAGGGTCACCAGCCGTTCGACATGGAAAAGGGCATCGAGGAGAACCCGACCTATGTCCTGTTCAACGGATCCGAAGGCGCCCTGACCGGTGACAATGCACTGACGGCCAAGACCAAGCAAAAGGTGCGCATGTTTGTCGGCAACGGTGGCCCGAACCTCGTTTCCAGCTTCCATGTGATCGGCGAGATTTTCGACAAGGTGCAGCAGGAAGGCGGCACACATTTCCAGGAAAACGTGCAGACCACGCTGATTCCCGCCGGTGGCGCGGTTACGGTCGAGTTCCACACCGAAGTGCCCGGCAGCTATGTGCTGGTTGACCACTCCATCTTCCGCGCGTTCAACAAGGGTGCCCTGGCCATCCTCAAGGTGGATGGTCCGGAAGACCTGGCCATTTACTCCGGCAAGGAAGTCGACTCCGTGTACCTGAGCGATCGCGCCGGGCCTGACCTCAAGGCGGTCTCGGTTGCCGCCAAGGCCCATGCCGCAGGCACCTTGACCAAGGAAGAACAGGTCGCCGCCGGCAAGCAGTTGTTCAACGGTACCTGCTCGGTGTGTCACCAGGCCAATGGCGAAGGTCTCGCCAATGTGTTCCCGCCGCTGGCCAAGTCCGATTACATCGCTGGCGATCCCGAGCGGCTGGTGCAAGCCATCCTGCACGGCGTCAGTGGCAAGGTGACCGTCAATGGTGCCGAGTACAACTCGGTGATGCCGCCGATGAACCAGCTCACGGATGACGAGGTTGCCAACATTTCCACCTTCGTGTTGAACAGTTGGGGCAATCCGGGTGGCCAGATCAGCAAGGAGCAAGCGGCAAGCGTACGCGCCGCAAACCCGAATGCCACCCAGGCCGAGCACTGAGGTCGAAGGCAGGAAATGGAAAATCGTGATCGCGCCAATCGAGTGACACGCTCTCCCCGCCATGCAGCAGGATCCATGTTGCTGGCGTCGTGTCTGCTCGGCGCGACCAGCCTGGCCGCCAATGCATCGGCGGCCGGGTCGGAGGTTGAGTACCGCGACATCCCGGCCACCACGTTCACCAGCGTGATCGCGACCGAGGAAGGCGCAAAGCCGCAGACCATTGCCGCCTATTCCATGCGCAGCGAGCCGGTCACCAATGCACAGTTCCTGGCCTTTGTGACTGCGCATCCGCAGTGGCGGCGTGATCGCGTGCCTTCGGTGTTCGCCGATTCCCGCTATTTGAGCCATTGGCAGGATGTAGAGCAGCTCGGGGATGGCGTGCTGCCGGAGCAGCCCGTCACGCGGGTAAGCTGGTTTGCCGCCGAAGCCTTTTGTGAAACCGAACAGGCGCGTCTGCCCACCTGGATCGAATGGGAACGGGCCGCTTCCGCAAGCGATACGCGGGACGATGCGCGTACCGATCCGGTCTGGCGCCAGCAGATGCTGGACTGGTACGCCCGGCCTTCGAACGACGTACTCGGCAGCGTGGGTGGACAGCCCAACCTGTACGGCGTGCGTGACTTGCACGGACTGGTCTGGGAATGGGTGGATGACTACGCCGCGATGATGGTGACCGCAGACAGTCGCGGTCAGAACGATCCGGATCGACTCAAGTTTTGCGGCGCCGGAGCCATGAGCATGCGTGATCGTGACAACTACGCCCTTCTCATGCGGGTTGCCATGTTGTCGTCCCTGAAGGCGGCGGATACCACAAACAACCTCGGTTTCCGCTGCGTGCGCGATGGAGCCGTTGCACCATGAAACCTGCCGCGTTGCTGTTTTCATTGATTGCCGGATGGCTGCTCGCCACGAGCGCGTTCGCGCAGCCGGCCAACGCACCGACAGGTCCCTTGCCGGGAGATTCCGTCTACAACCTGGATGCTTCCCTGGTCGATCAGGATGGCAAGGTTCTGCGTTTTGCGGATGGACGCGGTCAGCCCCGCCTGGTCAGCATGTTCTATTCCTCCTGCAAGTTCGTGTGTCCGATGATCATCGACACGCTGCGTCGCACCGAGCGCAGCCTGCCCGACGTGGAGCGCAAGTGCTTGGAC
>SHNG01000008.1 GCA_004295005.1 Gammaproteobacteria bacterium
AGCCTTACGGCTACTACAACCCAAAGCTCACGTCCAAACTCGATCAGGACGGCGAAACCTGGAACGCACGCTTGCAGGTGGATGCCGGCCCCGCGATGACCGTGACCCGCCTGGACCTGGAAATCGAAGGCTTGCCGATCGACGACCGCGCGATGCGCAGCGTCAGGGCTGCGCGCGACGCCTTTGCACCGGGCCAGGGTCAGCAGCTTGACCATGCCCTGTACGAGCGCAGCAAGGCCACGATTCAGGCCGCCCTGATCGGCGTCGGTTTCCTCGATGCGAAATTGGAGACGCACCGGGTCGAGGTTGAACGCGCCAGCAACAGTGCGCACATCACCCTGCTCTGGAAAACCGGCAATCGCCATCGCTTTGCCGAAACCGCTTTCGAGGGTGGCCAATTCCCATCGGCATTCATGCAGCGCTTCATCCCCTGGAACGTCGGTGACTACTATTCGCAGGACAAGCTGCTGGAGTTGCAACAACGCCTGGTCGACACCGGCTACTTCTCGATTTCCCAGGTGCAACCGGACATCGAGCATGCCGAAGATGACAGCGTTCCGGTCGCGGTGATGCTGGCCCCAGCCAAGCGCACGCTCTACACCGGTGGCCTGTTCGTCGGTACCGATACCGGATTCGGACTGCGCGGCGGCGTGGAGCGGCGCTGGGTGAACAAGCGTGGCCACAAGCTGCGCTTTGAGTCGATCGTGGCGCAACGGCTGAAAACCCTTTCCTCGCTTTACCAGATTCCCTTGCCGGGTCAGGACAATCACAGCTTCAATTTCGGCGTCACCTATCGCGACGAGAACACCGATACCAGCGAGTCGCAAACCCTGCGCCTGGCTGCCAACGACTCGCGCATCTGGCATGGCTGGACGCGCACCCTCGGTTTGCAGTTCCTCACCGGCGATTTCACCGTCGCCGGGCAGAAAGGCAACACCACCCTGCTTTACCCGGAAGCATCGTTCACCAGGAAGCGTGCCGACGATTTCAATTTCCCGCGCAAGGGCTGGTCACTCACCCTGGTCGGGCGCGTTGCGCAAGAGGGCGTGCTGGCGGACACCCGCTTTGCCCAGATCAGCGCCGATGCGAAATGGATCCACGGCCTGGGTGAGCACGGCCGCTTCATCGCGCGTGGCTCGGCCGGTTTTACCCAGGTTGATGATTTCAGCAAGCTGCCGCCGGAATTGCGCTTCTTTGCCGGCGGCGACCGTTCGATCCGGGGCTACTCGTTTCAGAGCGTGGGTCCGCGCATTGCCGTGGAAGGCGAAACGACACCCCAAGTCATCGGCGGTGAACGCCTGCTGGTCGGCAGCGCCGAATACGAACACTACTTTTCTCCCAAGTGGGGTGCTGCCGCATTCGTCGATGCCGGTGACGCCTTCAGCGGCAAGGACTTCGATCTCAAGATCGGCGCAGGTCTTGGCCTGCGTTGGCGCTCTCCGGTTGGCCTGGTGCGCGTGGATCTCGGCACGCCGATAAGCGACACCTTCGCCAGCGGCGTGGAACTGCACATCATCATTGGGCCCGACCTGTGAACTCGCCACGCGACAGGAATCCCAGCACGGCGAAGCCGCAGCGTCAGCGCCGCATCCTGCGTCGCTTCGGCATCGGCTTGCTGGTGGTGCTGGCGTTGATTGGCGTGACCGTGCTGTGGGCGCTGCACACGACTTCCGGAGCGCGTTTCGTACTCGCACGCGTGCAGGCGGCGCTGGAGGACAAGCTCAGCATCGGCGGTATCGACGGAACCCTGGCCGGGCCGCTGCGGGTGACGGATCTGCGTTACCGCGATGCGGCCAGCGGCGTGGATGCGCAGCTTGCGCAGGCCAGCGTCGATGTCGGCGTGCTGGCCCTGTTCAGTGGTCGAGTGACAATCCAGGATCTGCAAGCCAGCGACATCAACGTGGCCTTGACGACGGTGGCATCGCCTGCCGAACCGCCTTCGGCATTCTCGCTGTCACCGCCCATCGATCTGATCGTGGAGCGCCTGCGCATCGACCGTGCCGCGATTACACGCGACGGCCAGCCGCTGCAATCCATCGAGAACGCCGAACTGAGCTGCGCCTGGACCGGATGGGGCGTGGTGCTCCGGCAATTGGAAGTCAAAGCCGCCGATGGCCAGATCAACCTGAGCGGCTCCCTGGCCAACCAGACCGGTTACCCAGGCCAGGCGGATGGAAGATTCAACTGGCGTCTTGGCGACATCACGCTTTCCGGCACCTTGAATGCACGCGGCGAAGGCCGACAGACGCATCTGCAATTGACACTCGAGCAACCGACCCAAACCCGCATCAACGCCGCAATGGGTCAAAGTGCCGAATTGCCGTGGACGCTTGAGGTGGAGATTCCCGCGTTTCCAGCGCAACGCCTGCTTGCCGAGAGCACGCTCGGTGAGCTTGCCTTGCACCTGCGCGGCAGCGGTGACCGCAAACACGCCAATGTGGACGGCCAACTCGGTATCGGAGCGCACAGCGTGGCGCTTGCGCCCTTGCGTGTATCCCTAGCCGACGACACCTTGAACATCGATCAACTGCAATTGGCGATGCCTGGAACACCCGGCAAGCTGCAGGCGAGCGGCAAACTGGATCTGGCTACGGACACGCCACGCGCGGACCTAACCGCCAGTTGGCAGGAGGTACAACTGCCGGCGGATTGGGTGGGCCAGGCCCTGCACAGTCATGGCAGCATCACCCTGCGCGGGAATGCGGACGACTTCACCGCAGCCGGGCAACTGGCACTCGGTCCCGAAGGCGCACTGGCGGACATCGACCTCGACCTGCAAGGCAACACGTCGAAAGTCGAAATCAAACGCATCCAGCTCACCCAGGCCAAAGGCGGATTGCAAGCCACCGGCACGCTCACCCTGCAACCTGCATTGGCCTGGCAGATCGAGGCCAACGCGCAAGGGCTCGACCCGGCCGCATTCGCCGCGCAGTGGCCGGGCGCCATCGAATTTGGCTTGAACAGCGAGGGTCACATCACCGACCGCGGCATCGAGGCGAGCCTGAAACTGCCAAGCATCGGTGGGCGCTTGCGCGAGCGCGCGTTGGGCGGAAGTGCGGACTTGCGCCTGCAACCCGGCAACATCGTCGATGGCAGCCTCGATCTGCAACTCGGCGACAGCCGCATTTCGATCACCGGCAACGGCGGCACGCAGACCGACGCACGCCTGCGTTTCGAATTCCCCACGCTGGCCGACTGGCTGCCAGCGGCGCAAGGTGCCGCCCGTGGCGATCTGCACATCAACGGCACCTGGCCTGCGCTGGCAGTAAACGGGCAAGTGTCCGCGCAAGCTCTTGGCTGGTCGGATCTCAAGGCGGACACACTGCAGGCCGACATTCGCATCCGTGATCTTGGGCAACCTGCCGGATCGCTGGGCATCGACGCCACGGGATTGTCGCAAGGGCAGTTCCAGTTCGAGTCATTGCGCGTGGACGCCGAAGGCAAGCGCTCTGCGCACCATCTGCGCGTGAATTCCAAAGGCGACCCACTCGGCATTGCATTGGACATGAATGGCCGCTTCGATGGCACGCGTTGGCAGGGAACCCTGAGTCGCCTCGCGTTGGACGCCAAGGCCCGTCGCTTGCCGGATCTGGCACTTGAGCAGCCCGCTGCCCTGGACTGGAATGGAAACCGCTTCGCATTGGGCGAAACCTGCTTGAGTGGCCGCATGCCCGCTGTCGCGGGCAACGCAAAAGACGCATCGAAGACATCGACAAGCGACGCCGGTGTAGACACCGCCGCAGCGGAACCGACAACAGCACCCGCGCGTCTGTGCCTGAATGGACAGGCGGCCAGCAGTGGTGACCTGGATCTCGGTCTGCAACTGGCGCATCTGCCGCTGCGCCTGATCACGCGCCTGGCGGCAGCGGATTCGCCTTTGCGTTTTCGCGGTGAACTGGACGGTTCGGCACAACTGAAGCGCAGCGGTTCCGGCCCCTTGCAGGGCAGCGCACGGATCACTT
>SHNG01000046.1 GCA_004295005.1 Gammaproteobacteria bacterium
GCGGGACTTCGCCTGGTTGATCTGCTCGCCAGCCGCCTTGCGCTCCTCGGCCGGCAACTTGCCAAGCTGCTTGAGCTGCTCGGTCAGGAATCCCGATTTGCCGACAACGGCGACCCGCTCGGAATCCAGCGCTTCCAGCGTTGCCGCATTGGCAATTGCGGAAAGCACAAGCTCCAGACGGGAATTCAATGGGTCCGACATCTGCGGCAGTCCTGTTTTCGACTCTGAAATGAAAAGGGGAGCGTGGCTGTGGCCCGCTCCCCTGTTTTCCACGTTCGACCCGGGAATGCAGAATCCCGGACGATTGCGACGATTACGCAGCCAGAGCGGCCTTTGCCTTGTCTGCCAACGCCCCAAACGCGGCGATGTCGTGGATGGCGAGATCAGCCAGCACCTTGCGGTCGACATTGATGTTGGCCTTCTTCAGGCCGTTCATCATGCGGCTGTAGCTCAGGCCATACATGCGGGCGCCCGCATTGATGCGGACGATCCACAGGGATCGGAACTGGCGCTTGCGCTGCTTGCGGCCGATGTAGGCGTACTGCAAGGCCTTGATTACGGCCTGCTTTGCTACGCGGTAAACCTTGCGACGGGCGTTGTAATAGCCCTTTGCACGGGACAGCAGCTTCTTGTGCCTGCGGTGGGCGGTGACGCCACGTTTCACTCTTGCCATGGGTCAGTCCTCCTTACGCGTAGGGCAGCATGCGGGCGATACGACCTGCATCTTCGGCGCGCACATGGTTGGTGCTGCGAAGATTGCGCTTACGCTTGGTCGATTTCTTGGTCAGGATGTGGCTCTTGAAAGCGTGACCGCTCTTGAACTTGCCTGACGCCGTCTTGCGGAACCGCTTCGCAGCGGCCCGGTTGGTTTTCATCTTGGGCATGGGCCCAACTCCTTTTCGGTTTTCGTTACTGGCCCGAGCGACGACCGAAGTCGTGCTTTCCATCCTGCTCGTTCCGGTTTGTATGACCCGCCTACGCGGGTCGCTCCTGAACTTTTGCGCTCATCCCTGAACGCGAGAATCAAAAAGCGGTCGTCCTGACCGCACTGTTGCACCTTTGCGTTCATCCTTGAACGCGAGAGTCAAAAAGCGGTCGTCCTGACCGCACTCTTCAATCTTGTCTTACTATTTTTTCTTCGGCGCGATCATCATCACCATCAAGCGCCCCTCCATGCGCGGGAACTGCTCGATGATGGCTTCCTCGGCAATGTCCGCCGCAATCTTCTTGACCATGATGTCGCCCAGTTCCTGGTGCGCCATTTCACGACCACGGAAGCGGATGGTGATCTTTACCTTGTCGCCATCATCGAGGAAGCGACGCAGGTTCCGCATCTTGATCGCATAGTCGCCAACATCAGTGGTCGGGCGGAACTTGAGTTCCTTGATTTCGACCTGCTTCTGCTTTTTCTTTGCCGCATGCGCCTTTTTCTGCGCATCAAACTTGAACTTGCCAAAATCCATGATCCGGCAAACCGGCGGATCAGCCGTGGGTTGAATCTCGACCAGATCCAGCCCGAGATCCTGCGCCATGCTCAAGGCTTCGTCGCGCGACAGGACGCCTACCTGCTCTCCGTCTGCGCCGATGACCCGGACCCGAGGAACCCGGATTTCGTGATTCCTGCGGTTTGCTTTCTCGGTGGCGATACGAAAATTCTCCCTGACGGTTTCAATGATCGAGGCGGGGCGATTCAGGCGCCCGACACTTCGGACTTCAGGCGTTCGACAAAGGCCTGGATTGACATCGAGCCCAGATCCTCCCCGGAACGCGCACGCACGGCAAACTGCCCCGCCTCCTTTTCGCGATCACCAACGACCAGCAGATAGGGGACTTTGTTAAGCGTGTGTTCGCGGATTTTATATCCGATCTTTTCGTTTCGCAAATCGGCCTCCACCCTGAACCCTTGCCGGACAAGGGCTTGCATGGCTTCGGCGGCGAATTCGGCCTGCGCATCGGTGATATTGAGCACCACCGCCTGCAGCGGAGCCAGCCACACCGGGAACTGCCCGGCGTGGTGCTCGATGAGGATGCCGATAAAGCGCTCCATGGAGCCGACGATGGCCCTGTGCAGCATGACCGGCACATGGCGGGCCGAATCCTCGCCCACGAACTCAGCGCCCAGGCGGCCCGGCATGGAGAAATCGACTTGCATGGTGCCGACCTGCCAGGCCCGGCCCAGCGAATCGCGCAGGTGGTACTCGATCTTGGGACCGTAGAACGCCCCCTCACCCGGCAGTTCCTGCCACTCGACACCCGAGGCCCTGAGCGCGGAACGCAGGGTTTCCTCAGACTTGTCCCAGGTCTCATCCGAGCCGATGCGCTGATCAGGGCGCAGGGCGATCTTCAATGCGATTTCCTGGAACCCGAAATGCGAATACACCTTCATGGCCTGGGCATGGAAGGCGGTCACTTCCGCCTCGATCTGCTCCTCGGTACAGAAGATGTGTCCGTCGTCCTGCACGAATCCGCGAACCCGCATCAGGCCGTGCAGTGCCCCGGAAGGCTCGTTGCGCACGCAGGAACCGAATTCGCCGTAGCGGATCGGCAGTTCGCGGTAGCTGTGCAGACCGTGGTTGTACACCTGCACGTGGCCCGGGCAATTCATCGGCTTCACCGCGTAGGTCCGCTTTTCGGACTCGGTGAAGAACATGTTGTCCTTGTAGTTGTCCCAATGGCCGGATTTTTTCCACAGCTCGACGTCGAGAATTTGCGGACAGCGAACCTCCTGATAACCGGAGTCTCGATAGACCTGGCGCATGTACTGTTCGACCGCTTGCCAGATTTGCCAGCCCTTGGGGTGCCAGAACACCAGGCCTGGCGCTTCTTCCTGCATGTGGAACAGGTCGAGCTGCTTGCCGAGCTTGCGATGGTCGCGCTTCTCGGCTTCCTCGATGCGCGTGACATAGGCGGCAAGCTGCTTCTTGTCGGCCCAGGCGGTTCCGTAGATGCGCTGCAACTGCTCGTTCTTGGAGTCGCCGCGCCAATAGGCCCCGGAAACGCGGGTCAGCTTGAACGCCTTGAGGAAACGCGTGTTCGGCACATGCGGGCCGCGGCACATGTCGACGTATTCCTGGTGGTAGTAAAGACCCATGGCCTTTTCGTCAGGCATGTCGTCGATCAGGCGCAGCTTGTAGTCCTCGCCACGCGAGGTGAACTCGGCTATGACATCCGCGCGCGGAGTCATCTTCTTGATCACGTCATACTCGGTATCGATCAGCTCGGCCATGCGCGCTTCGATGGCCGCCATGTCTTCCGGCGTGAAGGGGCGTTCAAACCAGATGTCGTAATAGAAGCCTTCCTCGATGACCGGCCCGATCACCATTTTGGCGCTGGGGAACAACTGCTTGACAGCATGGCCGACCAGATGCGCGCAGGAATGGCGGATGATCTCGACGCCCTCGGCATCCTTGGGCGTAATGATCTGCAAGCTTGCATCGCGCTCAATGCGGTCGCTGGCATCGACCAGCTTGCCGTCGACCTTGCCGGCAACGGTGGCCTTGGCCAGGCCGGCGCCTATGGAGGCGGCCACATCCTGCACGCTGACCGGGTTTTCGAACTGGCGGACGCTTCCATCCGGCAAGGTGATATTGATCATGGAAATGGGTACTCCAGAAATACCTGTAATTGCTCCTGACTCGTCCCCCCCTCTCCCGCTGGCGGGAGAGGGTTGGGGTGAGGGTGGTGCACCCCATCCATGGCCATCGCCGACAACTGCTCCTGACTCGTCCCCCTCTCCCGCTGGCGGGAGAGGGTTGGGGTGAGGGTGGTGCACCCCGTCCATGGCCATCGCCTGCAATT
>SHNG01000156.1 GCA_004295005.1 Gammaproteobacteria bacterium
CACCATTTTCACTTTCGGCAACCATCAGCGCACCCATCTTCCATCGCGCAATCGGGGCTGCGAGGACGCAACATTGCCGGGCGTCATCCGCGCGACCAATCCATCCACTTCCTCGGGAAACACCAGCTGACGGGCCAGAAACACGATATTGCGCTGGTTGGCACTGCGGATGCGGGCAAACCTTCGCAACAAGGCGGTATTGGGGGGCTTGATCTGGTCTTCGTATTCAACCAGCAGGTAGACCGCAAACTGCATGCTCTGCAGGATGAAACGCATCGCGTCATTGAAGCGCTTCGATCCAGGAACGCGCAGCTCGCTCTGCCGCAATGCAGCAATTCCATTGTGCGGGTCCCACAGATACACCGACTGTCCACTGCGCAGTGCCAATTGGCGGAACTGCTCGAGGGCATCCTCGATATGCGCGGTTTCGATGCCGATCAGGTTGTTCTCGGATTCGATGATCTGTTCGAACAGCCGTGGTGTAACCAGTACGGAGTTCAAATCCTGCGTTGCGTCGATCGTGCGCCCTCCCTCAGTTTCGCTACCTTAGACCGAACCGGGAACATTGACCAGAGCCGCGGATTGCCCGGATCATAGCGATCCGATTCGCCGAGGATGATGCCATGTTCGAAGGTCTCCGCTTCAGGCACTGGAGCAGCGAACAGGATGCCGAGGGCATCGTGGTGCTCAGCCTCGATCGCGAGCACAGCTCGGTCAACACACTGGCCCGCGCGGTACTGGAAGAACTCAACGAGATCGTCGAACGCCTGTCGTTTGAGCCGCCCAAGGGCGTCATTGTGCGATCCGGCAAGGCCGCCGGCTTCATTGCCGGCGCCGATATCCGCGAATTCGAGCAGTTTGAACGCGCCGGAACCGTGCTGGACGCCATCCGCTTTGGACAAGAAGCGCTGAACAACCTGGCACGCCTGCGCTGTCCCACGGTGGCCGCAATCCATGGCCACTGCATGGGCGGTGGTACCGAGCTTTCCCTGGCCTGCCGTTATCGGGTGGCCAGCCGAGACCCTTCAACCCGCATCGGCCTGCCCGAAGTAAAGCTGGGAATCTTTCCCGGCTGGGGTGGCAGTTCCCGCCTGCCCTACCTGGTGGGTGCGCCGCTGGCCCTCGAATTCATGCTGAGCGGACGCAATGCATCGGCGGAAAATGCCCGCACCATGGGTCTGGTTGATGCAGTGACCTCGCCGGAAATGCTGGTGGAGCGGGCACGCGAAATCATCCGCAGGCCACCCGTCCGCCCGCTTGGGCAGCGCCTGCGCGCCTGGTCAACCAATATCTGGCCCAGCCGGCAGATCCTCGCTCCGATCATGCGCAAGCAGACCGCAGCCAAGGCGCGACCGGAGCACTATCCAGCCCCGTTTGCCCTGATCGAAACCTGGCGCCGCGGCGGTGGGCTTTCCCAGCGCCTGCGCAACGAAGCCAAAGCCGTCGCCAAGCTGGCGCAGTCGTCAACCGCGCGCAACCTGGTGCGGGTGTTCTTCCTGCAGGAACAACTGAAGGGTCTTGGCGCCGGCATCGACCACGGCATTCGCCACGTCCATGTCATCGGTGCCGGCGTGATGGGCGGGGACATCGCCGCCTGGTCGGCCTTGCGCGGCTTCCAGGTCACCCTTCAGGACCGCGAACAGAAATACATCGATCCGGCCCTGCAGCGTGCGCGTGAACTGTTCGAAAAGCGCCTGAAAACGCCCGATCGCATCAAGCCCGCGCTGGAACGACTGAAGTCCGATGTCGAGGGCGCGGGTACGGCGCAGGCCGATCTGCTCATCGAAGCCATCTACGAGAATGCGGAAGCGAAGGAAAACCTCTATCGCGACGCGGAGCCGAAAATGAAGGCGGACGCCTTGCTTGCATCCAACACTTCCAGCATTCCGCTGGATGAATTGCGCAAGGCGGTCCAGCAGTCGCAGCGTTTCCTCGGCCTGCACTATTTCAATCCGGTGGCGCTGATGCCCCTGGTGGAAATCGTGCGTCATGACAACCTGGACCCCGCAGCGGAAAAGCGCGCCTTCGCCTTCTGCAAGGCCATCGACAAGCTTCCCATTCCCGTGAAGGGCACGCCCGGATTCCTGGTCAACCGCATCCTGGTGCCATACATGCTTGAGGCAATCCGTATGCTCAGCGAAGGCGTGCCTGGCCCGGTGCTTGACAGGACTGCCAAGAAATTCGGCATGCCCATGGGGCCCATCGAACTGGCCGATACGGTTGGGCTGGATGTCGCGGCATCGGTGGGCAAGGAACTCTCGGAATTTCTCAAACTGGAAATTCCGGAAGGAATCGAAGGCCTGCTGGCCAGCGGCAAACGCGGCAAGAAGGATGGCGAGGGTTTTTACAAGTGGGAAAACGGCAAGCCGGTCAAGCCCGAGGTCGATCCCTCCTACGTGGCACCTGCCGATACCGAAGACCGCATGATCCTGCCCATGCTCAACGAAGCCGTGGCCTGCCTTCACGATGGCGTGGTTTCCTCACCCGACCTGTGCGATGCAGGGGTGATTTTCGGCACCGGATTTGCCCCGTTCCGCGGTGGCCCCATTCAGCACATCCGTGATTGCGGTGCGCAAATGCTGAAACAGAAACTGCAAAGCCTGGAGCAACGTCTGGGCGGGCGATTCTCGCCACGCGCGGGCTGGGACCACCCTTATCTCCAAGGCGACCCAAGTTCTCAGTAAACGTCGGCATGTCGTTGCAGCCTTGACGACGAGGGTTACGGCAAGATGCTGGTGTTCCTGGATACCTACCTGAAAGGCGACGCCGCGGCGTCAGCACCCAGGTAGGGCGAAGGAATCACATCGTGTGCGTGGCGCGCTCCTGGCCGAGTATGCCGGCCAGGATGGTTTCGATCTTGGTGCGCGCCGCGTCACCGTCGCTGGATTCGCTGAACTGCACGCCGATGCCCGCAGTCCGGTTGCCCTGGGCACCCGGCGGCGTGATCCAGATGA
This sequence comes from Gammaproteobacteria bacterium, assembly GCA_004295005.1. GTDB lineage: Bacteria > Pseudomonadota > Gammaproteobacteria > Xanthomonadales > Rhodanobacteraceae > Dokdonella. The sequence continues at coordinate 2,955 of SHNG01000156.1, forward strand.
CCTTGCCTGCCACCGGCAGACGGTCCTTCTCATCCATCAGGGACAGCAGGATGAACACCTCATCACCGGGGTTGTAGCGCTTGCTGGTGGGAACAAACAAGCCGCCACCCTTGACGAAGGGCATGTAGGCATTGAACAGCGCACCCTTGTCCTTGATGGCGAGGGAGAGGATTCCCTGCTTGGGCATGCCGCCGCTGGCGGGTGTGGACATGTCACGATCTCCTGGACGATGGCCAAGTATGCAACAGATCGAGCAGGACCAGATCACCGCGAACCTGGCTGGAAAGCAATTGGCGCGCCCGATTGGCTGCGGCAAACCATGCGGCCAACTCGGCGATTCCGGTTCCGGCCTGCAATCCCAGCTCACCCACGCCGCCTTTTGCCAAGCGTTCCGATTCCTCACGCGCGATGACGGCGGCATGCCAGAGGCGCTCATCCGGCCGGTCCGCCACCCAGCTCTCGGCAATGTGCAGGACCTGTGCCCGTCCGTGACCCAGGGCCCGGAGGTCACTCTGGCAACCCGCCTTGAGCTCGAGCGCACCCTCCTTGGAGGCCTGCAGGGCCAGTCCTGGATTTCCAAGGCTGGCTTCAAGTACAAGCCGCGCCAGCCTGGCATCAAGTCCGCTGTGCTCCAGCCACGCGCAGGCCTCCGCTTGTCCGGGCAACTTGATCTCGAAGCGCTGGCAACGGCTGCGGATGGTGGCGGGCAAGCGTGCAGGTTCATCGGCGACCAGCACGATGATGGTACGGCTGGATGGTTCCTCCAATGTTTTG
>SHNG01000121.1 GCA_004295005.1 Gammaproteobacteria bacterium
CGTTGCCATGGTGTGCACCTCGTCTCCCTGCCGGTCCAAAAGGCCGGCAGGTTAGGTCAGAACACCCTGGTCAATTTTCAGCGAGCAGAACCCTCGATTTATGGTCAATTTTCAACGAGCAGCAACAGTATTGCGCACAATCAGGACGCGCGCACCGCCATTCACGGCACCAGCCGCTTGCTGAGCTATGCGCGCAGCATCCTGCAACCATGGTTGTAGAACCACGCTCACGTGCTTGCTGTGATCTGAGCCAGTTGCGGGGATTTTCCTCGACCCGGAGAAATCGGTTATCGCGGGATATGGCGCGGATTCTCTTGCTGCGGCTTCACGCAACGATGCGCGTCCGCCCAGCGCAAGCAGTTCATCGCGCGCAGCCACACCTAGCGTCGCCGACAGCAACAATGCGTGACCTCCGGATTGAACATGCCGACTCAAAACCTGTTGCAGGATCCGGATCATGTAGCGATCGGACGCATGAACTTCGTCCACGACCAGTAAGCTGCGCAACAACGAGAATCCACGCAAATGTGCGTGACGCGATGGCAGGCCGGATAGCAGAACCTGATCGATCGTTCCGACCGCGCAGCTGGCGGCAAGATAGCGCTTGCTGTTTTCCGCCGCCCAACGCAGGTGGGCAAGTTCTTCGATCTGACTGTCCGGCCAGAGAACCTGAAATTCAGGCAGCCGCTCGGTCGCATCCACGCCATCGACCCGCAAATACCCTGGTACGGCCAGTACCACGTTCGGTCGATGCGGCTGATCCGGAAACAGTGCCTCGATAAAACCCCGGATGCGCTGTTCGATCTGGACGGCTGAAACGCGAGTCGGCAAGACAAACGCCAAGCTGTCCACCGCACCCACTTCAAACAAGGATTTAAAGCGCCACAATGCTGCTTCGGTCTTGCCGCTGCCGGTTTCGGCTTCGACCACTATCAATGGCCCCAGTGATGGATCCGACATGCGCTTCTGCAATGGCGTCGGCGCGTATGGAGCACGACTCGCCGGATCAACAAATACATCGCCAAAGGCAGGACGGTTTCCGGATAACCATGATTGCAACTCTTGTAGATCAATCCGTTTGTCGCGCAGCACGTCGCCGGCGCGGCGCTGCGACTCACTCCAGCGGCTTTCAGCAGGTGCCAGATCATACGGAAACGCCAATGGCTGGGTGTCCGAGCCGATCCAGTCTGCCAACGAGACCAATCCTGCGAACGCATGGGTGAAGGCCGGTGGGGCCGGTAGAACGATGCCGTCCTGCTCGAAGGCATCCGGCCAGATGCGCCGGGCAGCTTCGCCAATCTCCCTCAATGTATCGAATGGGTCGTATTGATTGTTTGGTTTCCAGGCCTCGGTCAACCTTCCATGCAACGACGCAATGTTGATCGGCGTTCCGTGATGCGAGATCGCGGCCATCCAAAGCGAAAATTCATCAAGATCAGGATGCCATCGCGCAATCTCTTCAAGTGGAAAGGTCGCACAAAACCTCTGGCACAGTTGATCGTCGTGGAACAACGCGCCTACCGAGTGGGTGTGCCCACATTCATGAAACTGGATGGTACCGAGCCACGCCTTCTGCTCGTTCCCCACGAATCTCTTGCCCTGAAAGCCGCGTGAGGCTTTTCCGATATCGTGGAGAAAAGCCAATACTGACAAGCGATCGACGTCTCGATTTGACAGCGCGCGGTTTGCAAGGCGTTCAAGCCGGCTGCGGATCACCGGCACTTCCATGAGGGCCGCCACGACTGCGGCGACATCCAAACAGTGTGAAACCAGATCGAGTGTGGCCACGACTTCGCCGCTATCGTCCCTAGTCAGCTTTCCCCACGCAATCCATGACATGCGCGGCCCCTGCATGCGATCAAGCACAATCGTTGCCCGCTCCCTGACCAAGCAATCATTAATACCTGCATCGGGCAGCGAGTCAAGGAAGCCACGGATGCGCGGTGTGCCAAGAGATGTTAAGGGCGCTTCTGAGGGTTTTACTCACTTTTACAAAACCTGCCCGATCGCTGGTCACGAGCGTGGTCACGAAAAGGTCACGAAGCGGAGTGGCGCGCCCGGAGGGATTCGAACCCCCGACCACCGCCTTCGGAGGGCGGTACTCTATCCAGCTGAGCTACGGGCGCGTATTTGAAAGACTTTCTTCTTCGGCGGATAAGAAACGGAGTAACGGCTTCGTGTCCGGTCGCGAATTGTAACTCATGCCTGAGTGCTGCCTTCGGAGGGCGGTACTCTATCCAGCTGAGCTACGGGCGCGTGATTGGAATTGTCGCATAAACCTTCCATGGTGCTGCGTCCAGTCGGCATCCCTGCCTCCTACTCACCGCTTGCCCGGCATGCCATTCAAGGCATGCCGGAAGCGCAACCGGTTCGACCAGCTGAGCTACGGGCGCGTGATTGGAATTGTCGCATAAACCTTCCATGGTGCTGCGTCCAGTCGGCATCCCTGCCTCCTACTCACCGCTTGCCCGGCATGCCATTCAAGGCATGCCGGAAGCGCAACCGGTTCGACCAGCTGGGCTACGGGCGCGTGGTTGGAGATTGTCGCACAATCCCCCATCACGCGCCCCGACGCCGAGGGCCGAAGTTGCCGACCGATTCGATCGACCTATTCATCAAATCCATCGCAGAAGATCGTGTCGGCTTGGGCAACACAGCCCAGTTGGGTTTCATAGGCGCCAATGTCGCGCGGACCAAACACGTTGGGTACGCCGCCCAGGTCCACATCGCGCGGATTGCCATCGAGATCGAAGGCGCCGGCGGCCGGTGCGAAATCCATGCCCGGCGATCCCAAGGCAAGCCGGTAGTTGCGGCTGAGGCCGTCAACGAAGCTGGGCGTGGCCTGGACGATATTGGGTTGCGCTGGAAGACCACCGCTATTGCTGGCGACGATGTACTCGAAGAAGCCCTGCGGAAATTCGTCCACCGAGTACGCGGGTACGAAGGGTTGCGCGATTATGAGGTTGCCGAGTTCGACGTCGTTGCCGGTGCGTACCACGCTGCCGCCGATGGCATTGTCGGCAATGGTCGTGCCGCGCAGGACCATGCCCTGCTCGCCGTCGGTGTCGACTCGGAACAGGTCACCGCTGTAGGTATTGTTTGCCACCAGGGCATTGCGCATGTCGGCGTCGCTGTCTATCAGGTACAGGCCGTAACCACCTTCGTTGTCGCGCATGCGCAGACCGTAGATGCGCAGGAAACTGTCCTTCCAGGTGAGGATGGTTGCGCCTGGGGTCGGTTGCCCATTGCTGTCCTCGGTCACATTGCGGTCCATGGTGTTGCATTCGACTCCTTGCGCACAGGCAACGGCGGGAGGCGAGCCGGGTATGCCTGAGCAGCTCGCGGGATCGGTGTAGAGTCGTACGTCACCGCCGATGTCATCCAAGCCAAGGTTGTAGTCATCGGTATCGGTGTGGATCGCGCTGCCCGTCGAAGCAATGTTGTCATCGATGCGGACCTGGCTGGCGCAGAGGGTCGCGCCTTGCGGATGGTAGCCACTGAGGTCGAATATCACGTTGGGTTGAACGTATATGCCACCTGCGGTGAGTGAGGCGGAGTTGTTGGAGATCTGCACGGGTTGTTGCGGGTCGGAAGTGAACAGATGGACGTAGGCATCACTCTGGATGTCAGATCCGGCATTCACCGACAGCCCGCCACCGCGCGCTGCGTCATTGAAAGAGATCACGCCGGCACCGTTGTAGCCG
>SHNG01000076.1 GCA_004295005.1 Gammaproteobacteria bacterium
CATCCAGCAATTGCAGGGACTCGATGAGGACGATCTGGACTCGCTGTTGCAGGAACAGGTGGACTACGAAAAACAGCACCCGACTCCGAACCCGTGATCGCCTGAGGCTAGGATCAGTCCGAAATCAGGTGCCCGATTCTGGGGCGGTATCGTTCATTCCCAGCATGTCAGTGGCATCTCCCAGCCTGGCAATGGCAAGCAGGCGATCCGACATGCCGCGGTAGACCAGCCGACCATTGCTGCGGCTGGCCGCAGCCGACCAGGCCAGCAGTACCGCCAGGGTCACGCTGTTTGCGCTTTCCAGGTGCTCAAGGTCCACTTCGAAGTTTCCATGGGCAGGAATCTGCTTTCCAGCCGCGAGCGCCTGCGCCGCGTTGGCGACGTCGATACGCCCAAGCACGCGCGCCGAGGCAGCCGAAGTCGGCTGCATGGAAAATGCCGGAGTCACGGCCCGCTCGTGCGCTTGTCGAGGCTTTCCAGGGCCTTCTCGCCCTGGGTTTCAAGGCGCACGATCAGTGAATCGAGGCTGGTCGCCTGGATTTCCGCCGCAACCTGGTTGCGGTAATTGGTGATGTAGGAAATGCCTTCGATGATCACGTCATAGGCCTTCCACTCGCCGGATGCCGCCTGGCGGAATGCATAGTCGACCGCCACGCTCTTGCCGTCGTCGAGAATCACCTGGGTACGCACGATGGTGCGCTTGGCATTGAGCTCGCCCTTGAACGGCAACACACGCACGTTGCCGCGCGTGTAGTTGAGCAGCCCTTCCGCATAGCGGTGCGCAATCGAGTTGTAGAACGCCCTGGCAAAACGCGAACGTTGCTGAGGCGTTGCCTCACGCGCGTTGCGGCCCAGTACAAGCAGCGAGGCGTACTCGATATCAAAATGCGGCAGCAGGATCGCGTCGATCTCGCGGATCAGCCTGTCGCGGTCCGCCTTGAGCTCCTCGCGGTGGGCACCGATGCTGTTGGCAAGATCATCGGCGATCTTCTGCACGACCTGGTCGGGCGCCAGGTCTGCAGCATGCGCAAACGGCACGCTGGAGAACCCCAGAACCAACGCAAGTAGTCCCGCCATCATCTGCCGCATGCCATGTGCCTCCAATGAACTTCTGTGTAAAGGATGCTGTTACTCGGAGCCGTCCGATTTCGCCTGATCACCCTTCTTGGCGGTATCGCCACCCACCAGGAACTTGCCGATCAGGTCTTCCAGCTGCATCGAGGACTGGGTCAGGATGACTTCATCGCCATCCTTGAACATGTCCGGCGAGCCGCCAGGCTGGATGCCAACGTACTGATCTCCCAATAAACCGCTGGTGAATATCGCAGCGCCGGAATCATCGGGAATCTCGGCAAAGCGCTTGTCGATGGCAATCATCACGATCGCGCTCAGGGTTTGCGGATCCAGGTTTATCGACTGCACCGAGCCGATGCGAACGCCCGCCAGCTTGACCGGTGCGCGCGCCTTGAGCTGGCCTATGTTGCTGAACTTGGCCTTCAGGGAATAACTCTCGCCTTGCTGATAGTTGGCAATGGAGGTGGTCTGCGTGGCGAGGTAGGTCAGCGCGGCAAATCCGAGCAGGATGAAAAGGCCGGTTCCGACCTGGAATGAACGTCTGGGCTGGGTCATGGTTTTGGCCTGCATTATTCATGAACGGGCGCGGATGATCGTGGAGGATTTTTCCCCAAGCGCAAGGCGCGCGGAGCCGCAATGGTGGTTCCATTGGGGCGACAAGCAACGCAGCGATTGGGGCAAAAGACCCGCGAGCGCCGCGCCAACAGGGAAACGTGGGCGGACACTTTGTTGAAATGGCAAAGTTCTGAAATGCGTTGTCATAAAAGGCTTCGGGCGTTTTCCTGTGACGTTCGTGAACAATGCAGGCCCATCCGGTCACATCAGGAATGCAGTCATCACGAAATCGAGGGCGAGCACGACAATGGCCGACGAGACCACGGTGCGTGTGGTGGCATACGCCACGCCTTCGCTGGTCGGTGGCGTGGTGTAGCCCTGGAAGGTCGCGATCAGGGCGATGACCGCCCCAAACGCCGCACTTTTCCAGACGCCGTTGACCAGGTCGCTCCACACCTCCACGGTCGAGGTCATGTTGCCCCAGAACGTGCCGTTGTCGAGTCCGAGCCAGCTCACGCCGACCAAATGCGCGCCGAGCAAGCCCAGCGCATTGAAGATGCAGGCCAGCAGGGGCATGGCGAGGATGCCGGCAAGGAAACGCGGCGCCACCACATAGGACATCGGATCGACGGCCATCATTTCCATGGCCGAAAGCTGGTCGGTTGCGCGCATCAAGCCGATTTCGGCCGTCATCGAGGTTCCGGCGCGACCTGCAAACAGCAGGGCGGTAACCACCGGACCGAGCTCGCGGAACATCGACAAGGCCACCACCGTGCCAAGCGCGGCGGTGCCGCCAAAATTGGTGAGCACATAGTAGAGCTGCAGGGACAGCACCATGCCGACGAACAAGCCGCAGGTCATGATGATGACCAGGCTCATGGCGCCGACGAACCAGACCTGGCGCACGGTCTCGCGATAGTGGCGCAGGCTCTTGGGAACCGCGGCAAGAATCGAGAACAGGAACAGGCCCACCGCGCCCACCTGCGCAAGCGCATCCGCCAGCATCAGGTTGCGACGTGGGGCGTTCATCGTGCACCTGCCGCAAAACCAAGCTCGGCGGCATAGTCGCGAGCCGGATACTGGAATGGCACCGGACCATCCGCTTCGCCGCCGAAAAACTGCCGCGTCCATTCCGATTCACCGCGGGCCAGCTCGTCCGGATGTCCGCTGGCCACGAACTTGCCGCCGGCGATCAGGACCACGTGATCGGCAATCCTGCGCACCGCCGAGAACTCGTGAGCAACCAGGATGCTGGTTACGCCGAGGGTGTCATTGAGGGTGCGAATCAGGGTGAGGATCTGGTTCAGTGCAATGGGGTCGAGGCCGACAAACGGCTCGTCATAGATCATCAGATCGGGGTCGCGCACGATCGCACGCGCCAGCGCCACCCGTCGCGCCATGCCGCCGGACAGCTCGGAGGGCATCAGTTGTGCGGCACCGCGCAGGCCCACCGACTGCAAGCGGGTGAGCACGATGTTGCGGATGATTTCCTCGGGCAGGCGCAGGTGCTGGCGCAAGGGAAAAGCCACGTTCTCGAACACGCTGAAATCGGTCAGCAACGCGGAGTTCTGGAACAGGTAGCCGATGCGCTCGCGCAAATCGAACAACTGCTTGCGGTTCAGGCCAGCCACACGCCGGCCATCAACCTCGATCTCGCCGGAATCGGCCGCAAGCTGGCCGGTGATGTGACGCAACAATGTGGTTTTGCCGGTGCCACTCGGACCCATGATGGCAGTGATCTTTCCCCGCGCAATATCCAGATCGACGTCATCGAAGATGGTCTTGCCATTGAGCACGGTGCGCAAGCCGCGAATGCGCACGCAGG
>SHNG01000141.1 GCA_004295005.1 Gammaproteobacteria bacterium
TGCGTGGCGAGATGTGCAATGTGTTGACCGAGCTTGGCCAGGTCATCGAGGTGCACCACCACGAGGTCGGCAATGCCGGCCAATGCGAAATCGGCGCCCGCTTCAACACCCTGGTCAAGAAGGCCGACGAGCTGCTGACCCTGAAGTACGTGGTCAAGAACGTCGCCCACCGCAATGGCAAGACCGCCACCTTCATGCCCAAGCCCCTGGTGGGCGACAACGGTTCCGGCATGCACGTGCACCAGTCGCTGTCCAAGGCTGGTGTCAACCTGTTCTCCGGCGATCTTTACGGTGGCCTGTCGCAGACTGCACTTTGGTACATTGGCGGCATCTTCAAGCATGCCAAGGCGATCAATGCCTTCGCCAATTCCACGACCAACAGCTACAAGCGCCTGGTGCCCGGATTCGAGGCGCCGATCATGCTTGCGTATTCCGCGCGCAACCGCTCGGCAAGCTGCCGCATTCCATTCGTGACCAACCCCAAGGCCCGCCGCATCGAGATCCGCTTCCCGGATCCGATGAACTCCGGCTACCTCGTGTTCGCTGCGCTGCTGATGGCTGGCATCGACGGCATCCTCAACAAGATCGATCCGGGTGCGCCGTCGGACAAGGATCTCTACGACCTGCCGCCGGAAGAAGAGAAAAACATCCCGCAGGTGTGCTCAAGCCTCGACCAGGCGCTGGAGGCACTGGACAAGGATCGTGCCTTCCTCAAGGCAGGCGGCGTGTTCTCCGACGACCTGATCGATTCCTACATCGAGTTGAAGATGGGTGAAGTCACGCGCTACCGCGCGGCGGCACATCCGCTGGAATACCAGATGTACTACGCGGGTTGATGGCTTGCCACCGCCCGGTCGATGGATTCGGCCGGGTGGTGGTGCATCACGCGCGATTGACTTCGCGCCAGCCCCGGCTGAATTCCACCAGTTGAGGAAAGAATCTCCCGAAAGCCTGGGCCAGCTCGGACTCCAGTCGCGAGATTTCCAGCAAGCCCAGCGCCAGCGGATTCGGCCGACGCAGGCGTGAGGCGACACCCGACAACACTTCGCTGATCATCTCGCGCTCGGCATAGGCCGCGGGCAGGCGTCGCGCGTGCAGATAGCGCGCAAATCTGCGCAGCGCATCGGGCAGTGTGCGGTCATGTCGTTGCAGCAGGACATTCGTGTCATCGCTGAACTGCGCCAGCGGTGTCGTCGACCAGCGCGAAAAGTCGCGCGCCAGCAGGTGATCGAACCAGATGTCGATGAGTATTCCGGCGTAACGGCGATACGGCGGCTCGAACGCCGATTTCAATGCGCGCACGTCGGGATGCTGGTCGGTGAAACTGTCGATGGCCCGATGCAGCGCGATGCCCATGCGTACGCCGGTGGTGAGCTGCGGGTCGATCGGGCCGCGCACGAAATCACCCATCAATCCGCCGAGGCGAAGACCATCGTCGGGACCGGCCAGCAGCAAATGGGCGAGATGGTTCATGCCGTGCAGCGGTGCGTATGAGCCTTCACGGTATCATGCGCGCATGACCTCGACGATCCGTGCCGACGCGCCCGCTGCCTTTCCATCCGAGCCTGCGACCTTCCTGCTGCAAGGTCCGGCCGGAGTGCTTGAAGTCGCCAGCGAACCTGCCGATTCCGCCAGCGACGCCCGCGAAGGCGTTGCGGTGATCTGCCATCCGCATCCGCTGCATGGCGGCACCATGCACAACAAGGTGGTCACCATCACCGAGCGCGCCCTGCGCGAGCTGGGTCTGGATACCGTGCGTTTCAACTTTCGCGGAATCGGAAACTCGGAGGGCACCTTCGATGACGGCAAAGGGGAGAGCGAAGATCTCGCCTGCGTTGTCGATTGGGTGCGTCGCGTGCGACCCGGTGCCGACCTGTGGCTGGCGGGATTCTCCTTCGGCAGCTATGTGGCCCTGCGCAATGCCCGCCGACTCGACGCCGGCGCGCTGATAACCATCGCCCCGCCGGTGGGGCGTTGGCGATTTGAAACCATCGAACTTCCGGAGTGTCCCTGGCTCGTCGTGCAGGGCGAGGAAGACGAGGTGGTCGATGCGAACGCGGTGTTCGATTGGATCGAGCAGCTTGATGTTTCGCCGCAGTTGGTGCGCATGCCGCAGACCAGTCACTTCTTCCATCGCCGCCTGATGGATTTGCGCGGCGCGATCAAGAACGCCATGCGCGATCATCTGCCCAAACCGCGCGCACAGGCATGAGCACGGTTGCCAACCTGCCCGGCGCCCGTTATGCGCAGGGTGTCGCGCAACAGGAATGGCAGGCCGATCCCGCCCAACAGGCCGTGCTTGCGCAGCTCGACCGCATTCACCGCGAACTGGTTCAAGCCAGTCCGCCTTCAATCTGGCAACGCATCCTCGGCTCGCGACCCGAGCCGGTGCGCGGTTTGTACCTGTGGGGCAGTGTCGGTCGCGGCAAGACCTTCCTGATGGATCTGTTTTTCGACGGGCTGCCGATTGATGCCAAGAGCCGTGTCCACTTTCATCGCTTCATGCAGGGCATCCATGCCGAGTTGCGCACCCTGGCGGGGACCGCAGACCCGTTGTCCAAGGTCGCCGAACGCATTGCCGAAAAGACGCGCGTGCTGTGCCTGGATGAATTCTTCGTGCTGGACATCGGCGATGCGATGATCCTCGGCAATCTGCTCAAGGCATTGTTTGCCGAGGGCGTGTGCCTGCTCACCACGTCCAACACCGCGCCCGGTGACCTGTACCGCAACGGACTGCAACGTGATCGCTTCCTGCCCGCGATTGCCTTGCTGAAACAGCACTGCGAAGTGCTGGAAATGGTTTCACCGACGGACTGGCGCCTGCGCGCCCTGAAGCAGGCGCCGGTGTACCTGACTCCGCCGGATGCCGCCGCCGAGCGCGCGCTGCTGGCGATATTCCATCGCGTCGCACACGGCCATGAGCGGGCGGACTTCATTCTCGTCATCAACGAGCGTCCGGTGCACGTGAAGCGCGAAGGCGATGGCGTGGCATGGTTCGATTTCGAGGCGATTTGCGAAGGTCCGCGCGGTGTCGCCGACTACATTTTCCTGGCGCGCACCTACCATACCGTGCTGATCTCGTCGGTCCCGCAATTCACGCCGCAAACCGAAGATGCCGCCCAGCGATTCGTCGAGCTGGTCGACGAGTTGTACGACCGTGGCGTCAAGCTGGTTCTGTCCGCCGCGCTGCCGATCATCGACCTGTATGACGGCAACCGCTTGCGCGCGGTGTTTGCTCGCACCGAATCACGCCTGATCGAGATGCAGAGTGAGGAATACCTCGGTCGCGAGCATCACGCCTGAGCGGGGTCGGGTTGAAATCCGACCTACGTCGAAGCTGAAACGGTGCAACCAGGCCAGCGTGTACAACTGCAGTTCGCGCTGGTGCAGTTTGGGTGTAGGTCGGGCTTCAGCCCGACTC
>SHNG01000112.1 GCA_004295005.1 Gammaproteobacteria bacterium
TCGATGCGCATCGACGGCTTCACCCAGCCCGGATCGCTGCCCAACACCAGCGAGTGGTCGAACAATGCGGACTATCTGATCGACATCGGCGGCGGTGGAACCGTCAGCTACGCGTTTCGCGTGCCGAGCAACGCACCTGCTTCAACGAAGCTTGAAGTGCGCGGACTGCGCATCGGTGGATTCTCCAACGCCGTTTTGTTGCAAGGTGGCAGCGGCCACATCGTGCGCGGCAATCATTTCGGCAAGTTCAATGACACCATCTTCGGCGGCAGTGACAACATCAATGCCATTTACGTGAATGCAAACGCCGACGACGTGGACATTGGCGGTTTCGATCCGGCGGCGCGCAATTCCATTGCCGGTGACCAGGATCCGCCCGCCGGAAACGGTTACGGCATCTACATCGGCGGCAACGGCAATGGCCACCTGGTGGCCGGCAACCTGATCGGTACCTTTCCAAACGGGAACTCGGCGCACGGGCACCAGGTGGGTTTGCGCGTCGAATCCGATCTCAATGTGATTGCGCAGAACGTGGTCTCCGGAAATGTCATCGGCATGCAGGTGCTTGGCAGCGACAACCTGGTCTCCGGCAATCGCATCGGCGTCAAGGCATTCGCCTTCTGCCTGCCGCCCTGCGTGCCGGACTACGCCTTGCCCAATGCCAACGGCGCGCTGGTGTATGCCGGAGCCAACGACAACGATTTCGACAACAATCAGTTGGCCTGGAACAGCTACAGCGGCCTGATCATCTATCCGGGCGCGCTGGGCAACACCCTGAGCGGAAACCGCGTCCACGACAACACCAGCCTCAACCTCGACTTGCGCAACCCTGCCGGCATGAATCCGATCGATGGCGATGGTCCTGGACTGACGGGTTGCGAGGAAGCCAACTGCGACCAGAATTTTCCCACGCTGGGCTCAGCAACCGGAGTGCGCTACGAAGGTCGCGTGCAGGGTTCCTTGTCGACGGCCAACGGGGAATATCGAATCGAGTTCTATCGGGGCTCCAGTTGTGGTGTCGGTGGTCAGGGAGGCGGGTCAATCTTTCTGGGCGCAACCCATGTCGTGGCCAGTGGTGGCTCGCTGTTCCCGCCGATCAATGGCAGCGCCGCCTTCGATGTGCCGATCACAAGCCCGGCAACGCTGTACAACGGATTCATCACGGCGACCGCGACCAGCGAGGGTGGCAACACCTCCGAATATTCGGCCTGCGTGGCGTACACCTGTGACCAGATCTTCGCGCACAACCTGGACAGTTCTTATGCGCAGGTGTGCCCGGCACAGTAGTTGCCGCTTTCGTGTTCGCTGTTGATGGGAAGCGGGTTTGAACAAGCGATGTCCTGATGCCGGTTTGGGCTTCGTGTCGCCATTCAACGCCAAGACGGGGCAATCCGGCATTGCTTCACGCATTTCAAGTCCGCTGGCGAAGCGAGGTCTCCAACATGTTCAAGACAATCCGGAAGTTCGCGCTGTGCACACTTTGCCTCGCGGCAATGTCATTCGTGCATGCGGCGTTGGCGGCGACGGTAACGGTCAACAGCAGCGCCGATGTTTCCGCGGCCGATGGCGCGTGCACCTTGCGCGAGGCGTTGCAGGCGACAAACACGAACCTCGCGGTCAACGGCGATTGTGCCGCTGGCCAGTCTGTTCCGGCCATCGACCTGATTGCATTTGCGATTCCCGGCAGCGGACCCCACGTCATCACGCCGGCCGGATATATCGGTTCTATCGCCGAATCGCTGGTCATCGATGGCATGACCCAGCCTGGTGCCGTACCCAATACCGCAACGCCGGATCAAGGCGGCTTGAACGGAACCCTTGCGATTGAAATCTCCGGCGCGAACTGCAACGGCTGCAATTTTCCGATCGGGTTTGCACTCACCAGCGGCGAGGCGGCGTTTCGAGGTCTTGCCATAAGCCATTTCCCTTACCCGGTGAATCTGGCATCCGCATCGCCCGCGACTTTTCGTATCGAAGGCTGCCACATCGGTGCCTCTATCGATGGACTGGCGGCAAGCGGAGCGCAGAATGCCATCGCGTTCAACAGCGGCGTCTGGTACATCGGCGGCACCACGCCGGCCAAGCGCAATCTGATCGTTGCCGCAAGCAGTGTCATCTGGAGCCAATCTGCGGCCAGCGTCACCGTGCAGGGCAATCTCATCGGCACTACCCGCAACGGTCTTGTGCCACTGCCGTTGTCCAATGACGCGATTCACTTGCGCTTGTTTGCGGGCGGTTCCGCGCAGATCGGTGGCAGCGATCCCGGCGCACGCAACGTGATCGGATCAGCCAGCGGCTTCGGCGTGCACCTGATCGGCTATGGCGCCGACGGCATGGCGTTCCGGGTTGAAAACAACCACATCGGCGTCGGCGCAGACGGAGTCACACCCATGCCCAATCTGGCCGGAGGCGTGCGCTGGGGAACCAACTCGCCGGTCGTCAATGGTTGGCCAATCATCGGCAATGGCAACCTGATCGCATGGAATACCGGACCCGCGGTCGTGGTCGCAGGCGGCAGCAACGCCGTGACTGAAGTCGTCGGCAACAGCATGCATGACAACGGTTTGGGCATCGATCTCAACGAGAACGGACGAACGCCCAATGATGCGGATGATGCCGACAGCGGTTCGAATCTGCTGATGAATCACCCGGAAATCAGTGCCTACAACTGGAGCAACGGGCAATACACGGTGCGCTATCGCGTTGATACCGCGCTGGCAAATGCCGCCTATCCGCTGCGCGTGGACTTCTACATTGCCGCAGGCGTGGATGACCCCGAAGGCGCGCAATGGCTGGGCAGCGAATTGATTGACGCCGGCGATGCCCAGCAGTGGCGTGAATTCACTGTGCCCGGTCCACAAGGCTTTGCACTGGCCGCGACGACGACCGACGCCTTGGGTCGCAGCAGTGAATTCACCGGACCCGACCGCCTCTTCACGGATTCGTTCGAGGTGCCGTGAGGTCGACATCGGTTTGCGGGGTAGCTGCAGGCCTGCCTTCCGCCCGACAGAACGCAACGTCCAGGGAAAGGCAGGGGTTCAGCGCCAGTCGCCTGCCGCGATGAAGCCCGCCCACCAGTAGGGATGGGTATCCAGTGAAGCAAGCCGCCGTGCGGCCAGGGTTTCCCGCTGCGCCGCCGCCATCGACTCAATCGTGCTGAGTCCATCGCGCAAGCGTGCCTTGTACAGCGCCGTCATCCATTCGGCCGTGGCTGAATCGTCCACCTGCCACAGGCTCATGATGACGCTGCGCGCACCGGCCAATCGAAAGGCACGTCGCAGTCCGAACGCTCCCTCGTAAGCCCGGCTGTCGCCGAGGCCGCTGTCACATGCAGAAAGTACGACCCAGCGCGTGCCTTCCAGAGAGA
>SHNG01000029.1 GCA_004295005.1 Gammaproteobacteria bacterium
TGGCATGGATCTCATGCGTGAGGGCCTTGTCGGCGTGGAGCCCGCGAATGGGCGGGAAGCCTTGCGCCTGGCAGACGATTACGAGGAGTACGCGAAACTGCTCGGAGTCATGGATTCGATTCCCATGTCGTTGGCAGCAGCACAAAAGGCCAGCGCCTGGCGCGAGCGTTTTGCACCCGACAATTCCTTGCTTCGCGTTGAATCCTTGCAGTCCATGGCCATGGTTCACCATCGCGGCGGCAATGACGGCGAAGCCATTCGCCTGCTGAGGGAGGCTTGGGCAGTTCCTGTTGACAAGGCGAGAGGTGAGGATTTGGTGAGACTCGAGACTGCGCAATTGCTCGCTTCCCTGCTTGCTGCGCGCGGCGAATGCGAGGATTCACTGCAGTTTTCCGAGAAGGCCATGGCACTGGCCTCAGCCTTGGCGCCGGATTCTCCGGATCGACTGCCTCCGATGCGCTCAAGGGCCACGGCGCTCAATTCCTGCGGACGCAGTGCCGAGGCCGAGGCGTTTCTGCGTGAAGCCATCTCACTTCAGGATCGAGTGGTCGCCGCTGGCGGTTCGCGGATGATGAACCTTACCAACGACCTCGCACTGACCCTCAACGACCTCGGGCAGTACCGGGAAGCAGCGTTGCTGCTCAGCCGATCGGAGAAAATTGCTCTGGAAGTCGGTGTAGGCGAGGCCGAACACGCCACGTCACTGGCCAATATTGCCGGCGTCCTCGAAAACGCCGGTGACTACGATGGCAGTCTCGCCGCGCTGCGCCAGGCCATTGTTCTGCTGGATCAGGTCGAAATGGACGCGGATCATCAGACACGAAGGCGCATCCAAAGATCTTTGGCGCGAACGCTCGGATTGGCCGGTGAGTCCGACCGGGCATGGCCGTTGCTACAGGAATTGCGCAATCGTTGCCTGCGCATCGATGGAGCGGATTCCGGCGAATACGCGATGATCACCTGGCAGCAGGCCCTGCTTGCAGAACGCATGAACAACCCGGTTGCAGGGTTGCCGCTGGTTGATGAAGCGGAGCAGCGTTGGCGCGCACTTGTTCCACGTTCGCACCCTGTATTTGCGCATGTGTTGCGACTTCGGGCCAAGTGGGAAATTCGCAACCACCAACCCGCTGCCGCGGAGAAACAACTTCGCGAGGCCATACCCATTCTGGAAGCGGTTTCATCCTCATCCGTGGATTTGGCCATAGCGCGTGCCGAGCTGGCAGGGGTATTGCTGGCCGAGCGCAAGCAGGATGATGCCGTGCAGCTGCTGAATTTGGCGATGCCGGTGTTGCGCGCGAACCTGTTTGCCACGGAGATCAACCGAGTGCACGCGGAGGATCTGGCACGTCGGTTGAAAGTGAAAGTTTGACTCCCATCAATATGCCCGCATCTTCGATGGGCTACGCTGCAAACCATTCACAACCGTAACGTTGCTTCCTGGAAACCGCAGACATGACGCTTCCAAGTAGACATTCCATTGCAATGGCGCTTTTCCTGTTGATCTTCTCTGGAGCGACGCTTGCTTTCGAGGACGCGCCGCCTCCGCCGGATATCAATGACAGGGGAGTTGCATCTGGCGTTCAGGGCGCAAGTACCGGATCTCCTGTCGACAAGCCCGACATGCCCGATACGCGTCTGGTTCGTGACAAGGCCACGCGTGCACGCAATGCACGCGCGGCGGAACTCGCGTCCAGCAGTGATTCCGTCACCCAGCGACAGGAAGGCGATGATGTCATCCGCGAATACCGGCAGAAGGGAATCCTGCGAATGATCCGCATAAAGCCTGCGCGCGGACCCGAGCAGATCTATTTTGACCAGAATGGAGATGGCCGTCTGGAACGCGATGCAGTCGACGGCCCCGTGGCGCCGGTCTATTTCACCATCTACGAATGGAACTGAGTTTCCTTTCGAATCGATCCGCTACCACTCGCGCGGCTTCAGGTATTCCTCGAGCCGCGCTTCGGCACTGCCTTCCTCGGGCGTGAAGCCGTATTCGAATCGCACTCGTGGCGGCAGGCTCATCAGGATCGATTCCGTGCGGCCACCCGACTGTAGTCCAAACAGCGTGCCGCGATCGTAGACCAGGTTGAACTCCACGTAGCGCCCGCGCCGATAGAGCTGGAACTGCCTCTCGCGGTCCCCGTAAGGTGTGGTGCGCCGTTTTTCGATGATCGGCAGATACGCGTGAAGGAAGCCATCTCCCACCGCACGCAGGAAGTCGAAGGATCGCTCAAACCCGCCGTCCATGTGATCGTCGAAGAACAGCCCTCCAACGCCGCGCGTCTCCTTGCGGTGCTTGAGGTAGAAATATTCGTCGCACCATTTCTTGTAGCGTGGATAGACTTCGGATCCGAACGGCTCGCACACTTTGCGAGCCACGCCGTGCCAATGGCGGATGTCCTCGTCGAAAGGATAAAACGGCGTCAGGTCAAAGCCGCCACCAAACCACCAGACCGACTGGCCATCCTTCTTCTGTGCCTCGAAGTAACGCACATTCATGTGCGTGGTCGGCAGATAGGGATTGAGCGGATGGAAGACCAGCGAGACACCGAGCGCATTCCAGCGGCTGCCCGCCAATTCTGGTCGATGTTGCGATGCCGAAGGTGGCAAGGCACTTCCGGAAACCCGGGAGAATCCAATTCCTGCCTGTTCAAACACCTTGCCGCCGCAAAGGACGCGAGTGCGGCCGCCACCGCCTTCGGCACGCTGCCAGGCGTCCTCGCGAAAGCACACATCAGGCTCAAATGATTCGACGGACGCGCAGATCCTATCCTGCAGGGCGATCAGGTAGACCTCGATGGCCTGTAGGTTGCTGCTTGATGGTGGCATGACCTTGCAGTAGCTTCGAAATGAATGGCTTGGCAGGCTACTGGCGCGGGCCGAATCACGCAACGTCACCAGTTGAAAAGGAAAAACCCGACCAGTTGCCTGATCGGGGTTTTCGGTAAAGCGCTCGAGCGTGACCAGGTCCTGCATGGCTTGAGCCACACTGCCTTCGGCGCGGCTGGGAATCGACTTGTGCACTTCCGGGTTCGGGGTGAGCAAGTGCACGCATTCGCGGGTGCTTGCAATTCGACGCGCTCCGCATTGCCATCCGGCGTAGGGCCGAGCTTGCTCGGCTGAATGCGCGGGGTTTCCGGAATGGCATCGGCGGTTTCCAGTCCGGGATGGGATGTTCGCACCGATGAATTTGCCAATGAAAAACCCCGACCAGTTGCCTGATCGGGGTTTTCGGATAAAGCGCTCAGCGGTGACCTACTCTTGCATGGCTTGAGCCACACTACCATCGGCGCGGCTGCGTTTCACTTCCGA
>SHNG01000039.1 GCA_004295005.1 Gammaproteobacteria bacterium
GCCCGGCTCTACGAGGATGGGAAGCTGCATGGAGCCGAGCAAGCCCGGCTCTACGAGAATGGGAAGCTGCATGGGGCCGAGCAAGCCCGGCCCTGCCGCGAGCTTCGGTTACTTGCGTTCGGCGGCGCTGGAATCGCGAGTAACGCGGAACTCGGAGTCCTTGCCCCATTGCGGCCAGTTGCGTGAATTGGCGAGATCGCTGCCGAGTTGGTAGAGCATGGGCAGGTCATGGACCATGCCGGCAAAGGTCCAGCTTTCCTCGAACTCGTCGGCGGGCTGGTGGTAGCGCTTTTCCACATAGTCCTTTCCGGCGGCTTCGCCGGCTTGGATGCCGCCTTCAACCAGGTCATTGCCCGAGCCGTATGAGAGTGCGGGCACGCCGCGCTTGGCAAAGGGGAAATGGTCGGAACGGAAGAACGAGCCGGCTTCCGGGTGTGGGTCGGTGACATAAGCCATGCCGTTGCTCTTGCCGATGGCTACGAGTGCATCGAGCAGTTCCGATTGCGCGCTGCCGGAGGTGGTGAAGTTGCGCGCCACGCCCGTTGGATCGAGCGCATCGGTGTTGATCACGGCAACCGTGGTGGCCAGCGGATAAAGCGGTTTGGATGCGTAGTACTCGGAGCCGAGCAGACCCTTTTCCTCTGCGGTGACGGCCAGGAACACCACCGAACGCTGCGGCTTCGGGCCGCTGGCATAAGCGCGTGCCATTTCGATCAAGGCAGCGGTACCGGTGGCATTGTCCACGGCGCCGTTGTAGATGGTGTCGCCCTGCGCATCCGGGCGGCCGACGCCCAGGTGATCCCAGTGCGCGCTGTAGATCACCGTCTCGTTCGGATACTTGCTGCCTTCGATGCGACCCACGATGTTGTGCGAGGTAATCACCTCGGCATCCACGGCGTAGTCGGCCGAGAAGGTTTCATTCTTGAGTGGCACCGCCTTGAAGCCGCGCTGTTGCGCCTGCTTCTTGAGTGCATCGAAATCAAGGCCGGCCTGCTTGAACAGATCCACGGCCAGGTCGCGCTGGATCCAGGCTTCAACCTGCGTATGCGCCGATCGCGGATTCTCGCGAACCACATCGAACATGGTGTTGGTGTTGGAATTTTTCACCGTGGCCCAACCGTAGGAGGCCGGGTCGGTTTCGTGCACGACCAGCAAGCCAATGGCGCCCTGGTGTGCGGCTTCCTCGAACTTGTAGGTCCAGCGGCCGTAGTAGGTCATGGCCTTGCCACCGAAATCGCCCTTGCCGGTTTCAAAGTCCGGGTCGTTGACCAGGGCGATGGCGATCTTGCCCTTCATGTCCACGCCTGCGTAGTCGTTCCAGTTGCGCTCCGGCGCATTCACGCCGTAGCCGACAAACACCAAGGGCACCTTGTCGAGCTTGACTTGCTTGGAGCCGTCCATTGCCGCGCGCACGCTGATCTGCTCGCCCTGGGTGAGATTCATGGGCTTGCCGTTGACTTCGACTGAGAGCGATGGCGTGCCCTTGATGCTGGAGCGCAGCAGCGGCACCGCCTGGGTCCACGCACGCTTGCCGTCCTTGAGGTCGCCACCTGGACTTGCTCCGGCTTCCTTCAACTGGGCAACCACGTAGTCGATGGTTTTGGTTTCGCCGGCCGTTGCCGGTCCGCGACCTTCGAATTCATCCGAAGAAAGCACTTTCACTTCCTCGGCGAGGCGCTTGGCGTCGAAATGGGGGCCGTCGTGTGCCACTGCCGCCAGCGGCAAGGCGAGCAACAAGGAGGCAACAAGCAATCGTTTCATTTTGGGGAGTCCTCGGTCCGGAGAGCCTTTCGATGGTAGCAGGACAGACTGTTTCGGCCTGCATGACTTTCGACCCAGAACCTGCACGGAGAGCGCCGCAATGCGACCTCTTCCGCTTTTCCTGCGTGCCTGCCGGAATTAAGATCCGTGGCTCGTATCCGGGAATCACTTGCCATGAAAAAGTTGATCGTGCCACTGGTACTGGGAGTTGCAGGCAGTGCGCTCGCCGCACCGCATCCGTTCAATGTCATGGATCTGGTCATGCTGGACCGGGTCGGCGACCAGGTGTTGTCGCCGGACGAGCGCACGGTTGCCGTGCAATTGCGGCAAACCGACTACGAGGCCAACAAGGGCCGCACCAGCATCTGGACCGTTCCCATGGCCGGTGGCAAGCCGACGCGTCTTACCGACGCGGCCATCAGCGCGTCCAGCCCGAGTTGGTCGGTGGATGGCAAGAGCATCTATTTTCTGGCCGCACGCGATGATGTCAGCCAATTGTTGCGAGTGGATGCAGCCGGCGGCGAAGAACAATCGGTTGGAGGCTTCGCCCTCGATATCGGCAGCTACAAATTGTCGCCGGATGGAAAATCAGTGGCGTTTTCGGTGGAGCTGTTCGTCGACTGCGCCAGTGATGCCGCACCCATTGCCTGTACGAAAAAGCGCCTGGATGAGCGTGAAGCCGACAAGGCCAACGGCATGCTGTATTCCGAAGGATTCGTCCGCCATTGGGACACCTGGATGGATGGGCGTCGTTCGCAGTTGATGATTGCGGCTCTCGACGAGGATGGCACCCTGGGTGAACCGCGCCTGCTCAGCAAGGGCATCAACGGCGATATCCCCTCCAAACCGTTTGGCGATGCCAGTGAATATGCATTCTCGCCGGACGGGACGACTCTTTATTTCGGTGTGCGCAATGTCAGCGCGGGTGAGCCGTGGTCCACCAATTTCGACATCTATTCGGTTCCGACGGATGGATCAGCCGAGCCGAAAAACCTGACTGCATCCAATCCGGCCTGGGATGCCTATCCGCTGCCTTCGCGCGACGGCAAGACCCTCTACTACCTGGCCATGTCGCGGCCGGGAATGGAGAGCGACCGTTTCGCGATCAAGGCCATGCACCTGGACACCGGCGAGACCCGTGAAGTCGCCGGTGACTGGGATCGTTCCGCCGGCCCGCTCAAGGAGTCGGTCGATGGCAAGACGCTGTACACCACCACCGACGACAACGGCCAGCATCCGCTGTTTGCAATCAGTGTTGCCAACGGCAAAGTGCAGCGCATCGTCAGCGGCGGCCAGGTCAGCGGGTTCGACGTGGGTGCCAAGTCCCTGCTGGTGGCACGCAATGACCTGCGTCATCCGGCTGATCTGTATCGCAGCGACCTGCGTGGCGGTGGGCTGCGGCAGGTCAGCCAGTTCAATGCGGCACGCATGAAGGACGTACGCACCGGTGAGTTCGAATTCTTCACCTTCACCGGAGCCGAAGGCGCAACGGTGCAGGGCTATGTGGTGAAACCCGTGGGCTTCCGGTCTGGGCGCACCTACCC
>SHNG01000144.1 GCA_004295005.1 Gammaproteobacteria bacterium
TCGCCGGGTGTGCGCAGGATGCCGCCGCCGATGGTGGTGCCGATGGCAATGGCCAGGGCAAACATCAGTCCGAATACGCGAAGCAGGCTGCCGCGCGTGGCCGCCTTGCGGCTGCCCGCCATCATCACGCTCATGCATGTGCTCCGCTGGTAGGGCCGAGGCCCAGGCGACGCATGCTACTCCGGATACCATCCATTTGCCCGCAGGAATCAATTGCTTCGAATCCCAGGCTAAACCACCGGATACAGCACTTCACCGAAATCGTGGTCGGGGTGTTCGAGCATCAGCGCGATCAACATCGGCACCAGGGTGCCGAGGATGGCAACGGCGTCCTTCAATTGTTCGCGGTTGACGCTGCTGTTCCAGGTTGCACCGCCGTGTACGAGCTGGTTGCGCAACACGTACAGACGATCAAAGACGATACCGAGCACCACTTCGGTGTGGCCCCCCAGAACAGCCGCCAGTGCGGCTTTGCGGCTTGCGGCAAACTGACGTTCCCACGCATCGCTGGAATCGTGTTCGCGCAGGGCGATCCAGAACGGCTCGAACACGAACTTGTTCTCGATCAGGGTTCGGATCGGCCCGCTGAACTGCTGGAACAACGCCTGCTGCAGGTGGGTTTGCTCGTCCAGCGTCACCAGCGTGGTGATGAAGCCGTGGAAACGCTCGCGTTCGTGCTCATCGCGGCTGAACTCGCGTGCATAAGCCGCGTTCAGGGCCACCCAAAGGAAGATGAAGCGCGCCGCGTGATCATCGGCTTCCGCTTCGGAGCGCGCCAGCCAACTGATTGCACGATGCAGGCGGGTGCGTGCATTTTCCGTTTGCGTGTCACGGATGCGGCGATGCTGTTCCTTGAGTGTGGCTGCGTTGATGACGGGCACGGCGAGATCCCCGCGTGAAACCAGCGCCGATCATGCCGCCGACGGCAGGGCCATGTCACGATGCGCGGCCGGCTTCAGGGTACCGGCACATTGTCCAGGCTGAGCGGCGCAATGCCGGATGCGCTGGCCTTGCGCGGCGTGGTGTCAACTTCGGCGCTGGCGGGAAGCGGCGCGCCGCTCTCCAGATGCGCCCACATCGCATCCAGCGCACGCCAGGCATAGGGCATCAGCGGGACATAGCGCGAGGCGAGCATGGGCAGGCCGAGAAAGGCATCGAAATGTTGCGCATTGGAGATGCGCCAGTAGGTCGGCTCGCGACCGTGTTCGCGCGCCCAGCGCACATAGGCCCCGCTGCTGAAGGCTTCCGGGATCAGACCATCATCGGCGCCATGAATCACGATCAGCGGAAGTCCCGCGCGCGGAACCGAGGCGCGGGTGGCTTCGATGCCGGCATGCAATGACTGCGCTTTGGCATCGTCTCCCGTCCACAGCGCACGCAAGCATTGCAGGGCAGGCAAGGCCGGATCTTCGCTTTCGCCATCGGCCATGCTGTCGATGAGACTGACGCCGTAGCCCGGTGGAATGCCGGAGGAATCCGCCCACCACGATGCGCGCAGTTCCAGGCTGGCACGCGTCGGCTGGCCCTTGTCGTCCAGTGCGGCAAAGGCATAGCCGCAAGGCATGGCATCGGCAGTGGCGCGCGTGTAGGCAGACGCATAGGCCGCGGCAATCGCCCGCCACAGGTCAAAACCCGTGCTGATGGCCCCGGCTTCAAGCGCGCCATCGCTCCAGCCGGATGCGCGCAAGCGAGCGTAGGCATCTTCGGCCTGTGCTTCCACGCTGGCTCCAGCGAGGAGTCCTTGCGCATGCAGGCGTGCGCAACGCGCAATTGCAGAGGGCGACTTGTTGCCACCCGGTCGCGCCAGGGCCACGCCATCAAAGCGCGGATGCAGCAGCGCACAGGGCATCAGGATCGCCGCTTCGGTGGCGTAATCGAATGCCGGGCGGCCATCCTCCGCTGCAAATGTGTTGGCCGCGATGGCGACCGCGCCATCCAGCCAGTCGCCTTGCATGCCGGCAGCGCGCAATACAGAGGCGCCGCCATTGGAAAGGCCGGTGGCAATGATGCGTGTGTTGTCGAACGTGAAAGGCGCCTGTTGTGGCAATGCTTCGTTGAGCGCATCGAGCCCGAACTGCGCTGCTTGCTGGAGATGGCGGCCCCAGTCGGCTTCCGGGTTGTCCTGCGAGTGTGCATGCTTGAAGGCGACGCGCGGCTGCGCGCCGCTGCCGGCGGGATCGAACGCAGGTTGTGCGGCGGCGCCGAGTCGACCGTCAATCGCGTGGCGTTCGCTGCTGCCGAGTTCAATCCAGTCGCTGCCGGCACCCTTGTCGGTGTAGGCCACCGCACAGCCACGCGGCAGGCCCCAGGCACCGGCCAGGGCAATGGCGCCATAGACACCACGCGAGCCGGAGGAAACCGCCACCACCAGGCAGCGCGCCTTGGCATCGAAGCCATCGGGAACCTGCGCCATCACCCGATGCGGCTGGCGTGCGCCATCAATCGTGCGCAGCGCGTGATACTCACGCCCCGCGACCGCTGCAAGCGATCCGTAGATCTCGGTGAATCCGCCACCGGGACTCAAGTCGGCAATGCCGCGCCAATTCGTCCACAGCGCGCGCCGGCGAAGTTCTTCGGCAGTCGGCGCCGCCGGATTGGCGATGACCGGTGGCGTCATGCTGCGCAGACCGTCAAGGCCGAGGCCGGCGCTCAGCAGATCGGCATGATGAATGCCGGCGGGAATGGACATGGCGGTGTCCTTTCGTGATTGGCGGACAGCATCGGTTGCGCAGGAGGCCAGTGCAAGCATCGCGCACAACAGGGCAGCCCATTGGAATCGTTTTGTGTGCATACCCCGACGCTAACAAAACCCTCCACGGCCCGCATCGTACTTTGGTACCACGCAGGTTGCGTTGGTAAAGTGCAAGCATGCCGCGCCTGCTGATCGCCGATGACCACCCGCTGTTTCGCCTGGCCTTGGCGCAAACCTTGCGCAGTGTCGTGTCCGACGCCGTGGTGCTGGAAGCCGGTTCGCTGGCCCAGTTGCATGAACAACTTGCGCAGGACGCGGACATCGACGTGATCCTGCTCGACTTGCACATGCCCGACAGCCAGGGCCTGATGGGTCTGGCCGCATTGCGCGCCGAGCATCCG
>SHNG01000114.1 GCA_004295005.1 Gammaproteobacteria bacterium
ATTGCCTGGGCACCACCCTCGCCCCAGCCCTCTCCCGCCAGCGGGAGAGGGAGGCAAGCAGCGGGTGCTCAGTGTCTTGAATTACCTCTCCCGCCAGCGGGAGAGGTCGCGCCAAGGGCGCGGGTGAGGGTGGGGCTCGGGTTTTTCTGAAAGGCGTGCGTTTGCCTGTTGCACCACCCTCACCCCAGCCCTCTCCCGCCAGCGGGAGAGGGAGACAAGCAGCGAGTGCGCAGTGTCTTGAATTACCTCTCCCGTCAGCGGGAGAGGGAGGCAAGCAGAATCCCCAAGTCCCGATTCCCGAATCCCGGCCTTCAAGGCAACAACTTGCCCGGGTTGAGGATGCCTGCGGGATCAAACTGGCGCTTGATGGCGCGCATGAGATCCAGGGCAACCGGATCGATGGCGCGCGGCAGGAATTCGCGCTTGAGCAGGCCGATGCCGTGTTCACCGGAGAGCGTGCCGTCGAGCGTCAGCACCACGTCGAAGACATCCGACAGGCAATCCGGCGCGTTGCGTACCTGATCGGTGCGCTCCGGCTGATACAACAGGTTGACGTGGATATTGCCGTTGCCGGCGTGGCCAAAGGTGACGATGGGAATGCCATGCTTTTTCGAGATGACTTGCAGGCGCGCGACCAGCTCGGGCACGCGGCTGACCGGAACCACCACGTCCTCGTTGATCTTGTTTGGCGCAATCGTGCGCAGTGCAGGCGACAGGGCCTTGCGTGCCTGCCACAAGCGATTGGCTTCGGACATGTCGGCAGCGATGCGGATTTCCAGCATGCCATCCACGCTGGCCGCCTTGCGGATTGCCTGTGATGCGGATTCCAGCGCCTCTGCCTCACCATCCACCTCGATGATCAGCATCGCGCCGGCCTGCGGAATGGAATCGCCCGCATGGTTGCGGGCCAGGCGCAGTGCCTCGCCGTCCATGAACTCGAGCGCACAGGGAATGACCGGTTGCGCCATGATGCGGGCAACTGCCGCGGTTGCGGATTGGACATCCACAAAAGTTGCCGCAAGTGTGCGTGTGGAGCTGGCCAGCGGGGTGAGCTTCAGGGTGGCTTCTGTGATGATGGCCAGAGTGCCTTCCGAACCAATCAGGAGTCGGGTCAGGTCATAACCGGTGGCGCCCTTGCTGGTTGGCTTGCCGCAGCGGAACTCCGCGCCGCGCCCATCCACGGCACGCAGCGCGAGCACGTTGTCACGGGTGGCGCCGTATTTCACCGCGCGCGGTCCGCCGGCATTGCAGGCGAGATTGCCACCGATCGAACAAAACGGTGCCGAGGTGGGATCGGGCGCCCAGAAGAAACCGTGCGGCTTCAGTGCCGTCTGCAGGTCCGCATTGAGCACGCCGGGCTCGACCACGGCGAGGCGATTGCCGGGGTCGATGGCGAGGATGCGGTTCATGCGCTCGAAGCTGGCGACGATGCCACCGGCAAGTGGCACGCTGGCGCCGGTGGTGTTGGTGCCGCGACCGCGGGCGACCAGGGGTACGCGCTGGTCATGGCAAAGTCGTGTCAGCGCGCAAACCTGATCATGCGAGGTCGGAAACACCACGGCATCGGGACGCGCTTCCCGGCGCGAATTGTCGTAGCCGTAGGCCGCGCATTCGGCAGCCTCCGTGCTCAAGGCATCGGCGCCGAAGATTTCGTGCAACGCATCGAGGATCGAAGGATTCATCGAATCAGTGCGCGGTGGAGGGTTTCGTGTATTCGAATACCTTGACCACGCGTTCGACCCCCGGAACATTGCGTGCGATCTCGGTGACGATCTCGACTTCTTCGCTGGTGAGAAGGCCCATCAGGTACACGGTCCGATGCGCGGTGCTGACCTTGACCTTGGTCACATCAAAGCCCGGAACGCTGGTGATATCGGTCAAGGCAAGCTTCACGCGGGCGGTGATCTTGTTGTCATTGCGGCGGGTCCAGAAGCCTTCCGGTTCCATGATGTCGATTTCGTTGACGATGCGGCGCACGCCTTCGAACCCGGTTACGGTTTGCTCTGCACGCGCCTTGAGATCGGGCGTGCGCACCTCGCCCATGAGCAGCATCACGCCGTTGTAGACGGCAATCATCACGCGGTTCTTCAGCACCAGTTCCTTGTCGCGGTTGATCTCGTCATAGGCGCCAAGCTGGATGCGCTTGTCATCCACCACGGTGCCGAATCCGCGTCGATCATGCACGCTGGAGCCTGTCGCAATCGCACCCGCGGTGACTGCCGCGACACAGCCGCCAAGCAATGGCAGCAGGATGAGCAGGATCAAGGGGATGGCGCGGGAAATCGTGAATTGCATGGAGACTCCTCAGCAGGCTTCAAAGGCATTGCGTTGCCAGTTGATGTCGGGTTGTTGCGCACTGCCGGCAATGGCCATCACGTCGAAACGACAGGCGTTGCGGGCAAATTCGGGGCGGGATTGCAGGAAAAGGCTGGCCGCCTTCAGCAGGCGCTCGCGCTTGTGCGAGCCAATGGACTGCATGGCGCCGCCGAACGCCTGTGACTTGCGGTAACGCACCTCAAGAAACACCACGACATTGCCCTCACGCAGGATCAGGTCGATTTCGCCAAAGCGACAGTTGAAGTTGCGTTCGAGCAGGCTCAATCCCTGAGCCTTGACGTGTGCCAGCGCGATATTCTCGAACAGTGAACCGCTGCTGCGCATGACCTGCAGCTACTGCAGCGGCAACGGACTGAGCGCACCTTGCACGGGTTGCGCAATGCCGTCACTGAATCGAGCCCAGGACAGCAAGCGGTGCACGCGACCGAAACTGTCGACAGCGAGCTGGCCACTGGCGCCATCCAGGTAGGCGTCCGGGTGGGAGAGCAGCCAGTCGAGATAGGGCAGCAGCGCATAGGCATCCATGCCAAAGGCAAACAGGCGACCGCCGAGACCGGCCGCGGTGCCGAGATTGCGCGCCATGGTTTCCCGATCCGGCCGTCCTGCCACGGGGGCAAACAACCACGCCGCATCGCAGAACTCGACGCCCTGCAAATCGCGGTCGGCACCGGGATTGCTGCCCCCGGCGTTGACGTGGGAAGTGGCAAACACGGGTGAGGTGACGCGGGCCAGTTTCAATTGCGGCAGCAGCA
>SHNG01000080.1 GCA_004295005.1 Gammaproteobacteria bacterium
AACTGATGCGCGGCATGGTCGCGGCCGGCGAAGTCGAACACCTGGTTGCCGAGCGCGTATGGGCGGAACTGCGCGAGGCCCTGGGCGAACCTTCGCCATCGGCATTCCTTGAATGCCTGCGTGCCTGCGGTGCACTGCGCGTGGTGTTGCCGGAAGTCGATGCGCTGTACGGCGTGCCACAGCGTGCCGAGTATCATCCGGAAATCGACACCGGCGTGCACACGCAGATGGTGATCGACATGGCCGCGCGGCTCGCACCGGGCGATGATCTGATCGGGTTCTGTGCGCTGACCCATGATTTGGGCAAGGCGCTCACGCCCGGGATCGAGTTGCCGCGACACGTCATGCACGAGGAGCGCGGGGTGGCGCCTCTCACGGCGCTGGCCGAACGCCTGCGCGTACCCAATGAGCACGCGGAACTTGCCGTACTGTGTTGTCGCCTGCATCTGCTGGCACACCGTGCACTGAAACTGCGCGCGCAGACAGTGCTCGGCCTGTTCGAAAAACTCGACGCCTTCCGCAAGCCGCTGCGTCTGGAGCAATTCCTCATAGTCTGCGAGGCCGACAAGCGCGGTCGCCTGGGCTGCGCGGAATCGGATTACCCGCAAGGCGACTTTCTGCGTGCAGCCTTTGCCGCGACCATGGATGTGAAGGCCGCGCCTTTTGTCGAACAGGGCTTGCAGGGCCCGGCCATTGCCGTGGCACAACGCAAGGCGCGCGTACAGGCGATCACGGACATCCTGCCGCCGCGCGCCGAAGCCGACGCGTAGATCGGTTCAAGGCGAAGCCGGCCGGAGAGCGCTCCTGCGTTTCCGGCATTCACGCCGTCCGTGATGTTCGAGCCGACGGCGGCAACGTCCGGATTTTCGTTTGCTGGCACGAATGGCAACGTCGGTTCCGCGGCTGCGCCACTTGAACCGACCTACACCAACTCTCCACCCACAGGTTGGTAGCGTCGACATGCCCATTGAGTCGACCTGCGCGGGACCGGAGTGAAGCGCCATTCAACCCGTCGGCTTGAGGAAATCCATACTCGCTTGCAGCATGGCCTCGGTTGCGGTGCGCAGCGCGCCTTCATCGACAAAGAAGCGTGGCGAGTGGTTGGCGGCGGCAGTGTCGGGATCCACGCCCTTGGGTGTACCACCGACAAAAAAATACACGCTGGGTGCGGACGCGCCAATGGCCAGATGCGGAAAATCTTCCGATGCCGTCCAGCGTTGCGCCTCAAGCACCGCCGCATCACCCAGCGCTTTCTTCATGCTCGCGCCCACGCGCGCGGTCAGGGCCGGATCGTTGTAGTTGACCGGATTGCTGCCGGGCACCACCGGCACCTGCATGTCGATGCTGGCGCCATGCGCCTTGGCCACGTGTTCGGAAAGCGCGCGCAGTTCGGCAAGCGCCTGGTCACGCATGCCGGAATCGAAGGCACGGATGGTGCCCTGCAGGGAGGCGGTATCCGGAATGATGTTGAAGCGCTGCCCGCCATCGAAGATGCCGAAGGTGAGCACGGCGGGTTCCTTGTTGAGATCGAGCCGACGACTGACGATGGACTGCGCGGACATGACGATATCGGCAGCCGCGACGATGGGATCAATGCCGCGCCACGGTGTCGCGCCGTGGGTCTGCCGGCCGTGCACCACCATGCGAAAGGTGTCCGAACTGGCCATGATGCCGCCGGGCCGAACCGCGACCGTGCCGACCGGGTACGCCGAAGTGACATGCATGCCGAAAATCGCATCCGGCTTGAAGTCCTTGAAGATGCCGTCCTTGACCATCAATCCCGCGCCGCCTTCCTCACCCGGAGGCGCGCCTTCCTCGGCCGGCTGGAAGATCATCATCACCGAACCGGCCCATTGATCGCGGCTTGCCGCCAATGCACTGGCCACGCCCAGGGTGGTCGCCATGTGTACATCGTGGCCGCAGGCATGCATCACGCCAACCAGCTTGCCAAGGTATTCGCCCTTGGTCTTCGATGCGAAAGGAAGATCGACTTCCTCGCTCACCGGCAGCGCGTCCATGTCCGCGCGCACGGCCAGCTTCGGTCCCGGCTTGCCGCTGTCGAGGATGCCGATCACACCGGTGTGGGCAATGCCTGTCGTCACGCGATAGCCCAGCCTTTTCAGTTCGGCGGCCACCTTGGCGGCGGTTTGCGTTTCCCGATTGCTCAGTTCCGGATGCTGGTGGAAATCGCGACGCAACTGGGTGATGTGGTCGAGGCGATCCTTGACCAGCGCCGGGACATCAGGCTCCGCCGCAATGACGGTGGTGGAAGACAAAACCAGTCCCAATGCGCTCGCGATCGTCGAAAATTTCATGTTGTCCTCCGCAATTGAACACGCAGTCAAACCCAAGCAGGGCCGCGATGCAAGGAGTCGACTCGCGCCAAGCATGAGTCGGGCTGAAGCCCGACCTACAGCAGCATCGGCATCTGGCACGAGGTCGCTTTGTGCTGATTTGGGCAACGTTAAGGCAACGCTGATCAAGTCGCTTTTGCCGTCATTCCGGCGCAAGCCGGAATCCATTTTGCCTTGGTAAACATGCCGTTTTGATCAAGATGGATCCCGGCTTTCGCCGGGAAGACGACTTGATCAGCGTTGCCTTGAGCATGAAGGTTCCGTTCGTGGCGATCCCTTCGACCATGCTCGGGACAGGCCCGTCGAACCATGAACGGAATCAAGGCACTACACGTACATCCTTCGACCAACCCAGGAGAAGCGGCACTTCTTCAGCCTTGCGTTGGGTTTCAACCCGACCTCGCTCAGGCGTGATGCTCGCGACCAAGGTATTCCTCACTCTGCATCTCGATCAGGCGTGATTCGGTGCGAGCGAACACCGCGCGCAAGCGGTTGCCGTCATACAGGTCGATGATGGGCAGCGCGGCGGACAGAACCAGCTTGACGCCACGGTCGTACAGCTCATCGACCAGTTCGACGAATCGCTGGGCGGCATCTTCGGTTTGCGGCGTGAATTGCGGGACCGACGAGATCAGCACGGTATGGTAGGTGCGCGCCAGGAAAATGTAGTCGGCGATACCTGGCGGACCTT
>SHNG01000048.1 GCA_004295005.1 Gammaproteobacteria bacterium
TGATGACACTGCGCGCATCGGTCTGGTCGATCAGCTCGCCCAGCGCGTTGTAGGAAAAACTCCAGTTGCCCGCATCCGGATCACTCAACCCGATGCGATGGCTCAAATCGTTGTAGGTGGAGGTGATCACCGAGCCACCGGCGTCACGGGCGGCAAGCGCAATCGCGCACACTGTCTGCGAGCTCAAGATTCAAGTGTTGAACCCTTCACCGCAAAATCAATGACACTGACCCTATCGATTTCTGACCCTATCGATTTAACCCCAATGGCCTCCTTGAAAACCGGGGCGATTCATTCGTTGCTCCACACTTGGTCAAACTCAAGCCCCGCAAGGTCAGCCGAGTGCCAAGCGTCAATAAAACCTTGATTCATAAATACTGGGCTAACTCTGAACGCATCGCACTTGTAGAGCAAATGCCCCGCGACTACGTCTTCCTTCATTGAATACTTTGAGACATGGAATATTCGGCCTGAATCCGTCCGAAGGACACTACTGCTAGCCTCGTCTAGGCAAGGGAGTACTGCTGTTGGATTGAACGCCCAAACGTTGCGTTCGCTGCAATCCAATGGCAGGAGTTCCCCGGCACTCAACAGCACGCTTCCAATTTTATCCAAGGCGCGCTGGTCAAAGACGAGGCATCCAGCGGTCATCCATGGAGCATTTGATACATGTAAATGTTTACCGTACTCAGAGTTCACAATTTGAACGCCTAAAGGAACCCAGCTACCACTCCTCGGATTACCATCAACTAAGCTGTTGACAACCTCAAAGGCACTTGGATCGCGTGGATGGCAAAGCTCAAAGCCTTCTCGTGGTACTGGCATAAAAGTGCGAATGACGCCCTTCACGGAAATGTCCCCGCCTGCAGACCTTGTCGGATAGCCGAAAGCATTTGCAATACCTCCTGTCTGCTCGTCGCCTGGCTAAGAACGTTGTTTACTGCGTCATAGTACCTCCTAGTGTGTAGTCCAGCATGACGCGAAGCGACAAGAAAAGCTCCATTGGAGGCTTCGTGCAAGTTGACGCCGAATCTCGTGAGAACCGCTCGTGCAGGCGCTGCAATTTTCGCGGCTTGCGCAACGATGTGGTGAGCATGGGTTCCGCCTGGACGTAGGATTCCAGACGCAATCATTGCTCGCGAAAGTTTGCCGCCTCTTGTCGCGACAAATCCCGCTGCTCTGCCTATAGCTAGAGTCGCTCGAACAAGCCCTGAGCCTGCCTCCTGTGGTGGCCCGATTACATGCGTGATAAGCCCGGTATCAGGATCCACAAAGACATTCATTCGGCTAGCTTGATACGGGCCGTCCGCCCCTACGAAATTGATTTCGGAGAAATCAACACCGTAGCGTTTAGCGATGACGTCTAAGTCGAAAGCTTGCTCGTTGCGCTGTTGCTGTTCTTTGGTCTGACGCGCGAGTGCGGATTCTCTGGTTTCCTGAACCGTGGTTATTGCCCCAATCTCAACCGACGCCTTGACCTGATTCAGCTTGGCGCTCTGTTCCTGCGCCCATCCATTCCCTTGCGGCATTCCGCCGCTCGACAGTGACGCGCGCAGTTCGCCAACCGGTCCGGCCAGGAACTTTTCATCGGCAGCAGCCTTGCACATCATATCGCCGCCCATGCACAGGGAGTCGGGTTGAACGATCGGCCAAGGCGGTTTGATTGCATACCCACTCGGATCCCTGCCCGAGAGGGGGTTGTTCATGATGTAGGAATAGGGATTCAGGCTCTGGCTGTTGGCCGGGAACTGGATGATCGGATCGACGGAGAGGAACCGTCCCAGCGTGTAGTCGTAGACGCGCCCGTTCATGTGGATCAGGCGCACGTCATCCACATGCTGGTGGTTGGTGAAGCCGCGCACGGTGTCGGGCAGCAGGTTGAGTTTGCCGCCGGGCCGGTCGGAGTAGTCGCCGTTGCGCACCTTGCCGAAGGCGTCGTAGGCGGTGGCTATCGGGGTGCTGTCGGGGCCGTTGGGTTGGTTGAGTACTCCCAGGCAGGCAAAGGTTGCAGCACTGTCCTGCGAACAGCCCGAGGCATTGCAGGCACGCACTTTGTATGTGTACGTGATCGAGTCCAGGCCCACCGGGACGCTGTGGGTGAAGGATTCCGGCGAGACTGCCTCGGTATCCGTACTGGTCGTGGTGGTGTTGCCATTGGTTTCGGTCAGCTCGTAGCGCGTCGCACCGGGGCTGGTGTTCCACCTGATGGCATACGTAGCGGTGCGTGGTCCTGGGCATTCCCTCTGCGGATCGGTGCGGACCCCGGTCGGAACTGCCGGAATGCTGCTGGCATTGACGGTGACCGTTACCGGGTCGGAGAACGTGCCGCAGAACGGATTGGCCGGATGTCCAGGGTTGTTGCGACAGCCACGCACCTTGTACGTGAAGGTGCCGTTGCCACGGGTCAGGGACAGGCTGGTGCCGCTGGGTACATGGATGTTGTACCCACCGTTCTCCTGCACCATGTAGTAATCCGGCTGCGGCGAGGGGTTTGCCGCAGGGCTCCAGCTCAAGGCGATCTGGCCCGTGTTGGAACCGGCACCCGGTGGATTCATGGTGGGCGCACCCGGGGCTTGGCCACCCCCACCGCCCGTGACGGTTTCCGTGACGATCGCGCTGGGATTGCCGCACAGGGTGAGGCAGGAACGCACGCGGTACTGGTAGACACCGGCCGGTTTGCCGCTGGCATCCCAATGCGGAGCGGTGGGGCCTGGGGGTTCCATTGCGCCAAAGGGCTTGGCCCATGGCTTTTTGCAGGGGTGTGCGACAACTTCGAATGCTAGGCTGCGCGGCGATTTTGGTCGGGCGTTGACATACCTCGACCAATAGCAATACGATGTTCATCGTACGAACTTCATCGGGCAACACCTGCGGCCCCGTCGTTCGGCACTCGTCCTGGCAATTCATCCGTTTCGGCGCCGCAGCCGAATGATGGTTTTAGCAATTCTGGAGGTTGAAATGATTCGCTTGATTTCGCTGTTTGCCGCAGGCCTGCTGATGGCCGCCACCACCGCAATGGC
>SHNG01000027.1 GCA_004295005.1 Gammaproteobacteria bacterium
GCCCGCGCGTGGCGCAAGGATTGGCAGCGCCTTCTGGGGGATCGGCTTTACCTCGAACTCGTTCGCAGCGGGCGCGAGGATGACGAGAATTTCGTGAGTGCCGCGGTGCGGCTGGCCGTGGAACTCGATATTCCCGTCGTCGCCAGCAACGACGTGCGTTTCATCGAACGCGATGACTTCGAGGCACACGAGGCACGGGTCTGCATTCACCAGGGTCGTGTACTGGCCGATCCCAAGCGGCCCCGACTCTATTCGGCCGAGCAGTATTTGAAATCACCCCGGCAGATGGCTGAGCTGTTTGCAGACTTGCCGCAGGCCATCGAGAACGCAGTCGAGCTGGCCAAGCGCTGCACCCTGGAGCTCAAGTTCGGCACGTATTTCCTGCCGGATTTCCCTGTTCCGGAAGGTTTCGATCTGGCCTCGTGGATCCGCGAACAGGCACGCAGCGGCCTCGCCGCACGCCTGTCCAGGCAGGCACCTGCCGAAGGTTTCAGCGCCGGGGATTACGCCAAACGACTTGAAGTCGAAGTCGACGTGATCGTGAAGATGGGCTTCCCCGGTTACTTCCTGATCGTTGCCGACTTCATCAACTGGGCCAAGAACCATGACATCCCGGTTGGTCCCGGACGCGGCTCGGGTGCGGGTTCGGTGGTGGCCTGGGCGCTCGGCATCACCGACATCGATCCCTTGCGATACGGTCTGCTGTTCGAGCGCTTCCTCAATCCGGAACGCGTGTCGATGCCCGACTTCGATATCGATTTCTGCATGGACAAGCGCGACCAGGTGATCGAGTACGTCGCTGCCAAATACGGGCGCGATCATGTCAGCCAGATCATCACCTTCGGCACCATGGCAGCCAAGGCAGTGCTGCGCGATACAGGGCGCGTGCTCGGCATGCCTTACGGGCAAGTCGACAAGATCGCCAAACTGATTCCCATGCGGCCGCTGGACCTGAGCCTGGATGACGCGCTCGGGCGCAGCGAGAAATCTGCCAGGGAACCGGAACGTGTGGTTGCCGATTTCAAGACTCAGTACGAGGCCGACGATGCGGTGCGCGAGCTGGTCGATCTTGCCTTGAAACTGGAGGACCTCACCCGCAACGCCGGCAAGCACGCCGGCGGCGTGGTCATTGCACCCGGACCGCTGACCGACTATGTGCCGGTGTACAGTGAAACCGGCGGCGAAGGTGCGGTTACCCAGTTCGACAAGGACGACGTGGAAGCCGTGGGCCTGGTCAAGTTCGACTTCCTTGGCTTGCGCACCCTCACCATCATCGATTGGGCAGTGAAGGCGATAAATGCCCGGCGTCGGAATTCGGCATTGGGGATTGGGGATTCGGGAACTGCAAGGACTGGGCCGCTGGATATCTCGACGATTCCGCTGGATGATCCGGCCGTGTTTGCCCTGTTCAAGCGCGCGCAGACAGTGGCGATCTTCCAGTTCGAATCGCGCGGCATGCAGGGCATGTTGAAGGATGCCAAGCCCGACCGTTTCGAGGATTTGATCGCGCTCGGTGCGCTGTATCGACCGGGCCCGATGGACCTCATCCCCAGCTACTGCAAGCGCAAGCACGGGCTGGAACCCATCGACTACCCCGATCAGCGCGTGGAACCGGTGCTGCGCGAGACCTACGGCATCATGGTCTACCAGGAGCAGGTCATGCAGATGGCGCAGATCGTCGGCGGCTACTCGCTCGGCGGTGCCGACCTGTTGCGGCGTGCCATGGGCAAGAAGAAGGTCGAGGAGATGGCCCGCCATCGCGCGATCTTCCGCGAAGGCGCCGCCAACAACGGTGTCGACGAGGCCAAGGCCGATGCCGTGTTCGACACCATGGAAAAATTTGCCGGCTACGGCTTCAACAAGTCGCATGCCGCCGCCTATGCGTTGGTGTCCTACCAGACAGCATGGCTGAAAACCCATTACCCCGCCGAATTCATGGCCGCGGTGCTGTCGGCGGACATGGACAACACCGACAAGGTGGTCAACCTGCTGGGCGAAGCGCGCGCGATGAAGCTTGAGGTACTGGCACCGGACATCAACACGTCGGTCTACAAGTTCCTCGCCCTGGAGCCGGACGCTGCCGAGTCGCGATCCCGCCGCATCCGTTATGGCCTCGGTGCCATCAAGGGTGTCGGCGAGGCGGCCATCGAAAACATTGTCGAAGCGCGCGAGCGCAGCGGCCGGTATCGTGACATCGCCGATTTCTGCCTGCGTGTGGATGCGCAGAAGGTCAACAAACGCACTCTGGAAGCACTGATCCTGTCCGGCTCGATGGATGCCCTGGCCAGCAATCGCGCCAGCGTGTTTGCGCAGTTGCCCGAAGCCGTGCGTGCCGCCGAGCAGCATGCGCGCGATGCACAGGCCGGGCAGAACGACATGTTTGGTGGCGGCAGCGCCGCTCCGGTGAAGCTGGATCTGATTGAAGTCGAGGATTGGCCGATTGCGCGTCGTCTCGGTGGCGAACGCGACACGCTCGGTCATTATTTGTCCGGCCATCCCACCGATGCCTGGCGCGAGCTGTTTGCTCGCGTGGTCACCTGCCCGATCGGCGAGTTGGACAAGCACTACAAGCCGCCGGAAGGCCGCAACCGGTTTGCTGGCGGGCGCATTTTCACCCTGGCCGGCTCGGTACTGGGCGTGCGCAAGCAGGGCGAATCCCGCGCCTTCGTGCAGGTTGAGGACTACTCCGGACGCTTCGAGGCGGTGATGTATCGGGAAACCTGGGCCGAGTTCGCGCCCTTGATCACCCGCGATGCCATCCTGGTGTTCGAAGGCACCCTGACGATTGATGATTTTTCCGGCAATTTCCAGTTGCGCACGCAACGGGTCAGCACCATCGAATCGGCCTGCGAGCGACAGGCGCGACTGCTGCGTGTACGCGTGAACGGCATTGCCCGGGATTTTGCCTCGCGTCTGTACGAGGCGCTGGAAGGCAGCCGCGGCGGCGGCACCGCCGTGCGCATCGTTTTCAGCAACCAGAGCGGTCGCGGCGAGATCGAACTGGGGCACGA
>SHNG01000024.1 GCA_004295005.1 Gammaproteobacteria bacterium
AGAGGATGCCGATGGCGCCGCCTTGCAGGCTCAACGAGAACGCTCGTCTCTGCCCGCGTTGGCGCCAGGCAAAGACCAGGGTGGCCAGCGCAGCCAGTGCAATGCCGGCGAGGCGGAACTCGATGGGAAACGAGAACCAGCCTTCGTCGGCGGCGTACTTGAGCAGTGCCGCAACGCCGGCAAACAACACCAGCATGCCGACCTTGACCGGCACATTGCCCTGGGTGAACCAGCGCTTGATTGCACCAATGACGCGATCAGGATCTTCCGCAGCGTGTGCGGGCTGCGCATGGTAGACAAGTCCTGGCGCGGGAATCGGCGCCGCCGCCACCGGCGCGGGTTCCGCGCTCCAAGCCGGAGGCAACGGGGGCGGAGGTGGCGCTGCCGCTGCCGAAAGATCGAACGCCATCGGGCCCGGGTCGGTGTTGCCCAGATCCACGATCATTGGCGCGGCGACGTTCATTCCAGGTTCGGGTCGAAGACCCTGCACGGGCTCGCTGCCTGGCGCAGTCTGCACGCTTGCCGCACTTGCACGCCTGTCGGCAAGTTCAACGCTGGCCAGGCGTTGCTCGGCGCGATGGATGCGATCACCGAGACTGGCAACCCGCGCCATCAGGAAGCCGATGCAGCCTCCGCTCAGGAGACCCAGTATCGCGGTCGAGTCGTCGGCAATGGTTGCGCCCAGGACGGCGCCGACAAATGCACCAATGATGATCCACAGCAGGTTCATGGATACGCCTCCAGGGCGCGCGCAATCTTATTCGTAGAACGAAGCATGCCCGGATGGGCGGGTCTTGAAGCGGCGATGTATCCAAAGATACTGGCTTGGCGCCTCGCGCACCATGCGTTCGATCACCTGGTTGATGCGTGCGCAATCATTTTCTATGTCAGCGCCCGGGAAATTCTCCAGCGCCGGCTCCAGGCGCAGTTCGTATCCGCCACCGGCAAGGCGGCGGTGGAAGAAGGGGATCACGCAAGCCCCGGAAAGTCGAGCCAGGTGGTGGGTTGCGGTCAGCGTGGATGCGGGGATGCCGAAGAACGGGACAAACACATTGTCCTTGCCGCGCATGTCCTGGTCCGGTGCATACCAGAGCTTTCCGCCATCGCGCATGTGGCGCACGCAGGCACGGATCTCGTACTTGGTGAACATGGCGGTCGCATAGCGCAGGCGCGCGCGGCGGATCGCCCATTCAAACGCGGCATCCCCGTGTTCGCGATACATGCCGGCCAGCGGCACCCCGCCACGCTCCACCAGCAGGCGCCCGGCAAGTTCCAGATGTGAAAAATGGGCGCCAGTCAGCAGCACCCCGCGGCCTGCCGCGACTGCCGCCGCGACATGCTCCAGGCCCTCGATGTGCACCGGCACGCGTGCAATGGCGCGCTTCGAGCCGAGCCAGGCAAGGGCAAACTCGGCCAGCATGCGGCCGGCATCGCGCAGGTTGTCCTCAAGCAGGCGCTCGCGTTCGTTGGCATCAAGCTGCGGAAAACAACGCTCGATGTTCCGTCGCGCAATGCGGCGACGCGAACCGGGAATGCGTGCGAATACCCAGCCGAGACCGCCGCCCAGCATCATCAGTGCGTGGTAGGGAATGCGCGACAGCAGCCAGAGCAGGCCGAGCCCAATCCACGCCGGCCAATGATCGGGGGCCAGCAGGCGCAAGCGCAACGATGTCGGGGCCGTGGTCATGGGCGCTGATTATGGCCATGCGGCTTGATTCTGCCTATGCAACATATACTGCGCCGCGACCCTTGCTCCGGAATTCCGCGTGCTGCGCCTGCTCTACACCCTGACCATGTACCTGCTGACGCCGGTCATCCTCTACCGGCTGGCGGCACGCGGCCTGCGTTATCGACGCTACCTGTCGCGCTGGAAGGAGCGTTTTGGTTTTTTTCCCGCGCCAGGATTTCGCAACAGCAGTTGGGTGCATGCGGTTTCGGTGGGTGAAGTGAATGCCGCCGCGCCACTGATCCGTGCCCTGATGCAACGCTATCCGGACCAAGCCATGGTGGTGACCACGGTCACGCCAACCGGATCGGAAAGGGTGCAAAAGCTGTTTGGCGACAAGGTTTTTCATGTCTACCTGCCGTACGACCTGCCGGCTTCGGTCAAGCGCTTTCTCGACCGCATCCAGCCGCGCTTTGCCGTGATCATGGAAACCGAAATCTGGCCCAACCTGTTCATCACCTGCAAGGAACGCTCGATTCCCATCGTGGTGACCAATGCGCGACTCTCCGAGCGCAGCCTGCGCGGTTACGGGCCGGTGCGACCGCTGGCGCGGCGCGCGATCCGTTGCGCCAGTTTCGTCGCTGCCCAGTCACCGCAGGATGCCGAGCGCTTGCGCACGCTGGGTGCGGCGGTCACCCGCCTGGCGGTGATTGGCAATCTGAAGTTCGACATGCAGGTTCCCGACAACCTGCCGGGAATGGGTGCCGAGTTGCGCGAGGCCTGGGGCACGCAACGTCCGGTGTGGATTGCCGCGAGCACCCACGAAGGTGAGGAGCTGCCGGTGTTGAAGGCACACAGCCGGGTGCTCAAGCGCTTTCCCGATGCCTTGCTGCTGATTGCGCCGCGCCATCCTGAGCGTTTTCGCGCCGTGGCCAGCGTGTGCCGTTCCCTGGGGTTCAACACGCGCGTGCGCAGCGAGAAGACGGCGGCCGATGCGCGTACCCAGTGTTTTGTCATCGACACCATGGGTGAGTTGCTGCGCTTCTACGCGGCCGCCGACATCGCTTTCGTTGGTGGCAGTCTGGAAGCCATTGGTGGCCACAACCTGCTTGAACCGGCCGCGCTCGGCAAGCCGGTCATCGTCGGCCCGCACACCTTCAATACCGAGGAAGTGGCGTTCAGCCTGATCGAAGCCCGCGCGGCGCTGCGCGTGGAGGACGAAGCGGCACTCGGCGCGACGCTGTCACGCCTGCTCGCCCAGGCCGATGAACGCCTGGCCATGGGCCA
>SHNG01000036.1 GCA_004295005.1 Gammaproteobacteria bacterium
ACCGGCCGGCAGCGGCTCGCAGTGCAGCGGGCCGTGAATCAAGCGCCAAGATTTGAAGGGAACCAAGGCGGCGCGCAAAGCGCTTCGTCAATTTGCTTGCTTGGGTAACCGGGCACGAGTGGGCACAAAAAAGCCCGCGACGATGGCGAGCTGATTTCTCGTAACGAGCTGATTTATTTGAGTAATTCTGGTGGCTATGGGTGGACTCGAACCACCGACAGCATTATGAGTGCTGTGCTCCAACCGGCTGAGCTACATAGCCAAAGGGCCCAACGCTGAGGGTGTGCGTTGCGCACAGGCCGGACATCCGGCAATCAGCGGCTTGCGAATACCATGGCCATGTTATATAACGCGGCCATGTTAGACCTTGATCGACAAGCGACAGACTCCCGGGCGCGTGAGAGGGCGTTGGCGAGCGTGTTTGCCGACTACGGCTGGTCGGTGGTGCTTGAGCCAGACCATTCCGGGCCTGATCTGCTGGTCTCCAGAGGTCGCCAGCGCTATGCAGTTGAACTGAAATTCTCCGCAGAAGGGCGGGCTGATCGGGTCATTCCGCTGCTGTCGCAGGCCATCCTGCAAGCCATGCGCCATGCAGCCCGATTTCCAGCAGCCCAGCCGCTGGCCGTGGTGCGGGTCGGGCGCCTGACGAAGTCCCTGCGCGAGCGTGCCAGTCGCTTCCATGCCAACTACGCACCGCAGTCGGCGATCGGTCTGATCGACGACGGGGGTGGCCGCTGGTTCGAGGGTGCCGGCCTGGAGGCCCTGAACGCCGAGCCGCAATCCTCTGCGGCACGACGAAAAGGCGCCCAGCCCAAGCGCCGCCATGACCTGTTCTCGGACTTGAACCAGTGGCTGCTCAAGGTGCTGTTGGCGCCAGAGTTGCCCGAGCATCTATTGCGCGCGCCGCGCGGCAACTATCGGACCGCTGCAGAATTGGCCGAAGCGGCGCAGGTGTCGGCGATGAGCGTTTCGCGCTTCATCAAGCGCCTGCGCGAGGAAGGTTTTGTTGATGAAAGCGGAGCCACGCTGCGGCTGGTGCGGCGCACGGAGCTGTTCCGCCGCTGGCAAGCGGCCGCTACGCGCGCCACGCCGGAACTGCCGATGCGCTTCCTGATACCGGGCGCGCCCCGTGAGCAAATCGGCAAAGTGGTGGCCCGCCACCCGGAGGCCTGCATCGGCCTGTTCGCCGCGGCCAGCCTGCTTGACGCGGGGCATGTGGCCGACGGCCTGCCTTGGGTCTATGTGCGCAAACTTCCAGACATGCCCAGCCAGACGTGGCAGGAACTGGTGGAGCTGTCGCCCGGTGAACCGTTGCAGCTGATTCTCAAGCAGGCGGCAACGCCCGAATCAGTCTTCCGCGGGGCCGTGCAGGTGAAGGGCGCGCGCGTGTCAGATGTCTTGCAGGTCTGGCTGGATGTGTCCTCGCACCCAGCGCGAGGCAGTGAGCAGGCAGATCATCTTGCGCGCACCGTGCTGGCCGACGTAATGGGGCGTGAGGCATGAGCGAACAGCTTGTGTTTGGTCGGCTCGTCACCAGCCTGTCGCCGTGGCTCGCGCAATTGGTGTTCGTGGGTGGCTGGGCGTTTCGCCTGTATCGACTGCATCCGCGAGCCAATCTCCCGGCCTACCGGCCCGTGGCAACTCTGGACGCCGATGTCGCGTTCGCCGAGCGCGAGCATCTGGAAGGCAACATTCGCGCGCGTCTGCTGGACACCGGCTTCGTGGAAAACCTGATAGGCAACCATCGGCCGCCGGTGTCGCAGTACACGCTGGGCGATGATGCTTCGGGCTTCTACGCGGAATTTCTGACGCCGTTGAAAGGCAGCGGACGGAGGCGCAATGGCGATCCGATGGCGACCGTCGCCAAGGCGGGTGTCACCGCCCAGCGCCTGCGTCATCTGGATCTGCTGCTCGAAGCGCCGTGGCAGGTTACGCTGGATGCGGACTGGGGAGTAGCCCCGGATACGCCGGTTCGCGTGCCCAATCCGGCGAGCTTCATTGCCCAGAGATTGTTGATTCACGATCAGCGTTCAACAAACAAGAAGGCACAGGACATTCTGTACGTTCACGACACGCTGGAGCTGTTTGGTGCACAGCTTGATGCCCTGAGTCGGCTGTGGCGCGATACGCTTGCACCTACACTTCATGCTCGACAACAGCGCGCGCTGTTGCAGGCAATCGACACCATTTTCGGCCGCTTGGATGACAGGATTCGCGATGCGGCGGCGATTGCCGCTGATCGCGAACTGGATCCGGAGCGAATGCGGCAGATGTGCCGGATGGCACTGGGGGACATGCTGGAATGACCACTGCTATGACGACGATCGGCGACATTTTCGCCATCCCGGACGCTGTCCACCAGGGTGATTTCGTCCTGCGCCTGACCGAGGGCCTGCAAGCCGACAAGCGCAGGCAGACGCTGCAGCAGTACGTGGTCACGCCTCAGCTGGTGCAGTCGTTCCGGCAGTCAATGGCTTTGATCGGCTCCGCCGATTTCGCCGTTTTCGGCTTGCATGTTTTGGGCACGGAACCGGGCACAAACCGGGCTCAGACCAATATCGAGGGCATCGCAGGGTGAGTGCCAAGCGTCAGCCTGAACACGAAAAGTGCTTTCAAATCAGTGGGATAAGAGGATAAACGCGATGGTGGCTATGGGTGGACTCGAACCACCGA
The DNA here is from genome assembly GCA_004295005.1 of Gammaproteobacteria bacterium. Taxonomy (GTDB): domain Bacteria; phylum Pseudomonadota; class Gammaproteobacteria; order Xanthomonadales; family Rhodanobacteraceae; genus Dokdonella. The sequence continues at coordinate 2,674 of SHNG01000036.1, forward strand.
CCCCAGCATTATGAGTGCTGTGCTCTAACCGGCTGAGCTACATAGCCAATGACCATTCCACTGATGGTTTGCCTCGCGCACTTGCCCGGT
>SHNG01000145.1 GCA_004295005.1 Gammaproteobacteria bacterium
AAGTACCGTCCTTTTTGCCATGCAAAACTGCCGTTCTGCGGATGTGTTTGCCGGCGAATTCAACGGCACTCAAATTGTTGTCGGTGGGCTGACGGCCCCCAATGTGTATGCCGATCCTTCGGTGACCAGTTGCGGCAGCGCCCCATGCCCCTGGGATTTTCGCATTTCCAATGCATTCCTCAATTCAACGCCGATTGTCGGCGACGAGGTCTTGAATGCGGAAATCCATAGGGCGGAGTACTACGCATTCTTTGTGCGCACCAATGCTGCCGGCTTCCCATCCCTGTGGATGCTGCGCTTCCAGCGCGGCAATACCAATCTGATGGCCGCGCCCGAAGAACTCGTGCAGGGCGTGGAGAACATGCAGCTTCGTTTCGGGGTTGATACCTCCGCGGATCCGTCTGGAGATGGCGCTGTTGACGAGTACCGTACTGCCGAAGGCGTTGTCGCCGGCGCAACCGATGACCTGATCCTGGATGCCAACTGGCGACGCGTGCTCAGCGTGCACATCGGAATGCTGATTCGCAGCCCGGAACGCGCAGGTGTCACGGGATCACGCACCTATGAGCTGATGGGAGTCACCTTGCCCGCAACCACTGACGGCGCGATCCGCGAAACCTACGAAACCACGGTTGCCTTGCGCAATCGCCAGTTCAATTCCTGAGAATTGCCATGAATCGCACATTTCAACCCCATTTCCAGCGCAACCGAGGCGCCATCCTGTTTGTGGCCTTGATCATGTTGTTGCTGCTGACACTGCTTGGTGTCACGGCCATGCAAGTGACCATGTTGCAGGAGCGCATGTCCGGAAATTTCCGCGCCCAACAAGTTGCCTTTGAAAGGGCGGAAGGCCGCATGTCGGAAGGTCGCGACCTGGCCAGCGATTTGCTGCTGGCTTACGACCAGGTTTCCGGAATTCCCATCGGGCTTTCCGCCACGAATGACCTGCCCTGGGCGCCATGGCTGACAACCTTCCCGCCGGCGGAGGAATATCAGGTTGCTACGCGCACCTGCGGCGGCGCTTGTCCTGAACAGCGCGGCAGCATTGTTGCGGATGATCCCAACAAGAAGCCACGCTTCTACATCATCAGTGGGCAGGAAAAGGATCCAGGCAGCACCGTGGATACCGCCGCCTGGGCCACCGTGCAAACCGTCTACGTCTATTGAACCTTTGCTTGAGCGGGAGAATCCCATGAAGTCGTTGAACATTCCGCTGTCCCTCGCGCTTGCCGCGCTGAGTGCCGCCGCGGGAATTGCCCATCCATCGAATGCATTGGCTCAGGCATCAAGCGGAGGCATTGATGTTTCCCAGCAACCGCTGTTCACACAGAGCGGGCAGCCGCCGTTGAACATGCTGGTGATGGGCAAGGACCACAAGATCTACTACGAAGCCTACAACGACGCTTCCGATCTGGATGGTGATGGCTCGCTGGATATCGGCTACAAGCCCGACGCCATCGACTATTTCGGCTACTTCAATTCTGACCTTTGCTATACCTATTCAAGTTACCGCTTCGAACCGAGTGCTGCTGCCACCAACAAGCAGTGTTCGGGCGCCTGGAGTGGTGACTTCCTCAACTACCTGGCCACTTCGCGCATGGATGCCTTGCGCCGCGTACTTTACGGCGGTTGGCGTCAGGTGGATTCGGCGACCGAAACCGTGCTGCAAGGCGCCTTCTTTCCGCAGGAAGGCCACAGTTGGGGCAAGGAGTACCAGAGCGTAGCCCGTGATGGTTACGACATTACCCGTTACGCGCCGGTTTCCGCGCCGGATCCCGGGCGTTACATCTTGTTTGCCGTCACCACCACCACCGGCAACAACAATACTTTCACCACCGGTTACCAGGCACCGCTGCTTCGTGTTCTGCAGAACACCGATTTTCGCATCTGGAACTGGGTTTCAAAGGAAGGCCCGGTGGCAGGCAACCGCTGCCTGACCCCAGGGGGCGTGACCGTTGACTGCGTGCCGGCATCGCAAACGGGAGGCACCTGGGGCGCGGTGCCTTCGGCCTGGTACTCGGGGCTCTCCATTACCACCTGGAAACGCACTTCCGGCACGGGTAGCCCGGCCGATGCCGGGGCGATGAACACCTTGTTCACCAACAATGCCAACGTCTCCAACCTGTGTGGCAGCGGACCGATCGGTCAAATCGATGTCACGGGCAGCAACAATAATCCGTTTGCCGGAACCAATGGGTGCACCCAAAGCAATTACCTTACGGTGCTTACCGGGACCATCAACATTCCGGCGGATGGCACCTATCGCTTCGCCGTCGATGGCGATGATGCAGTTGATCTGACCATCGATTCGACCGCAGTAGCCGGATGGTATGGTGGCCATGGTAGTGACCGAAGTGATGCCGGGCTGCTCTCCCATTCCAATACCATCACTCTCACTGCGGGTGCACATACCGTGACTTTCCGTCATCAGGAAGGCAGCGGTGGTGACAATTGGGGGTTGTTCGTGTTCACGCCCACTGCGGTGGTTACACGAAACGACTATCTGGTGCGCGTGTTGTCCTGCCCGGACAGCAACCCGGCCTATCGTGAAACCACCTGCAAGGGCTATCCGAACGGCCAATACAAACCGACCGGCATCCTGCATGACTTCGGTGAAACCCAGCGCATGTACTTTGGCCTGATCACCGGCAGCCAGTTCAACAACCTCGAAGGCGGCGTACTGCGCCGGAACATGGCGAATTTCTCCAGCGAG
>SHNG01000030.1 GCA_004295005.1 Gammaproteobacteria bacterium
ATGACGCTGCGCGCACCGGCCAATCGAAAGGCACGTCGCAGTCCGAACGCTCCCTCGTAAGCCCGGCTGTCGCCGAGGCCGCTGTCACATGCAGAAAGTACGACCCAGCGCGTGCCTTCCAGAGAGAGTTGAAGAATGTCCTGCTCGCCGAGATGCGAGTCGCTTGCAGGAGCTCCGGATCCCGTGCTGAGTGCCAGGATTCCGAGTCCTGAGCCTTCCTCGGCCACGGTCTTGGCGACTGGAGCCAAGGCAGCACCGCGCTGCACGAGTTCGCTCGACGTGCAATCAAGGTCGCGACGCATTCCATGCGCCGCGATGTGCACCATGTCCTTCCCGGGTAGTGCCGCCACGACCTGCGCCTTGCTCGCTTGCTCACCATGCAGGTCGGTCACCCGCGTCGATTCGGGCACCAATTGTCTGATCGCTTCCACTTCCTTGCGTGTTCCTGGAAGGGCGCGCAGTCCGTACCTGCCGCATGGGTCGGAGCGACCTGGATCGGCTTGTGTCATGCCGGCATAGCTCGGGTCACTCACGGCGAGCATGCGCATGGGCGCATTTTGCGACAGTGAAGGCATCAGCAACTCGCGCTCGTGGTTGAGCGTGTGCACACGCAAGCCGCGATCGATCAGATAACCATCCCCATCCGGCAATGCGGCCATGTTGAGCTGATGCAGATCGCCATACGGTACGAGCATGAGGCGCGAATCAAGGGCAATGCCAAGCGGATCAAACACGATGCGCCTCACCCGTTGGCCCGCCCTGCGCAGGGCCTCCTCGGGAATGGCCGGATCACCTGCCGCATCACGCCAACCTTGCACTGCGGCTGCAATCGCCTGTTCATCACCTGTACGAACCATGCGCAGGGGCTTGCCGGGCACCTGGACAAACGCGAGCACATCGCGGGGGCGTGAATCGGTGTCGCTGCGCTGGTATTCATGGGGCTCGCGGATATTGGTTGCGGCAAAGGCAGCAAGACTCGCCGCATTCGCACGCAAGACGTTTTCCAGCACAGCGGGGTCGATGGAATCTCGACCGGCTTCCGCTCCTTGCAGCGCTGCCGCCAGTGCCTGCTCCGCACGATCAAACGAGTCTTCCGCAAGGCGCAGTTCCGAATCCGTCGCCGAGGCATCCAGGCGGATTTGGCTCAAGCGTGCGCCGCTTGCGCTCCACGATTCGTGAAGCGAGCGCAACAGCGGATTCTTCGATGTGCGTGCGTGCGCCAGGCGCGCAGCAGTGCCGGATGAGATCTGCCCGCGCGCAGCCATCGCCAGCGACCAGGCACGAGCCACCAACCCGGGATCGTTGCTTGCAAACGCAATTGCCAGGGCGAGCTCAAGGGTTGGCCATTGCACTTCCTTGTAGCGGATTGCAGTGGCTTCGGACATTGCGGACATGGCCAGGGCAAGCGCAAGTTGGCGGTCCCGTTCGGCGTGTTCGGCTTCCGAAAAGGCCTCCGCAAATCGTCCTTCGCCCCAAAGGGCGGCGGCCAGACCAAGGCGCGAAAAAACCGTACTTGTCTCCGCACCGGAAGGTTGGCCTTCGCTGCCTGCAATATCGCGACGAAATCCCGCCTCTGCCTCGACATAGCGCTTTTGCCACATTCGAACCATGGCAATGTTTGCAGTGGGCATCATTGCGGCCGAGCTCTTCGGATTGTGGAGCTCGGCGATGGCGAGTGCTCGCTTGTAGGCGGCAACCGCATCATCCCAGCGTCCGCTGTTTCCCAACGCATTGCCGTAGTTGTTCCACACATGCGACAAGCGCTCTGAATCAGCTCCGTAAGCACGACCTAGTGTAGCAATGGCTTCCGTGTAGCGTCCAAGTGCGCGTTCGCGCAATTTCGGATCCGTGGAGACGCGATCAAGATTGGCCATCCCATGCAGCAAGGCGCCGAGCTGGGCAGGGAATGGTTCCGGATACTTGCGCAGCCACGCCAATGCATCATCGTAGCCTCGCGCTGCGCGGCCAGCGTCGCCCGCGATCTTCCACGTTTGTGCCTGCGCGACCAGGATATGCGCTACCAGCGTGGTGTCCTGTTGTGCCGTTTCTGTTCGCGCTGATTCAAGCGCGCGATGAAAGGTGGCCAATGCCGCGCCGTGGTCACCCTCATTGCGCTCGCACAAGCCAAGCACCAGCAAGGCCCTGCTCATCGAAGTAGCATCAGCCGGAAATCCGTTCTGCACCTCGTTGATGGCAGCCTTGGCATCCGCCTGGCAGCGTTTTACGTCCCTGGTCAGAATCGACACTCTTGCCCGTATGAGCAGCCCGCGCAATCGCAAGAATCGATCTGCGCCCTCCAGTTCCACGTCAGCCTGTGCACGTGCTTCCTGGAAACGGTCGTTCCAGGCCAGCAACTCGGCGAGGGTAACCCCGGCATTGGTGCGATCTGCAGTGGACAGGTCTTTTCGCCCTGCAGCCTGATTTGCCAAGGCGAGGCTGGATGCAAAATTGCCGATTGCCGTCTGCCGCCGCGCCTCCCGCAACTGATTGGCGACCGTGTTGCCCTGGTTGCTCTGCAGGAGATCGAGGCAGCGCTGTGCGCCATTCTCATGCAGGCGACCGGCCAGCCACCATTGCTCGAATGCTTGTCCCAGGGCATT
>SHNG01000051.1 GCA_004295005.1 Gammaproteobacteria bacterium
TGAGAACCTGGCGCGTGCTGTAGGCGCCCTGTTGCACCGGCATCCAGAAGAACTGCGACAACCACGGTCCTTCGAGCGTGCCGGGCAGGGCGGTGCGAAACAGGGTTTGTGCATCAATGGATCCGCCGGGCCGTGGACCGTCATAACCCGGCTGGATCGAAAGGTCGGAAGCGGCCTGGGCGATCAGTGGATTGCTGGCGTAGTCAATGAAAGGCACGTCGCGGGTCAATGCACCCCAGTAACACTCCACCATTTCCGCCGCGATCTCGTCACTGGCAAACCTGGGCGGTGCCGGAATTCGCCAACCCTGGGCATCCTGGCCGATCAGGCTGTAGTTGAATCCCATGCGCGGTTGGACCAGGCGTGCGCCTGGCGTCCCCATCGGCACGGCGCCCAGATCCTGCGACGTGCCGCTTTGCAGGGCAGTCAGCAAACGGTTGTAGGCACCGGGGTCGACCTCGCCAAGATCGTTGTGCGGCAGGCCCTTGGTGTGTGAGGCAATATGTCCTGGCAGGCTTTCATCACCATTGGTCTGCTGGCCGGCCTGGAAACCGGCCTGCTGACCCAATGCGGCCTGCATGCGCTTGAGGAATGCACGATTGCGCCGTTGCCAACTGTTTTGCGTCTGGGACGGCGGCAGCGCTGCCGTGGCAACGTTCGCGATGCTGGCGGCAGGCAAGCCAAGGCCAACGCCCATGCCGAGCCCCACGGTACCAAAGGTCTTGAGAAATTCGCGCTTGCCGGGATCTTCAATCGTCACCGCAGAAGGCGCGGATGGTGTTTCGTCGTTGCGTTGCATGACTCATCCTCCACGAGCGCCGGCCAGCATGCGGCTGCTGGACGGCAGGGGATTTCCGCGGCCCTGATCCGCGAACGCCGCAACTTGAACAATTCAGGGGATGATGCGCAGGATTACTTTCTTCTCTTGTTCACTCCGCAACAAACCATTGGCCATGACCTGCGGCAAGGCAATGTGTCGCGGGCGCCCTTGAGGGTCGGATGGTGTGTTCCCCGCGGCCTTGAGAATCCGAATTGCCTATTCAAATGCGTTGCGGAAAATCCTGTCCTGCAAGTGCACGGAGCCACCGACCAGGTCGATCATCGGATACCAACTCGCACCGGTCGAACAGCCAAGCGAACAATTCAGGACATCGCCAACCGCATCGACAAAGGTTCCGCCCAGACTGATGCCGCTCAACACGTCGGTTGCGTATGGATTGTCGGGCTGTGTGGGATATGGCCAGTACAGGCGAAACGTCTGCATGTAGATGAGGCTTGCCGCAGACAGGCTCGAAAGCGGAGCAATGCTGCGATCAGCCTGCACGATGATCTTGCCCGTGGCCGTATCAACCCTGACGGGCCATGTTTCGATGGGTACCGCTACGAAATCCCCAAGGGTGCTGTCATAGCGATACAGTTCGATGGACAGGGACTGCTCCAGATTCGCGCTGTATGGCGTATTCCCGGCGAATGCCCCTGTCAGCAGCGTGTCTGACCCTGCGGCGCTGTTGCCATCCCTTGCGCCAATCGCAATCCGGAATCGAGCGCCAACGTTCTCGCTTGTAATCGTCGGGACAAATTCCCCTATCCGTGGTGGACAGGTTCTGCACGTCCGGCAGGCCGGCAAGGGGAACGACATGATCCAACGTGGGCTTGCAATGACAATGTGTGTACTTCTGTTCGCATCTGCGCTGCTGGCACAGACGCCACAGGGAACCCAGTTCAGCTACCAGGGTGCGTTGCGCCAGGCCGGGGTTCCGGTCAATGGCAGTGTGGACATGGTGTTTGATTTGTTTGATGCGCCGGTTGGCGGCAACGCGGTGGGGCCATCGCTGCAGTTCACCGCTGCCAACGGCAATCCCGTGGCCGTTGATGAGGGTGTTTTCAATGTCACCCTCGACTTCGGTTCGTCTGCGTTCAACGGACCAACGACCTTCCAACGTTGGCTGCGCATCAGCGTGGGCGGAACCGTGCTGGTGCCGCGCGCACGCATCGAGAATGCGCCGTATGCCTTGCAGGCGCGAACTACGGAGTTTGCCTATGACGTGGCGAGCGGAAGCATCGGAACGAACCAGATTGATGCCAGCCAGGTGCAGCGGCGAGTTGCTTCCAGTTGTGCTAGCGGTTCCAGCATTCGCAGCATCAATCAGGATGGATCGGTATTGTGCGAGCCCGATGCGGATTCCGGCGGCACGATCACCGGCGTGACAGCGGGGCTCGGCCTGGTTGGCGGCGGCACCACGGGAGTCGTCAATGTCGCCGCCGATACCTCTGTGGTCCAGGCGCGCATATCGGGAACCTGCGCCAGTGGTTCAAGCATTCGTGAAGTCAACACAGACGGCTCGGTAACCTGCCAGAGTGACGCCGATTCCGGAGGCACCATCACCGGAGTTGTCGCGGGATCCGCCCTTGTGGGTGGTGGCAACAGTGGAAGCGTTGCCCTCGACATAGCCAATCCACTCACGCTCACCACCGATGCGGGAGGAACCCGCCTGCTGGTCGAAAACACGGGCGCATCCGGTGTTGGT
>SHNG01000013.1 GCA_004295005.1 Gammaproteobacteria bacterium
CGACTGCTGCATGTTCGCGTGAACGGCATTGCCCGGGATTTTGCCTCGCGTCTGTACGAGGCGCTGGAAGGCAGCCGCGGCGGCGGCACCGCCGTGCGCATCGTTTTCAGCAACCAGAGCGGTCGCGGCGAGATCGAACTCGGGCCCGAATGGCGGGTACGGGCCAGCCCCGTGCTGCTGGAAACCGTCGGCGCCCTGGATGGCGTGCTGGATGCCGAGCTGGTTTACGGGCAGTAAGTCGAGCGCGGCCTGGTCGCCGCATACCCTTGGCCTGAACGGCTATACTTCCGCCTTTCTGGTCCAAACGTCGCTAGATGAACCCCAACTTCCTCGAATTTGAAGCGCCCATTGGCGAACTCGAAGCCAAGATCCAGGAGCTTCGGCATGCCAGTCATGGGCAGGCAATCAATATCGAGGAGGAAATCGGCAAGCTGCAGTCCAAGCTGAAGACGCGCACGGCCGAAATCTTCCGCAACCTGACTCCATGGCAGGTCGCGCAACTGGCCCGCCATCCGGCACGCCCCTTCACTCTCGACTACGTCAAGGTGATGTGCGAGGAGTTCCACGAACTGGCCGGCGACCGCGCCTTTGCGGACGACGCCGCCATTGTCGGCGGCATCGGTCGCATTGATGGCCGCAGCGTGATGATCATCGGCCACCAGAAAGGCCGTGACACCAAGACCAAGATCCGCCGCAATTTCGGCATGCCGCGTCCCGAGGGTTACCGCAAGGCGCTGCGCCTGATGAAGATGGCGGAACGCTTCAAGCTGCCCCTGTTCACCTTCATCGACACCCCGGGCGCCTATCCTGGCGTCGGTGCCGAGGAACGCGGACAATCCGAAGCCATTGCGCGAAATCTCATCGAGATGGCCGAACTCAAGGTTCCGATCGTGTGCACGGTGATCGGCGAAGGCGGTTCCGGTGGTGCATTGGCCATTGGCGTCGGCGATCGCACCCTGATGTTGCAGTACTCCACCTACTCGGTGATTTCACCGGAAGGCTGCGCCTCGATCGTGTGGAAAACCGCGGAAAAAGCCAAGGATGCCGCCGAGGCACTCGGCATCACCGCCCAGCGCCTGCTGGAGCTGGGACTGATCGACAAGGTGGTTCGCGAGCCGCTTGGTGGCGCACATCGCAATCCGCATTCGATGGCGGTACGACTGAAAGCCGTGTTGCTCAACCAACTGCGCAGCCTCGAAGGACTCGACACCGGCAAGCTGCTGGAGCAACGCTACCAGCGCCTGCGCAGGTACGGCGAATTCAAGGTCGCTTGAACTTGCTCATTCGTCTTTGGGCACATCCACGGTGCCGGCCACATTGCGGTAGCTGATGTCGCTGCTGCCGGCTTCCTTCACGGTGAAGTTGCCGCGCACCTCATTCACATCGATATCACCCGAACCGATGCCCTCGACGGTTACCTCTGCCGCGCCGCTGATGTCGATATCGCCAGAGCCAACATTGCCAATCCGCACGGACCCGCCCACCTTGCGCAGGGTGACATCACCCGACCCCACCGAGCCGATGACGACGGTTTCGCGCACATCGCGCAGCACGATGTCACCGGAACCCACCGAATCCAGGGCGAAGCGGCCCACTTCGTTGGCGCTGATGTCGCCTGAGCCCACGTCCGCACGCAGTTCATCGCGGATGCGTTCGGCATCGAGATCACCGGAACCGGCGTCGTAATCGAGACTCGCCAGGTCCCGTGCCGTGGTGTCCCCAGAGCCAGCGTCCACGCCGACGGCAAGGTCGGCAGGCACGCGCATTTCGATACTCAGGTCCGCATAGCCGGGGAACAACAGGATTCCGCCCGATGAATCCGGATTCTCGGCCTCGATGATGAGGCGTGTACCGTCACGACGCTGGGTCAGCTTGAGCTTGTCCAGATCCTCTTCATCCGATGCGCAAGCCTTGGCCGTGACCACGATCCGGGCCATCCCCGCTTCGCCCTGCACGCGCAGATCATTGCGCCCTGTCTTCACGTTCAGGGCGGTGAGATCGCCACGCTCCACGGTGAAGGAGCGATCAGCCTCAAACTCGCAATCATCTGCCATGGCAACGGAACCTGCCAACAGCAGGGAAACGGCGATCAAATGACGCATGGGAATGGCTCCTCGCAAGTGGGAATGCCCCATGGGATACATCGAAGGCGAATTTGGTTTACAGGATGCGGGAATCGGGGATCAGCTTGTCTCCCTCGCCCGCTGGCGGGAGAGGGCTGGGGTGAGGGTGGTGCAACACGCAAGTGCAAGGTTTCAAGCAAGCCCAGACCCCACCCTCACCCGCCGCTGCGCGTCGGCCTCTCCCGCGAGCGGGAGAGGCGGAACGCCAGGACATCCACCAACCCGCGCCCCAAGTCCCGCGTTCCGAATGCCACGAAACTTCTTGTCTCCCTCGCCCGCTGGCGGGAGAGGGCTGGGGTGAGGGTGGTGCAACACACAAGTGCAAGGTTTCAAGCAAGCGCAGGCCCCACCCTCACCCGCCGCTGCGCGTCGGCCTCTCCCGCCAGCGGGAGAGGCG
>SHNG01000146.1 GCA_004295005.1 Gammaproteobacteria bacterium
CTGTGAATCACCCGCACCGTCCCGAAGGCGTGGACCTGGCCGCCCGTTCGCGATCACGGCGTCGCGCACTGCAGGCGATCTACGCCTGGCAGGTGGGTGGCAACCGCATGGTGCAGGTGATCGAGCAGTTCCGCCACGAGCAGGACATGGAAATCGCCGACCTGGAATATTTCGAGGACCTGTTGCGCGGTATCGAGAAAAATCTTGCCGGACTCGATGCCGGAATCCGTACCCATATTGATCGCGAAGTGGAAGAAGTCGATCCTATCGAACGCGCCGCGCTGCGCATTGCCGCCTATGAGTTGCGCCATCGAATGGATGTGCCGTACCGGGTCATCATCAACGAGGCGCTGGAGGTGACCAAGCGCTTCGGTGCGGACCAGGGACACACTTTCGTCAACGGTGTGCTGGACAAGCTCGCCGCCGAATGGCGCGAAGTCGAGTATCGCGGCAAGGTACGTTGAGCGACGTTTCGGGCAAGCCGGAAGATGACTTTCGCCGTTCCGCGCACCACCCTCACCCCGGCCCTCTCCCGCCAGCGGGAGAGGGAGCTAAGCAGGTGCTGCGCCGGCCACACCCCAGACTCCCGCCAGCGGGAGAGGGAGCAAAGCGGGTGCTGCGCTGCCCATATCCCGGTCTCCCGGGAGAGGGAGCAAAGCAGGTGTTGCAGAACCATCGCGCTGATCCATACTGACGGGCGAGGGCAAGCCAGCGTTCTCTCCTGTTGGGCAGGGTCCGATGAGTGAATTTTCGCTGATCGATATCATCAGGCGGCGCTGCACAAGTTCGCGCAGCGACGTTGTGCTTGGCATTGGTGACGATGCCGCACTGGTCGAGGTTCCACCCGGATGCGAATTGGCCGTGTGCACCGACACCCTGGTGGCCGGCATACATTTTCCGCTGGGCACGACCGCGTTCGATATCGGCTGGAAATCGCTGGCGGTGAACCTGAGTGATCTTGCGGCGATGGGTGCCACACCGGCCTGGGCGGTGCTGGCCCTGACCTTGCCGACCGACGACGTCCAATTCGTTGCCGGATTTGCCGATGGATTTGCCGCACTGGCGAGAATGCACAAGGTTGCCTTGATCGGCGGCGATACCACGCAAGGCCCCTTGTGCATCAGCGTGACCGTGCATGGACTCGTTCCGCGCGGGCAGGCGATGCGACGCGATGGCGCAAGACCCGGCGATCTGGTGTTTGTCAGCGGCACCCTGGGTGACGCGGCAGCCGGGCTCCAATACGTGTCGGGTCACCTCCGTGGCCAAGATTCTGATCTCTTGAAGCAGCGTCTAAATCGACCTGAACCTCGGGTGGCTGGTGGCCTGGCCTTGCGTGGTCTGGCCAGTGCATGCATCGATATTTCCGATGGCCTGGTGGCTGACTTGGGACATGTCGCCAAGGCCAGTGGCGTAGCCATCGAGATCGATCGATGGAAGCTGCCCACATCGTTCGCACTGCAATCGTGCTGCACCAGCGCCCTGCGCACGCAGTTGCAATTGAGCGGTGGCGATGACTATGAGCTTGCGTTCACCGTGCCTGCGGAGAAAATCGATGCCATGAACGATGCGCTTGCGGGTGTTGATTGCGCGATCACCTGTATAGGCCGAGTGGTGGAAGGCGAAGGCGTGCGCGTGGTGGATTCGGATGGAAACGAAATCAGCACACTGCATGGCGGCTGGGAGCATTTTTCGTGAGGCTTGATGGTGACCAGCGTCGCGCAGTCTTGAGTCACCCCGCGGGCTGGATCGCCAGCGGCTTCGGCTCGGGATTGAGTCCGTTTGCCCCGGGCACGGCGGGATCGGCGGCGGCGCTGTTGCCTTGGCTGTTGATGTATGAACTACCGATTGTCGTCGTGGCAGCCATCATCCTGCTGTCTTTCGTGATCGGCATCTGGGCATCGAATGTTGTCATTGATCGACTGCAGATCAGCGACCCTGGCGTGATCGTGTGGGATGAATTTGTCGGTCAGTGGATTGCCTGCCTGCCCTTGCTGGTGTGGCCCGCGCACTGGGCCTGGCTGCTTGTCGCATTCCTGCTGTTCCGTTTGTTCGATGTGATCAAACCGTGGCCGTGCTCATGGGCAGACCGCAGAGTGAAGGGCGGATTCGGCGTGATGCTGGATGATGCGCTGGCGGGTGTGTACGCCGCCCTGATGCTGGCGATGTTGCTGGTGTTCCAGCGCGGCGGTTTCGTCTAGGACAAGTTTCTACCTGACGCATCTGGCTCAACGGGGTCTGAATGTCGGGCTGAAGCCTGAAGACTCATGTCGCCGCCTCCCACGTTGGCGGTGCCGTCCACGGGGTGAAACCCTATTCTGGCTCGGCCCATTCCAACGACAGGAGACGACGACCATGTCAATGTACGCC
>SHNG01000005.1:0-405 GCA_004295005.1 Gammaproteobacteria bacterium
TTCCTGCAAAACCTGTTCGTGCATTTCCGTGATGACGCGGCAGCGCTCGCCCAGGCACGCTTTCGTGCCTACCTGCTGGCGCGTCTGAATGCTTTTCTCGCCGAGGACTGGCGACGCACGCCGGATGGCGAGATGGCATCGGAACTGCAGCACGCCCCGAACAATCTCGAATTGCGCTACCAGCGCGACAACATCCAGTCGCATTCGCCGGAAGCGGCTTACCAGTACAGCTTTGCGCTGGAGATGCTTTCGCGGGCTACGCACCGCCTTCGCGCCGAGGCGCGGCAGACCGGTCATCTGCCCATGTACGAGGCATTGCACAAGTTCCTCGCCGTGGAACCGGTCGCAGGTCAATACGAAGAGCTTGCGCGTGAACTGGGGCGCAGGCAGCTGGCGCTGGTGGTT
>SHNG01000005.1:415-2209 GCA_004295005.1 Gammaproteobacteria bacterium
GCGTTTGCGCCAGCGCTTGCGCGAGCTGATTGGCGAGGAGCTGGCCGATACGATCAGTTCGTCTGATGAGCTCGATGCCGAGATGAAGGTGCTGCATTCGATCCTGCGCGAAAAGGCGCGATGAGCAGCAAGCAAACCATGCGCCCGCCGGAATCCAGTCTCGCGGACTCGCTGATGCCCTCCGGCGACCAGGCAGCCCTGGCAGATCTCGCGTTCGGAAGCCTGAGCGGATCTGTCCGACAGCGCCAGGGCAGCGAGCAATTGAGCGTTGGCCGGCACCTGGCGTTCTTGCCTCTGGATGCGCTGGAGCTGGATCTGAATGACCCTCAGCAGCGTCAGCTTGGTGACTACGAGCTGCTTGAACTGATTGGTCAGGGCGGCATGGGTGTTGTCTATCGAGCACGCCAGATCAGTCTGGATCGCGAAGTTGCGGTCAAGTTGCTGGCCGCCGGACCCTGGGCCTCGCGTGAGTTCATTTCGCGCTTCCAGCGCGAGGCGCAGAACGCTGCGCGCATGCAGCATCCGAACATCGTCACCGTGTTTGAAGTCGGCACGGCGGAGGATCTGCATTTCTTCAGCATGCGCCTGGTGCATGGGCGCAGTCTGGCGGGCGCATTGCATGTGGATGGCCCCTGGGGTGCGCGAGCCGCGGCCGCCTTGATGCGCACGATCGCCGAAGCGGTGGAGTACGCACATCGCCTCAACGTTCTGCATCTGGATCTCAAGCCAGCCAACGTGTTGCTTGATAAAGCCGATGTACCGCATGTGGCGGACTTCGGCCTGGCCCGGCGCCTGGACGATGTGTTGGCGATGGAAGCCATCGAAGTCTCCGGCACGCCCAGTTACATGGCACCCGAGCAAGGTGAGCCCGGAGCGCAACCCTTGACTCCGGCAACCGACATCTGGGGACTGGGTGCCATTCTGTACGAGCTGGTCACTGGACAGCCGCCTTTCAGCGGCGGCTCGGCGCAAGCCACGCTTGCGCTCTTGCGTGAGGCCCGTCTGCCCGAGCCGCGGCGCCTGCGCGCAGACCTGCCGCTGGATCTGGATGCGATCATCCGGAAGTGTCTCGCCCGCGATCCGGCAGCGCGCTATGCGAGTGCAGGCGCATTGGCCGACGACCTCGCGCGTTTCATCGATCAGCGCGAGGTGAAGGCGAGGCCATTGAGTTCGTGGCAGCGCATTGGTCGCTGGATGCGACGCGAACCGAAAGTTGCTGCGGCTGCATTGTTCGGCGTGGGTGCCCTCGTCATTGGCCTGTTGGCAAGCACCCAGCAGTGGCAGCGTGCGGAAAAAAATGCCGCAATTTCCAACCAACGACTGTGGGAAAGCCGCCGCGAGGCGGCGTTGCGTCTGCAGCAGGACGGCAATGGATTCCAGGCCTTGCCCGGCCTCATTGCCAACGTCGAGGAACAAGAGCATGCCGAGGGCGTCGGCACGGCGGCAATCGAGCGACGGGAAATCGGCGCCATCCTGAACCAGGGCGTGGTGCTTATTGATCGAATGATCGTGCCGGATGCGATGCCCTTGGCCACCGAGTTGAGTCCGGATGGTCGCCTGATGGCGCTGGCACTCAATGACATGAGCGTGCGCTGGTTCGACACGGAAACCCTGACCGAACGTGGTCGAGTGGACCTCGCTGCGCTACCCACTTCCGATGGCAACATGCTTGCACCGCGCTTGTTGCGCTTTGTGGACAATCGGCGCCTGCGGGTGACGCTGGATTGGCCAGACTACCTGGCCAATCCCGGAAACGGGGATACCTACCTGATTGATCTGGAGCGTGCGGAGGTC
>SHNG01000095.1 GCA_004295005.1 Gammaproteobacteria bacterium
TGTTGTCGGCGATGAACTTGGCGATCGGCTCTTCCCAGGCATCCACGTTCTGCCTGGCTTCGCCCTGCTCCTCGAACAGGTCGAACTCACTCCATGGCCGATCGATCAGCGGCTCGTCGTCCGGCTCGAGCACGAACACCCGCTTATCCACCCACCACGAGGCACCCGCCTTGAACAGCGCCACCGCTTCGGCCCATAGTTGGTCGCGCGTGCTGCGGATCCGCTCCAAATCGACCAACCCAACCTCGGCCGGCCAGATACGCCGCATGCCAGTTTCGTCCTTCCCGTACTGGCTCATGTTGGTCGTGCCAACGAAGATGCACTGACGCGGAACGTCTTCCGCGCGCTTGCCGTAATGCCAACGCACCCGGTCAATCTGCGTGGTAATGAACTGCTTGAATGCGGTGTCATCCGCCTTGCGGTGCGCGTCCATCTCCGCCATCTCGTACGCCCACTTGCCCTGCATCTGGGCCAGCGCGTCTTTGTCGCCGATGGTCATTTTCGAATCGCTGAACCACTCATCGCCAAACAGCGCGCGGATGGACGACGACTTAAAATCACCCTGTCCGCCCTCGAATACCAGCATCGTGTCGAGCTTGCAGCCCGGCTTGAAGATGCGCGCCACCGCTCCGATCAGCCACTTCGTCCCCGCCAACTCGAGGTACTTCGCCAAGCGCCGATGCGCCCCAGCGTCCTCGCGCCGGAGCGCAGCAGAGCCGAGCGTGGAAAGCGCCCCCCAGCAGTCGGCCAGCAGTGTGGCAAGCCGTTCCGTCCCGTCCCACACCAGGCCATCTAGATATTCGCGCACGGGGTGGAATGGCGCTGCGTGCGCCACCTGCATCACGGCATCCATCACCGTTGCTTTCTTCGGCTCGAAGCCGTAGGTTTTGGTCAGATACACCTGCAAGCGCACGTCATCGATGTCTGCCCACTCGCCCTCTGTCGCCGGCTGTACGGGCGGCAATCTGCGTTTGACGATGCGATAGCTGAACTGGTTGAACCCAAGCACATCCCGCCACTGAGGATCGCCCTCGAGCACGTGCAATGTGTTGAAGAGGCTCGGCTGGATGTTTCCCTTGTCGTTGCGCCTGAAGCTGCTATTGAACTCGGCTGAGTCATGCACTAAGTGCATCAGATCGTCGATCGGAGGTGCTTCAGATACCCACTCTGGAGGCTCAATGTGCTCGGCAGCCGTTTGCATGGTCGGCTCTGCTGCGCTCGAGCGAGAGGGTGCGAGGGGGGCGGTGCGCTGACGCTTACGCTTTCCGCCCAGCGACTCAGGATTAATGCCCATGCGAGCGCACAGCCACTCGGCGGCCTCCAGCGGCTTGGCCGGCGCGCCCCATTCAAGCACGATGTCGATTGCCGTCTTGCCGCACTCGGTACCGAAGTCGAAGATGCCCTCGGGCACCATCGACAGGTCTTCTTCCAAGTCGCGACCGAGATCGGCTGAAGTGATGCGAAACCCGCCTTGATATGGGCGCGCCTTCGGGAGCAGCGCGGGCACCCAGGCGACCAAGTTATGCAACGCCTTGGAATTCACCCTTGCGAAGAACGAACGCTCTTCGAGCCCGCCACCATCCCGACCCTCGACTGGCTGCCGCAATGGGGCAACTGACCCGGTAGCGCGCTGCTTTCCGCGCGCCTCATCGATCACCTGGTGCAGCCGATCGACCACCGCAGGGCGAATCGCCGTCACCACATCCACAGAGCCCGGAAACTGTCGGCCCGTCACCGTGAAGAACTGACGTCCGCAGAACATCTCCACGCCGATCTCGTTGCTCTTGTGGCTCTTCGTCTCGCCCAGGCAGTAGATATGCACACCACGGCCCGACGGCGAAAACTCGGTGAAGCTCGCACACGCATCGATGATTCCCTGCGCCCGCTCCTGCACCTCGCCGGTTCCCGGGTCGATCACGTTGTCCAGATCGATGCCTATCAGACCGTCACCCGGCAAGAAGGCAAAGCCCAGGCCCGAGAATTTCCCCGCCTCCACCGCGCGGTAGGCATGATCAAAAGGCACCAGCCGCGCGCGGTCGTCGTCGCTGCCCTGCTGCCCCGTGCGGCGGGAGCCGGTTGCGTAGTACGGAACCTTACGCGGCTTCGGCTCGCCGTCCTTCTGCTCGAATCG
>SHNG01000152.1 GCA_004295005.1 Gammaproteobacteria bacterium
CATGCACGGGTTTTCCGGTAGCGCAGGCTTCGGAAATCATGTTGACCGAATCGGCGCTGACCACGAAGCGGTCGGCCCAGGCGAGCATGCCTGGATAGGAATTCTCGCCATCGCTGCGATCCGCCCAAAACACGCCCGGCCATTGCGTGAACCAGCTTCTGAGTGCGGCACGCATGGCCGGCGGAGTGCGCCGTGAGGTGCTGACCAGGAAGCTGCCGCCATGCCGAGCGTGCAGCGATGCCAGGCATTGTTTCAGGGATTGAAGATAGCCATCGTCCAACGCCTGCGCCTTGTGCGGCCCGCCGATCAGGACGGCAATGCGTGGCACGGGCAGGGCTTCGAGCGCAGGAAATTGTTCACGCGCATGGGCCAGCCATGCATCATCGATGGTGTTGAGGGCCCCCAGCGTGGTGATGACATTGTCGCCGGCAAGCGCATCATGGCGCGGGGCGATGACGGCGCCAAAGCGGTGTGGTGCGATGCGCGGATCGAGAATCTGGATGGTGAAGCAGCGCCCGCCACTCCATTCGCGCAGACAACGCGTCAGCAGCGCAGCCGCGCGTCCACAGCCAATGGCCACATCCGGCCATGCCGTGCTGATCCGCGTGCCATCCGTGCAGCGCATGGCGGATCCGGCCAACCAGGTCAGATGAGGGGCAAACCAGCGCCACGGTCGGGCCAGGTGCAGTCGAATCGTCACCGCTTCAAGGCCAAGCCCCTGCGCGAGCGCCAGGGCCTGACGCTCGTTGCCGGCGGCGCCATCGCTGATGACCCAGCAGGTTTCGCGGGAACCATCGCCGTTCAATTCAAATCCATTGCCAGTCATGCGTTCCTGCTGATTGCGGGAGCCGTGGGCCTCAGGCATTGTCCATCCGGTGGGAGCAATCCGTTGTCGATTGTTGCGTTGATCGATCAACAACCGCCCCTAAACTCTAACTCAAGCAGGGATGCCCGCCATTTCTGTGCAACGGAGCCGCCATGACCAACCCATTGAACGACCTCGCCCTTGACCAGCTCTTTCGCACGGCGCGCACCTACCGCCGCTCCGCCGATGCCTGGCTGGACAAGCCGGTCAGCGATGATCTGCTGCGCCAGGCCTATGATCTGGCCAAGCTCGGCCCGACCAGTGCCAATTGCCAGCCGCTGCGCGTGATTTTCGTGCGCTCGGCGGAAGCCAAGCAGAAGCTGCGCGCAGCCCTGTCGCCGGACAATGTCGAGCAAACCATGGCCGCACCGGCCACGGCCATCATCGCCGCCGACCATGCCTTTTATCGGCATTTGCCGCGCGTGTACACGGAGGAAAACGCGGTGCCCTGGTTCGAGGGCAAGCCGGAAGCCATCGCGGCAACGGCATTTCGCAACTCCAGCCTGCAGGGTGCCTACCTGATCATCGCGCTGCGTGCGCTGGGACTGGACTGCGGTCCCATGTCGGGGTTCAGCAGTGCCAAAGTGGATGAATTGTTCTTCTCCGGCACCGAGATCAAGTCCAATTTCCTCATCAACATCGGCTACGGCAACCCCGCCAGCCTGCGTCCCCGCGAACAGCGATTCGCGTTTGAAGAAGCCTGTCAGATCCTCTGACGCCAACCCACACGGAGTCTCACCATGCTCAAGAAATCCCTGCTCGCCGTCGCCCTAGTGTTTGCCTCAAGCGGTGCTTTTGCCGCGGCAGAAACCTATGTCATGGACAACCACCATACCCAGGTGGAGTTCAGCTGGAATCATTTCGGGTTTTCCAATCCGGTTGCCAATTTCGACCAGATTGAGGGCAGCATCAACTACGACGCCGATGACATCACCAAGTCATCGGTCGAAGCGACCATCACAACAGCCAGCATCAACAGCCACGTCAAGGATCTTGACGAGCATCTCTCCAGTGCG
>SHNG01000113.1 GCA_004295005.1 Gammaproteobacteria bacterium
TGAACGAGTGCAATCTGCAGCGTGCAGGCCAGTGGAATGTGGAGCCAGGCTGCGATCCATGCTTCGCGGGAACGGATGAGTTCAAGCAGATCACCCCAGCCGTTGATGAACAGCAGGGTGATGGAATACGCGCCACAGATCCAGAACACGCCAAACGCGAGGATCGGCCAGCGTTCCGACCACGGCTTGGGTTGCTCCGGCCAATCGCGTTGTGGCACCAGCAGCAGTTGCGCGCGGCTCATGATCAGAAGCAACAGCGTTTCGGCGGCAACCAGCACGATCAGATGCGCTGCGCGCAGGTATCCATCCAGCACCAGAAGGAAAATGATCGCGTTGCCAAAAAGGGCAGCGATCATGTTGAGCACGATCGGCACCTTGCCCTGATCGGGAAAGCGCTTGAACCAGGCGCGTGAATCCGCCGCTGTCAGGGATTCGTTGGGCTCGCCCATGTCTCTGCGTGCGTTGCAATCTGATTCATGCCGGCTCGGACCTTGCGCGATCGCGCAGCACCACCACGGCACGATAGACCGGCCAGGTGGCCACCAGCAGGCCCAGGGCGATCCACGAATGCAGCGGGTCGGCGATCATCACTCCAATCAGGAAAGCCACGGCAATCGTGAGGCCGGCATACGTTGACCACGGATAGCCCCAACTGCGATACGGGCGATTGAGGTGCGGCTCGCGTTTGCGCAACACGATCACGCACACGAACATGGAAGCCGAAAGCACCGCCATCAACGAAGCGGTGACCTTGAGCACGCCGTCGAACGCACCGGATACAAGGAAGGCCAGGGTGACCAGGGCGGTGGCGAGCAAGGCGACGTCGGGCGTGCCACCGCGATTGACCCGCGTCACTTGCGGCGGGCACAAGCGATCACGCCCCATGTCCAGCAGGATGCGTGGCCCGCACAGGATTCCGGAATTGATGACACCGATCATCGAGATCACCACGATCAAGGTCAGCAACTGATCGCCGCGGATGCCGAACAGCAGATGGGCAACGGTGCCGCCGGCAAAAGGATCATGCGCCAATTGGCTCAGCGGAATGGCCCACAGGAAGGCCGCATTGAGCAGCAGGTACATGCCGATGATCAGGTACAGGCTGCGGAACATGCCGCGCGGAATCTCGCGGCCCGGATCCTTGAGTTCCTCGCCAAAATAGACCGTGTAGTAGTAGCCATCGAAGGTGAAGATCACGGCCTGCATGGCCATTGCCAGGGCGGCCAGCAAAGCCACGCCCTGCGGCATCGCGGCCGGCGCGACCGTGGATGGTGTCGGTTCGAGCATCACGAATGCAGCCACGACAAGCACGCCAAGCCCCAACAGCTTCGCCAGGGTGGTGAGTTTCTGCACCCAGCCGCCGGCACGCACCTGCACCCAATTGAGTGCGACCAGCACGATGAATACGCCCAAGGCCACGGCGGTTGTCTGCCCACCGAGTTGCGGAATCAAGGTGGCAGAGTATTCGCCGACCACCAGGGCAATGGCGGCGGTTGATGCGTTGTTGCTGAACCAGTTCACGTAACCGACAAAGAATCCCGCAAAATCCCCGAGCGCCCTGCGCGCGAACACATACGGCCCGCCGGCGCACGGCAGCATGGCTCCAAGTTCGGAAAATGCGCCAGCACCAAGCAAGGCATTGATGCTGCCAAAGATCCAGATGGCGAAAATCCAGTACACGCTGGGAAGGAGCGCGGCAACTTCGCCGGGTGTGCGCAGGATGCCGCCGCCGATGGTGGTGCCGATGGCAATGGCCAGGGCAAACATCAGTCCGAATACGCGAAGCAGGCTGCCGCGCGTGGCCGCCTTGCGGCTGACCGCCATCATCACGC
>SHNG01000162.1 GCA_004295005.1 Gammaproteobacteria bacterium
CGATACGAATGTGGTTTCCGAGTTGCGCAAGGTTCGCTCTGGAAACGCCGATGCCGGCGTTGCCGAGTGGTCGACGAAGGTCGATGCCGCCGAGCTGTATCTGAGTGCTATCAGCATTCTGGAAATTGAGCTCGGCGTGCTGTTGATTGAGCGTCGCGATAGCCGCCAGGGCGCATCGCTGCGCAAATGGTTTGAGCAACAAGTTTTACCCGAGTTCGAAATGCGTACCCTGCCCATCGACGCAAAGGTGGCGCGCCGGGCGGCACGCTTGCATGTCCCCGACAAGCGCGGCGAACGCGACGCGCTGATCGCTGCCAGCGCACTGATTCATGGCATGACCGTGGTCACGCGCAACATCACCGACTTCAAATCCACCGGAGTTCCGTTGCTGAACCCCTGGAGCGGGACTCAAGCAAAGGGGCGGAAAAAACCGAGGCCGTGATGGCAGGCGGCAAAGTCGGGTCCCGGCAAGGGCATCGGAATCATTTGCGTTTCGAGGTAAGCGCCGCGAACGCTTCGACATGATTGCCCAGAGCGGGTCTAATGCCCGGATTGACTGCAACGCTCACGGGGTCCCATGTCGAACATCAATGAACTTCTAGCCATCATGGCGCGCCTGCGCGATCCCGAAAACGGATGCCCTTGGGACGTGAAGCAGGATTTCGACAGCATCGTTCCGTACACCATCGAGGAAGCCTACGAGGTGGCCGATGCGGTGGATCGCAAGGACTATGCGGCACTGTGCGACGAGCTGGGCGACTTGTTGCTGCAGGTGGTGTTCCATGCGCGCATGGCCGAGGAAGCCGGACATTTTGTCTTTGCCGACGTGGTGGCCGCCATCTGCGAAAAATTGACGGTGCGCCATCCGCATGTGTTCGGCAATGTGCAGGCGGACACTGCCGAAGAAGTGCTGACAAACTGGGAAGCAATCAAGCGCCGCGAACGCGAGGCGGATGGGGAAATTGACGACAGTGCCCTGGCCGGTGTCGCGAAAGGTCTACCGGAGTGGCAGCGTGCGCTCAAGTTGCAGAGGCGCGCGGCTGCCGTCGGATTCGAGTGGCCGGGCGTGGAGCCGGTGCTGGACAAGCTTGCCGAAGAAATCGGCGAGGTGCGCGAAGAGCTTGGCAAGGGTGCGGACAAGGGGCGATTGACCGACGAGATCGGCGATGTGCTGTTTGTCTGTGCCAACCTGGCGCGACATGCGGGTGTGGATGTCTCGGCCGCGCTGCGCCATGCGAATGCCAAGTTCGAACGGCGCTTCCGCCGCATGGAAAAGCTGGCGAGGGAAGCGGGTGGCCGGCTTGAAGGACAGTCGCTGCAGGCGCAGGAAGCGTTGTGGCAGCGTGCGAAGCGCGGGGAATAGGCGGTATTGCTCGTTCCGCCTCTCCCGCTGGCGTACCCAGAGGGCATGAAGGAGAGGCCGACGCGCAGCGGCGGGTGAGGGTGGGGCCTGCGCTTGCTTGAAACCTTGCACTTGCGTGTTGCACCACCCTCACCCCAGCCCTCTCCCGCCAGCGGGCGAGGGAGACATGAAGTTTCGCGGCATTCGGGACGCGGGACATGGGGCACGGGACGCGGGATAGTCGATGCCATGGCGTTCCGCCTCTCCCGCTGGCGGGAGAGGCCGACGCGCAGCGGCGGGTGAGGGTGGGGCCTGCGCTTGCTTGAAACCTTGCACTTGTGTGTTGCACCACCCTCACCCCAGCCCTCTCCCGCCAGCGGGCGACGGAGACAAGCTG
>SHNG01000178.1 GCA_004295005.1 Gammaproteobacteria bacterium
CTTCGCTGGTGGTGATGCTCATGCCCTTGACCGAGAATTTCTGGCCGACGCCATAAAACGCCAGCGAACTGATGCCTCCCACCACGGCACCACGCAGGTTGCCGGACTGGATAGCTCCCGCGGCAAAGCCGCCGACAAATGAGGCCGCGGCCGCCTGGGCGGCGGTCGTTGAAGGCAGGGCAGCGTAGTACCCGGTGTAGCAAGCAATCACGATCGCCACCACCGTGCGCAATCCCGCCTGCTCGCGCGCACCCCAGCATCGAGGGCAAGACTACTTCTCAGGTGGCCAGAAATCAATGACTCTGACCCCTTTGATCTGCTTTGATCGTGACCCCTTTGATCTTTCAATCGCGCGTGGTCTTCGCGGGCGCTGGCGTTGTCGTTTGCCCGCCGGGACGTATTCGTAGCTCGTTCGATATCAGGGGAGCCGAAATCTCCTTCCCATTCCATACATTGTGGAATACGACCCTTAACCTGTACTCATCGCTAGAAAGGCAGTAGATTCTGGCCAAGAAGTCAATTCGCTCGATTTCTAAGTAAACAATTCCTGGCTTGACAATGGTCGGCTTAGGGGCCGAAATTGGGTTAACCAATCCGCAAAGGATTGCTCTCTCACCACGAGAATCGACAAACTGATACTCCAACCCTGACACATCACCTGATGGAGACAGCAACATGGGTAGAACTGCCTCGTAGCCAACTTCTGTTCGGTTGGCTAGCTCGATCCTAATTACTTCTCCTTGGTGCTCGATTTTCAACTCAACCATTCTATCTTGCCATTTTTCGTCCGCCCCAAATGCAGGTGTTGCACGAACAAATAGAACTATGAAAAGTGCAAGTGCTGCTGATGTCAATGCATGGCGACGCAAAGCGCGTGTTTGCGGCGCAATCCGCTTGTCTCTGAGCTGGCTTATCGGAACAATGATCATCGGTTGCCCTGCAGTCGATTCAAGTGGTAGTCCCGAAGATTCTTCATGACTTCGATCTCAGGTTGAGAGTTCCCGAACCTAGACGACTGTCTAATATTATATTCGTACGCAGAAACCTCTCTTCGATCGTATTCTCCTGGTTTCCCACCCATTGGTCCATCGACCGTGAACTGAGCAACGTGAACTTCGATCTCGTGACCGAGAGTAGCGCCCAGTTGACTCCAACTCCGATACGCTGGAGGCCCAAGGGTTACGCTCAATCCACCATTAAGTTCGGTTAGTCCTCTGTACTTGAGGTTCCCGTCGTACCTCAATTCATACCTCGCGCCGGGAACTTTAATCTTGAAGTAGGCAATAGCCTGCCTAGCTGCACCAACTCGATCTGCCGGATCGGAGGACGTCATCATTGCGCGCAATCTGTCGGTTGGAACACCAGAAAGATCTTCCGGAATCGGATCACCGCCTCCATCCCCACTTGCTTCAGAAGTACGCCTCGCAGCAATTGATCTCCCCACCGCAAACTGAAACGCCGCCGCAATCGCGCCATTGGCGAACTTTCCGCCGCTCAGTTCCGACACCGTGCCGCCAATCACGGCTGCTATCACGGTTTGTCCTGCCGCACCTTCTGCGGCCACCTCCGGAATCGGTGAGAGCACCGCACTGGCTCCGGCGCTGACAAAGCCGTTGCCGAAGCGCCCACCCTGCAACTCTGCCATGACCCCTCCGGTTACGCCTGAGACAAGGGCAAGCTTGGCATAGGCCGCCATGCCTTCGCTGGTGGTGATGCTCATGCCCTTGAC
>SHNG01000062.1 GCA_004295005.1 Gammaproteobacteria bacterium
TGGACCTCGCTGCGCTACCCACTTCCGATGGCAACATGCGTGCACCGCGCTTGTTGCGCTTTGTGGACAATCAGCACCTGCGGGTGACGCTGGATTGGCCAGACTACCTGGCCAATCCCGGAAACGGGGATACCTACCTGATTGATCTGGAGCGTGCGGAGGTCATCGAACCTCCGATCGCCTATTCCGATGCGATCTTCAGCGCGGACGGCAAGCATGCGCTGGTGCGGACTCAGGAACGAACAATACAGACATGGCAGGTTGGGCCCTGGAAAGCCTTGTCCGCGAGGGTTTCCCAGCCGACGAACTGGGATTTGCCGTGGCTGCTTGGGCGCGACGCGCGCTTCGCGGTTGCCGTGCTTGGAACACAATTCGGGGTTGAATTGCGCAATCCGCTTGATCTGGACAAGGCATCGGCCATCGCCATGCCCGATGGAACCACGGTACATGCGCTGATGGAGAGCAACAACGGGACCATGATTGCGGTGGGTGATGGTCGCGGCAGGGTCAGTCTTGTCGACGCAGGGACGCGTGCCGTGCACTCCCTTCAACTACCGTCGGGTTCTGCAGTGAAATGGATCTCCTTCAGTGAAGACGATGCGTGGATAGCAGTCGTGCGCGCGGATGGTGGTGCATTTGCATTCGATGTTGCCACTCGCCAGCCCTTGAACGCTGGTCTGATGCTCAATGACTTCGAACCACGCCAGGTTGCAATCAGCCATGCGGAGCGCTTGCTCGTCGCAGCCGGATCTGGCGCGATCTCGCTCTGGCGAATTGCCGAGTCGGGACCGATACCTCTGGAAGCCACGCGCCTGCCAACCAGCCCAACCCGAGTCATGCGCGCGGGCACCAACTCCGTGGGTGTCTCCATGAGCAAGGGCTTGTTGGCGACCGCGAGCATGGATGGGGAAGTTCGCCTTTGGCGCTTGCCATCGGCGGTGAACCTGCCAGCCCGTGCTGCAATGCAGATTCCGGGAATCCTGTACTACGATGGTTCGCAGGTGCTCGATGTTGCCTACGACCAGTTGCGCGTGGTGAGTACGCGCGGCCAATCTTCCGGGGAATGGGTCCGTTTGCCGCAACCGATAGCCTTTGCCGAACTGGTTGATGGCGGCAAGGTCATCATTGCAAGTGCGGGCGCGGCCCTGCATGTGCTGGACGCGAAGACGATGCGTGCGCGCTACCCGGCAATCGAGTTACCGGCCAATCCATTGCGATTGGTTGCCAATCCGCGCAATGCAAATCTGGTGCTTGCCTTCGCAGGCAACGGACCCCAGGGCTTTGAGGAGCACCTCATCGAGTATGACGTGCATAGCGGCAAGCGCTTGCCGGCGGGAATCGTCCTGCGTGGACCGCTGCGCCAGTTGGAGCTTTCCCCGGATGGGACGCGCCTGCTCGCCAGCGGCCCACCAAACGGCAGCACGGATGTGATCAGCAGCCACGGTTTGAATCTGCTGGGGCGTTTTTCGCATGACCCGGAACGGCCCGTCAGTTGGGCCAGCTTTTCTGCCGATGGCGAACTGTGGTTCACGGCGAGAAGTGTCGACGAAGCGCTGGCCGAAGAAGCCGACCTGATTCGCTGGAAAGCGGAAAACGGCGCGGTGTTGGAGCGGCGGCAGCTGCCC
>SHNG01000132.1 GCA_004295005.1 Gammaproteobacteria bacterium
TCAAGATACCCTCCTCAGGTGCCGCAAAATAATTTTGCTTATTTCTATAGCTATCAGAGCAGGTCGCGTCCGTCAAGGTGGTGTAATTTCGGCTGTGGCCGTGGGCCATCGTCAGGCGGCTTTGGCGGTGATGTGTAGGGGCTGATTTTCCTCCTCGATCATGGGTTGGTTGAGTTCGGCCATGCCTTCGATCTGCATGTATCGGTGCTGGAGCTGCCACTCGTCGTTCTGCTCCATCAGCACAGCCCCGACGAGGCGGATGATGCTGTCTTCGTTCGGGAAGATTCCGACGACGTCGGCGCGGCGCTTGACCTCCTTGTTGAGCCGCTCGAGCGGATTGGTTGAGTGTAACTTCGTGCGGTGCTGGGTGGGAAAGCCGGTGTAGGCGAGCACGTCGGTTTCGGCCTCGTCCATGCAGGCGCCGAGCTTGGGCCAACGGGTGCGCAACTGGTCGGCGACCTGTCGCCAGACCTGCGTTGCGCTTTTCTGATCGGGCTGCAGGAAGACCTGGCGGATCGCGGCGGCGACGACAGTGTTCTGGCCCTTGGGCACATAGGACAGGGCATTGCGCATGAAGTGCACCCGGCAGCGCTGCCAGGTGGCGCCCATGACGCGGGTGATCGCGCCCTTGAGGCCCTCGTGAGCATCGGAGATGACCAGCTTCACGCCGGTAAGACCGCGCCGAACAAGGTCCTTCAGGAAGTCGGACCAGAAGACCTCCGCTTCCGAGGGGCCGATATGCAGGCCGACGATCTCGCGCCGGCCCTCGGTGTTGACGGCCATGGCGATTATTGCGGCAACGCTGATGATCCGCCCGCCTTCGCGTACCTTGAGATAGGTGGCATCGAGCCAGAGATACGGCCATTCGCCGGTGAGCGGGCGTTTCAGAAAGGCATGGACGCGCTCGTCAATGTCCTTGCAAAGCTTGGAGACGGTGGACTTGGAGATGCCGGTCATGCCCATGGCCTGGACGAGTTCATCGACCCGCCGGGTGCTGACCCCGCCGATCCACGCTTCCTGGATCACCGCAACCAGCGCTTTCTCGACCATCTTGCGGGGCTCAAGGAAGCCCGGAAAGTAGGACCCAGCACGCAGCTTGGGGATTTTCAGGTTCAGCGTGCCTACCCGGGTATCCAGCGAACGGTCGCGATAGCCGTTGCGCCAGGTCGCGCGCTCGCTGCTGCGTTCGTGGCGACCCGCGCCGATCAGGCCATCAACGTCGGCCTCCATGATCAGCTGCAGCACGTTCTCGGCGATGGTGCGCAAAAAATCCGGTTGGCCGCCCTTCGCAGCAAGCTCTTCGATCAGTAATCTGTCCTCGGTCATCGGGAACTCCTCTTCGTCACGGTTGAAGTGTGCAAACTCCACCATAACGATGAACCCGGTGGCCACCAGCGACGCCGCATTCCGGGGTGGGGCATGCCCCACCCCGGAATACACCATCGCCTACACCGGAAATTACACCACGAGCGCGGACGCTAACCTCCTGTTCAAGACGCATA
>SHNG01000170.1 GCA_004295005.1 Gammaproteobacteria bacterium
GTTTTCACCGCCGACCTTGTGCAGTTGCGCTTCGAAATCTTCCGGCAGGGGATCGAGCGATGGCAGCACCAGCGGCAGTGCATTCTGCGCTTCGCGGAAGTAGTCGCATGCCTCGACCATCTGCCCGCTGCGATCATGCAGGTGGCCGTACAGGTTCATGCAGTTGCGTGAAAGGTTTTCCTCGACCTTGCTCAAGCTGATGGTAGAGAGCAGTTCGCGCGCACGCTCGTTTTCGCCGGCCCGCATCAGGGCACGCACCCTGATCAGCGCAAGCTGTGCATCCTGTGGCGCCAGCCGGGCGGCACTTTCGGCAAGGCTGGCGGCAAGGTCGAGATCGCCATTGAATTCGTGTGCACGTGCCAGTTCCGTCGCGGCCTCGCGGTTTTGCGGATGCTTGTCGTGCAGCCACTTCCAGTCGGCAATGGCCTCGCCGATGCGCCCACCGGCTTCAAGCAGGCGCGCACGCGAGACGCGCCAGCGATCCTGGTCGGGGTGCTCGCCCAAGCGCTGGTTGAGCAGCTGCATGATGTCGGAACCGCGACCGAGTTTGCCGAGGCAGGCAATCAGGGTTTCAAATGCCAGCGCATGATCGGGCTTGATGGCCAGTGCGCGCTTGTAGGATTCAACCGCTTCTGCGAAACGCTCCTGCTGGCGCGCGACGTCGCCCATCCCGAGTTCGGCGACCAGATCGAAGCCGCGCTTGCCGAGCAGGGAACGGAAATAGGGCTCGGCTTCGCCAGGACGTTTTTCCTGGACCAGCAACTGGCCGAGTGCACTGGTTGCATTCGGCTGCCCGGGCCTGAGACGCAGCGCATTGCGAAACGCCTGCTCGGCAAAGGCGATCATGCCGCGCTTGGCAAAACCACGACCCAACGCATAGGCAATGCCGGCATCTTTTGGGGCCAGGTCGGAGGCGCGCGTCAGGTACTTGATGGCGGTTTCCGGATCATCGCGGTCCAGCGCAAGCGTGCCGAGTCCGGCCAGCGCCTGCGGATCTTCGCTGACCCGCATCGCGGTGCGGAAATATTGTTCAGCCAAGGTCGGATTGCCCTGCATCATGGCAATGTGGCCAAGGGCGGTGTGCGCACCCGCGGTGTTGGGGTCGAGGGCAAGCACGCGCTCATAGGCATCGCGCGAGGCGTCCGGGTTGCCCAACTCGAACTGCACGGCACCCAGCATCATCAGCAGTTTCGGCTGTTCGGGAGCCAGCACATGGGCGCGCGAAATCAACGCTGCGCTCTCAGCCAGATCACCGCGCATGCGGCGCACGGCGCCGAGGCCGCGCAAGGCCTCGCCGTCATTCGGATTGCCCTGCAGGGCGGCACGGTAAGCGGTTTCGGCTTCTTCCAGGCGACCCTGGCGATGCAGTTCGATGGCTTCTCTAAGCATGGTGTTTCGGCTCTTTGGGCACCGGATTCCAGTGCGACTTGAA
>SHNG01000061.1 GCA_004295005.1 Gammaproteobacteria bacterium
ACGAATCATTTGTTCGAAACGGATGTCGATGCGCGCACGATCCGAAAGCTCGGCATGCGAGTCGAGAAAATCGCGAAGCAGCCGACGCAGGGTGCAGGGTGACAGCGCTTCGCTCGGCAAGTGCCTGTCGAGATGCAGGTAAAGCCTCGACATGTGGATGCCGCGGGCGCTGGCGTCCTTGAGGTTGACCTGGGCAGTCACCCGGGCCGGGACTTGCACGTTGCCGCCGTCTTCACCCGGCAGGCAAACCGGTACCGCGATCTCGTCCATGCCCACCCAATCCAGACGGCCAGCCGCTTCCAGCGCGGTCGCGGCAGCGATGTCGGGCATGAGGCGTGCATTGCTGGGGAGACTCGGCATACGTGTTTGCTCACAGGATTTCAGGTTTGGGCCAACGCTGATTTTTTGCTTCTGCCGTCATTCCGGCGCAAGCCGGAATCCATCTGGCATTTGAAAACGCACCATTCGAATCAAAATGGATCCCGGCGTTCGCCGGGATGACGACTTGAACAACCTCGCCCAAGACTTGCAAATTTGGCCCGATCCACGTCAATTCAAGCGCCCAGCTTACCGAATCAACCCTTTCGCTGCATGGCGCGGGCTGTGCGCCAAGCCACCCACGCACTGGAAAAAGGCAAGCGGGCCAGCGCGTCGTGGCCGGCTTCCAACACATCGCCGGAGTTGCGCACTCGCCGGCAACGGTACTCATCGGCGCGCAGTTGCACGGCGGCATGTACGGTCAATCGACGCCGATTTGCTGCCCTCATGGCGTGCGCCAGAATGGCGAAATGCTCGCGCAGAATCGCATCCCGCGCGGCCGATGGCTGGGCCAGCTCACCGCGTGAGAGTTGATGGCGCGCCAAGAGATCCATGGGCAACGGCAAGCGGTCCTGCTGCAGGGCGTGTTGCAAGCCGAGCGCGTCGCGCAAGGCCAGGGCCAGGCTGCGCGCCTGGATCCAGGCATCGACATCCATTGCGGAATACAGCGCCTGCTGCATGGGAGCCCAACACTCGGCAAATTGTCGATAGCGCGCGAGCAGGTCCTGGAATGTTGCCGCCGGAGCTGCCTCGCGCATGTCAAAGGCTGCGCTCACTGCCTTGCCCCACTGCCCCGCTGGTATCGTGTCAAGGCCCGGACTCCCGACCAGTGCCTGCGTGAGTGGATGGCGGGCAGCGCCGACTGCCAAGGCAGCCAACTCCTCGGTCCACCAGTTCAATTTGACCAGGGCGACATCAGGTTCTGCGATGTGCAGCGCTGCGTGGACAATCTCATGATCAAGACAGA